>CAYHXB010000009.1:0-15708 GCA_964360535.1 uncultured Candidatus Saccharibacteria bacterium
GCTTCAGAAGTTCCTTCCGTCCTTCTTCCGTGAGCGGACCGTCGACATACCAGCGCGTTTCAGTTTCGCCGCGGCTGGACATAGCCCACACTGGCTTGTTCTCCGGCCATCTCCAGTCGCAGGCCTTGATTCCATCGCTTCTCGGGTCGGAAAAGTTGACACTAAACTGATGGGGCATGTTTGTCTCCTCGTTATGAAAATAAAGGTGCTACGCAATCAGTATACTGAAAAAGAGAAGGTCAGTCAAAATAGCCAAACGCCGCTTTATCCGCAGTTCAAAGAACTGCCATACATCTGAAAACAGACGTTGCGCCGCAAAGCTGCATTGAAAACAGCGCTGCGTTGAGAATCATGGCGAAAGACACCCAGATGAGATACGGCACGAAAACCCAACCGGCCGGCCTGCTTACCTTAAAGAAAAATATCATCGTGTAAATTATCAAAAGCCACAAAAGAAAAATTTCCGCGAGAGCAAGGCCGAGGTTCTGCAAGCCGAAAAATATCAAACTCCAAAGAGAAGTGAAAAAGAGATGAACGCCGTAAAGAAGAAGCGCTCCCTCGGCTTCCTTCTTCTGATGCCTGACTTTCCAGACAAGATAAGCGGCAATACCCATCAAGGCGTAAAGAAGCACCCAAACCGGTCCAAAGAGCCAGCTCGGCGGGGTCCATTCAGGCTTGGCTAAACCTGCATACCAGGTCGGTATGCTTGAAGCAATGAAAACGGAACCGACGACTCCGGCCATTTCCGCTATAAATATGGAAATACCCAACTCAATCCATTTCTGCTGAACTTTGTTCATAATTTTATTATACCATAACCGGCTCGGCTATATTACCATTTTATCGTTTTTCTTTCCCAAATCCAAGTAAATCGAGTTTATGCGATATTTTTATAATTGCTGAATGCCTTTCTAATTTCTTCCAGCCAAAGTATCGTCGATGAAACGGCGATTATGAAAATCCAATCGGGGAAATTCAGCGCCGTCGTATGTAGAAACTTCTGCATAAAAGGATTGTAGACCGCAAGAAGCTGGAGGAAAATTATGAGAACGGTCGCTCCGGCGAGAAATATATTGTTCAGCGCGTTTTTCGAGAAAACGGACTTGTATTCATTCTTGCAATTCCAGGCGTTGAACCACTGAAACACCGCGAGAGTCGTCAGGGCTATGGTAAAAGCTTTTTCCGGTTCGGTATCCGCGTATTTCGAAAAAGCCCACAAAGTTCCGGCGGCGATTATCGTTCCCATAAAAAACATTCTTTTCACGGAAAGCCGGTCGAGAATGTACTTGGACGGCTTCGTGAAATTTTTTCGTAGCAAGCCTTCTTCTTTCGGTTCCATGGCGAGAGAAACATCGAGAAAACCGTCGGTGATGAAATTCAGCCAAATAATCTGCGCCGGCAGAAGCGGGAGCTTCATTCCCAAAATCATCGAACCCACGATGGTAAGCACTTCGCCTACACTGGTCGAAAACAGATAAAGAATTACCTTTCTGATTGTTTTATAGATGCTTCTGCCTTCCTCCACGGCTGAAGTTATGTTTATGAAATTGTCGTCCAGCAACACCAGGTCGGCGGCCTCCTTGGCGACTTCAGTGCCTATTTTACCCATAGCAACGCCCAAATCGGCGGCGGCCAGCGACGGCGCGTCGTTTACGCCGTCGCCCGTCATCGCCACCACTTCGCCGCGCTTTTTGAAAATCTCTATTATCTTCAGTTTCTGGTCGGGAGTAACTCTCGCGAATACGGCGCATGAAGCGAATCGCCCGACCAGTTCGGATTCGGGTAGTTTGTCCAATTCTTCACCCGTTATAGCGTCATTTCCCAGTTTCAAAATCCCGGCTTCTTTGGCTATGGCAAGAGCGGTTATTTTATGGTCGCCCGTTATCATAACCACCCTTATGCCGGCTTGTTCAGCCGTTCTTACAGCTTCTTTCACGTTTTCCCTGAGCGGGTCGCGCATCCCGAAAAATCCTCCGAACGTGAGCGGCGGCATTTCCTTTTCGGAAACCGGCCCCGAATTATTGTTGAAGGCGAAAGCTAGAACCCTGTATCCGTCCTGCGACATTTTAAGGAATACGGATTCCAGATTTTCCCTTTCTTCCTGCTCCATTTTTTCCGATTTTCCTTTAAGCCAGACGTGTTCGGAAAGACGCATAACGTTTTCCGGCGCGCCCACTACAGTGAGAAAATCCTTGTTGTTGAATTTATGGACTACAAGATGATATTTGGTGTTGTAATCGAACGGCAATTCGAAAATTTTTTCCGTCTCTTTCTCCAGTTCCCTGAATCCTATTTTTCTCGCAAAAACGCCCAAAGCGGCTTCGGTCGGGTCGCCTGAAACTCTCCAGATTTTTTCCTTTTCCATGTAAACCGCTTCGGCATTGGCGCAGAAAAACGCCATTCTACCGGCCAGAAGCAAATCTGGATGATTTAGGGGATCGATGGTTTGACCATCAAGAATAACCGAACCTCGCGCTTCGTAGCCGGAACCGGAAATATCGTAGGTACGGCCGTTGACATAAACTTTTTCAACCGTCATTTCGTTTTTGGTCAGCGTTCCGGTCTTGTCAACGGCTATTATTTTCGCCTGTCCCAGTCCTTCAACGGCCTGCAATCTTTTAACCAGCACATTCTGCTTTGACATTCTCCAAACTCCAGATGCCAAAACCAATGTCATTACTATCGGCAATCCTTCCGGAATTATTGAAACAGAAAGCGAGACTACTGTGGCGAATATCTGGCGCATGTCATTGCCTCTTATCAGTCCCAAAACGAAAATGAGGGCGCCTATGGCCGATACGGACGCTAAAATCGCTTTGGATAAATAGGAAATATTCTTTTTGAGAGGCAGGTCGGCTTCTATCGAAACTATTTCTCTGGAAATTTTGCCTATTTCCGTGTTCAGCCCGGTACCTACGACTATCGCTCTTCCGTTTCCGCCAGCCACGTTGGTGCCCTTGAAAACCATATTGCGCCGTTCCTGCACAGGCAAAAATTCTCCAGCCATATCCTCTGAAATTTTAGCTACTGGCGTCGACTCCCCGGTCATGGTGGATTCGTCAGTTCGCAGGGAAGAAACGTAAACAAGCCGGGCGTCAGCAGGAACCTTTTCGCCCTCTCTTAAAACTATAAGGTCGCCGGGAACTGCTTCCTTATCTGGAATTATCATTTCTCTGCCGTCCCTGAAAACCGCTGCCGAACCCTCGGTGAATTTACGAAGAGCGCGCAGGGTATTTTGCGCTTTTCCTTCCTGAATTGTTCCGACAACGGCGTTAAAAAACAAAACAAGAAAAATAATTACGCCGTCAGCCGTCTCGCCCATTAAAACCACTATCGCCGCCGCGATTACGAGAATGAAAATAAGCGGACTCGAAAACTGCGAGATGAAAATGGAAAATTTGCCCCTGACCTTCGGCTCAGGAAGTTCGTTGGCGCCGAATTCTTTCAGGCGCGCGGCGGCTTCCTGTTCCGTCAGACCTGATTCTCCGGCTTTGAGCTCTTCCAGTAGTTTCGAAAGAGTTCCGTTTTTTGAAATTGAAATCATAACTGTCTATCGGTCTATTCCTTTATCGCGCGGGCGACGGCTTCCGTCACTCCTTTATCAAAAACACTCGGCAGGATATTTTCGGTATTTGGCTCTTTTACCAGAGAAGCGATATTTTGAGCCGCTTTCAAAAACATTTTGTCGTTGAATTGGGTTATTTTATTATCCAGCGCTCCGCGGAAAATTCCCGGGAATGCGAGAACGTTATTGACCTGATTTGGAAAATCGGAGCGTCCGGTGGCCACGATAAATGCGCCGGCTCTTTTGGCAACATCAGGCATTATTTCCGGAACGGGATTAGCCATGGCGAAAATAATTGATTTCTTATTCATTAAACGGACCATTTCTTCTTTTAAAACTCCCGCTCTGCTGACGCCTATGAATATATCTGTTCCAGTAATAACTTCAGCCAAAGTTCCGGATACGCCGCGCCGGTTTGTGGACATGCTCAATTCTTTTTTTTCATTTATTAAATCAGTCCGTCTTTCATTGAGCGCTCCTTGGCTGTCGCAAACGACAATATCTTTAAAGCCGTAATTCAAAAGCATTTTAGTGACAGCCACACCGGCGGCTCCGGCGCCGCTTATAACTACCTTGGTTTCTTCCTTGTCCAGTCCGGCAAGCTTAATGGCGTTTATAAGCCCGGCAAGAACCACTACTGCCGTTCCATGCTGGTCGTCGTGCATAACCGGTATAGAAAGTTCTTTTCGCAGGCGCCTCTCTATCTCAAAACAGCGCGGCGCGGAAATATCTTCCAGATTGATTCCTCCGAAAACCGGCGCGATATATTTCACCGCTT
Source organism: uncultured Candidatus Saccharibacteria bacterium (assembly GCA_964360535.1). GTDB lineage: Bacteria > Patescibacteriota > Minisyncoccia > UBA6257 > 2-01-FULL-56-20 > JACQKT01. The sequence goes on from CAYHXB010000009.1 coordinate 4,344, forward strand.
TTATTATTTCTTCGGTATCCTGCGTATCAAGACAAATCGGGAATCCGTCTATATTGGCGAATCTTTTAAAAAGCGCTGCTTTGCCTTCCATTACGGGAATGGCCGCTTCCGGGCCGAGATTTCCCAAACCTAAAATAGCCGAACCATCCGAAACGATGGCAACGGAATTTCCCTTAAGAGTCAGTTCGCGGGCCAGTTCTTTGTTCTTTCCTATCTCGGAGCTGACATATCCAACTCCAGGCGTGTAGGCGAGGGAGAGGTCGTTTCTATTTTCTATGGGAACTTTGCTTTTTACCTCAATCTTTCCGCGGTTCTTGCGGTGCAATTCCATGGCGTCTTCGTTAATATTGTCCATTTGTCGGATTTTATCTGGCTGCGTCGAAATATTTCTGGACGGCGTCCCAGTCAACAACATGCCACCAGTTTTCAATGTATTCGGAGCGGCGGTTCTGGTATTTCAGGTAGTAGGCATGCTCCCAGATGTCCAAAGTCAGAACCGGTGACTGCCCGTTCATTATGGGATTAACGTGGTCTTTGGTGCCCGTGATGACGGCTTTCTTGTCTTTATCTAAAGCGAGCCATACCCAGCCACTTCCGAAAAATCCCGCGGCTTCGTTTGAAAATTTTTCCTTGAAAGCATCGATTGTGCCGAAAGATGCGTTTATTGATTCGGCCAATGTTCCGCTTGGTTGTCCCTGGCCGGTCAGGCCTCCTCCATTTTTTCCTGACCGGACAGGTTTCATTACCGTCCAGAAAAAAGAATGATTGAGATGTCCCCCGCCGTTGTTTCTGACCGTTGCTTGGATATCTTCGGGAATGGTGTTAATTGATAAAAGAAGTTCCTCTACGGTTTTGTCGCCGAGCTCCGGATGTTTTTCAATTGCGGCGTTCAACTTATCTATATAAGTTTTGTGATGTTTGGAATGATGGATTTCCATCGTCCGTTCATCTATGTACGGCTCCAAATCTCCGTAGCCGTAAGAAAGGTCTGGTAATTTATGCATTTTTATTATTTGGTATTGCGCAGGACAATCATGCCCGTGAAAACAATTATATAACTTTATTCATTATGCCGCCAAAATATGACAGCTCGCGGTTTACAGCGTCGCAAAGTATGCAATCAAAAGCGCGGTTGAAGCAATAAACGTAATTATTCCGAAAACGTTTGAAAGCCATGAATTAACCCACTTTCCCATTATTTTTTTGTCGTTGGCTATTTTTAAAATTATGTAAACTATCGGCGGCGTTATGAGTGTGTAAAATAAAGCCGTGTAAATGAGAAGTTTAATCGGGTCGAGACCGATAAAATCGATTGCCAGTCCCGCGAGCGTGGCTGTTATTATGGCCATGTAAAAACCTTTTGCCTTGCTGAATTTTTTGCTTATCCCCTTTTCCCAGCCGAAGGACTCGGAAAACATATAACCGATGTTGCCGGCAAGCACCGGTATGGCTAAAAGCCCGCTGCCGAGTATTCCCAAAACGAATGCCAGATAGGCCGAATCGCCGAGAAGCGGACGCAAGACCATTGCCGCTTCCGAAAAATTACTTATGCTTGTTATCCCGGAAGACATAGCCATCTGGGCCGCTCCGGCCATTATGAACCAAGCGACTATATTGGAAAAAAGCATGCCGGTGAAAATATCTTTTTTCATGAATGAAATTTCCTCCAGAGTGGCTTCTGCGTTGGACAACGAACTCCTTTTTTCCAAATCAAGTTTCTCTTCTATCTCCTCGTTCGTCTGCCAGAAAAAAAGATAGGGAGAAACTGTCGTCCCGAAAATAGCGCCTATAAGCAAAATGGAATCCTTGGTCCATTGCATGTGGGGAATCAGCGTGCTTCCAAGCGCCGCGAGCCAGTTTATTTTTATATACAAAACAGCCAAAACGTAAAAAAGCAAACTTAATGTCAGCCACTTAAGAACTCCGGCGAATTTTCTGTAAGGAAAATAAATCGTGCAAAAAAGGACAATCGCCGCGACAATGGGAATGACGATATAGCTGGCGACCGGAATTATGCCGCTCACGGAAACTCCGATAGCCAGCAGGTCCGCTCCTATATTGATGACTATGACAACCGTGGAAATGAAAACTATTACAAAAAGAACCAGCTTTGAATAATTTTCTTTTATGATTTCAATAATGCCCTTGTCGGTGGCCAATCCTATGCGCCCAGCCATCTCCTGTATGAAACACATGAGCGGAAACGTGAAAAGCGCAGTCCACAAAGCGCCGAAGCCGAGCATGGCTCCTCCCTGGAGATACGTAAGTATTCCAGACGGGTCGTCGTCGGAAGCTCCCGTTATAAGTCCTGGCCCGAGTTTTTTAAAAAATCTTAGTTTTTTCATAAATCTACGGGTTTGTGGGATTAATGTTAATCCTCTTCTGGTTCGCCTTCAACGATATGCTTCAAAAGCTTGGCACGCGCGCCGCATTTGTAATGGACCCTGTTTATATCTGGAGCTTTGTTCTCGTCCCAGAAAAAAGAATCGCAATTGCCACAATAATAATGGGTTTTCATTTGGAGATATTTGATTCAAGCTATCGGAATTCACTATGAAAAACTTCTTTGTCGTATTAAGTCCATTGGATTATAATATATGTAACAATAGAAAGCGAGCATGTTTTCCACAGGATTTACTTAATAAACTTGAGAAATAAAAACTATTTTCCTTTAAGTTTAAGCAATTTTTTAGATTCTCTCGGCTCCCCCTCTATAACCTTCAAATTCTTAGCCCCTTCGTCAATTGTAATACTCCCGCCAAGTGTATTAATTTGTTCTATTTTGGGTAAAATTTTATTTTCCCATGAACCAATGGCAGCGTTAAATTTATTTTTAGCTTGGGAGATATTGATACCTATCCCGCCAATGTGAGTAAATAAAACATTCAGCCTATTGCCCAGATCAATAACTTCTTCACTTAACTTCGTTGCGTTCACAACTGATTTATTCTGTTTCCAAGCATGAGCTATTAAAAGTATAAGCGGTATTATCGTTGCCGGGCTTGCTAACATTACTTTTTTCTCTTGAGCTTCCCGATATAAATTAGCATCATATTCAAAAGCCGCCCTTACTGCTGCCTCGCTGGGGATAAACATAACCACATAAGGTATTTTCTTATCTAAGTGATTTTGATATTCCTTGCTAGATAAATTTTTAATCTGAGATCTTAAATTGCGAACAAATTTTTCTATATGTTCAGGTTTTCTTTCTGTTTGTTTTTCTTCTACTGCCATTACAAATTCTTCTAAGTTTGCCTTGGAATCTACAGCTAAGCGCAAACCACCTGGTAGATTTATAATAATGTCCGGTTTCAAATTGGCGGATTCATCGCCGCGTATTACTTCCTGCACAAAAAAATCAATACCTTCTGTTAAATCAGATTCTTCTAATAAATTTTTTAAAACCGTTTCTCCCCATCTACCTACAATAGTACCACTTGATGACAAAGCTGTTTTTAATGTCGTAGTAACATCGTAAATTTTTGAGCCGGTTTCTAAAACTTGCTTAACGCTCTCACTCAAAGCACCCACTTGTTCGTTCCGCTCTTTTTCAATTTGACCTACCTTTTTCTCTACAGATTCTACGGATTTGTTTACTATTTCGACAAGTTTTTCAAATCCTTTTTCTTTATTTACGAAATCTATCTGTGCCAATTGCAAAAAATCTTTTGAATTTAAGCGGAGGATGTCTGTTGCAACTGATTTAAATTTGTCCTCTACTAATTCATCAACTTTTTCTTGATAATCACTTGCTGCTTTTTTTTCTAACTCAAGCTCTTTGTTTTTTATAAACCAAGCTACCAAAAAACCAATCACAGTTCCAATAATAAGTCCTAAATAAATCATATATTCTTGGGGTAAGTTGCTCATATAGTAAATCTATAAAAAAGATTGTCAAATCTATTAAATTTTAACTCCCGTTAAAAATTTCCAGTTTTCTTCTTATTATTTTTTTCATTTCTTCGACGGACGAAGCGGATATTTTGTAAGGAGCGATTTCGTCGGGATTTTTGCTCAATCCTTCCTCCATTCCGTGCCGCCATGCCTGCCGTATTTCCGTGTTGATATGAATTATGTTGATGCCGGCTTTGATGGCCGCCCTGAAATCCTCTTCACTTAATCCCGAACCGCCGTGCAAAACCAAAGGAACGCCAGCAACCTCCTTGATTGCCCTAATTCTTTCTATATCAAGCTTTTCAACAAATCCCGGCTGGACAATGATGCCATGTATATTTCCGACTGCCGGCGCCAGCAAATCAACTCCAGTTTTTTCAATAAACTTTTTTGCCTGTTCTGGCGATGTCAGCTCTTCGGGTTTTAATGCCGCGCCTGCGGGAACTTCCTTCAAAATCTGCGACGAAGAACCGATATAGCCGATTTCCCCTTCAATAAGAACATTGGGATTAGCAGACCTCACCCAGTCAACTACCTCTTTTGTTTGCTTTATATTTTCTTCTAATGGCATTTTTCCGCCGCCTGCCCCTCCCCTAACGAAGTTAGGTGTGGGGTCAAAAAGAACCGCGTCATAGCCTGCTTCCACGGCTTCCTTTATTTTTTCAAGCGAGTGCGTATGGTCGGCGTTCAGAAAAATCGGGAAATCGTATTCGTCGCGGAAACTTTTTACCAAAGCGGCCGCCTGGCGGACGCCGATAAATTCTCTCTCCCCTTCCGATGTGCCGATTATCACCGGGACGCCGAGTTCACGCGCTGTTTCAAAAATCGCCTCCAGTGCAGCAAGGTCGGAAATATTGAAATGCCCTATCGCAATGCGCTTCTCTTTGGCTTCTTTTATATACTCACGCAATGTCATCATAAATATTATTGTATCACAACGCCGATCATTTTTTGCCACGGCTTTTTTAGGCTTATATGCGCCCCATTTTCCATTATTACTCACTGTGTTAAAATAACGTTATGGGTAAGAGCTTTGATTTTGTCGCTATCGGCGATATTACTACAGACGCTTTCATTAGACTCAAAGACGCCGAGGTGCATTGCGACATAAATAAAGAGAAATGCCAGATTTGCCTGTCTTTCAAAGATAAGGTTCCTTACGAATTTGTGAAAGTTGTAAGGGCTGTTGGCAATGCGGCGAATGCGGCCGTTTCCGCTTCCCGCTTGGGACTCTCCGCCGCTTTCGTTACAAATATAGGAAACGATCAAAATGGCAAAGAGTGTCTTGAAGCGCTTGGAAAAGAAGGTGTGGCCACGGATTTCGTGAAAATGAACGATGGCGTAAACACCAATTATCATTATGTTCTTTGGTACGGAGACGACCGCACTATTTTGATTAAGCATGAAAAATTCGCCTATGAAATGCAGGATATCGGCGAACCAAAGTGGGTTTATCTTTCCTCGGCAGCGGAAAATTCCTTGGATTTCCATGATGCCCTCGCGGCATACCTGGAAAACCATCCTATGATAAATCTAGCGTTTCAGCCGGGCACTTATCAGATAAAATTCGGGCATGAAAGATTATCAGCGCTCTACAAACGAGCTAAAGTTTTCCTGTGCAATAAAGAAGAATCGCAAAAGATTTTGAATTCGAAAGAGGAGGATATGAAAACATTGGCCGAGAACATACGTAAGCTCGGCCCTGAAATCGTCGTGCTTACGGACGGCCCAAACGGCGCCTATATGCTGAACAACAAAGATTTCTGGTTCATAGAAAAATTTCCGGACGAACAACCGCCGTACGAACGCACGGGCGCAGGCGACGCATTCTCATCGGCTTTTGTTTCTGCGCTCGCTCTAGGCAAAATGCCGGAAGAAGCGCTCTGTTATGGCACTGTCAATTCAATGTCCGTCGTGCAATATATCGGCGCGCAGGAAGGACTGCTTTCGCAGACGAAACTAGAAGAATATCTGGAAAAATCGCCTGACTACCGACCGAGAAAAATATAACTGTCGTAGCGCAAATTCGGCTGATGGCACGTCTAACGTAAACTTGAAGGGACGCTCAAAAAACGACTTGTGTATTCCTTTATGGCCGATGAATCTGGAGAATCAGAAATAAGCTTTTGAAGCTCTCGGGCGGCCGCTTTGCTTTCGTCAGCCGGTATGCTTTCCGGAATCCGGAACGGACTGACGTGCTTCAATTCATAATCTTTTATCAGTTCTGAATTTTCTTTCGTTCCCCTGACGAGCAATACGGCGTTGTCATCCCAGTAAACAAGATGAAAATTATCCTTGTAAAGTTCTTCGGCGAGCGCGCCCGTATCCTTTGATAGCGATTCCGGATAATAAGGCAGAATGAAATAATTTATTCCGTATTTTTCGTCAACGAGCTTCTGCCAGTCCTTCAACCGTCCGACTATGCGAAAAAGGTCGGCTATGGGCGCGCCTTCGTAAACCTCAGAACGGCCGTCTATAAAAACCCTTTCGCTCGGCCAAAAACGCCAGATAAGATAGCCGCCTTCGTTATAAAGGTTAAAAAGCGGCCCTTTGATTCCTTTTTCGACTATAAAGTCGGCCAGGTGAACCGGCAGGGTTTTTTCGTTGAACGGCGTTCTCGGAAAATCCGGATAACGCAGAACGGCGAATATTATAAAAATGGACGGGATGATTATCCTGAAAAATCTTTCGGAAAAAGAATCCAGAAATTTACGGAAAGTTCCGGAAAGAGCGACCGCGAACGGAGCCGCGGCGATGAGCGGCAGGAATCCGACGTGTCTTATGGAAATGAATGGCAGGAGGAAAACACCCAGAACCGCGCCTAGCCATGTGGAATCACGATTTTCTTCCCTGAACCACAACCAATAAATAACGAATGCCGCGACAGCGAGCATTCCGGCAAGAAAAATTTTTGCCTGTATTTCGTACCAAAAAATGTAAATCGGCTTCCATTCCATAATCTGGAGCGTTTTGACCACCGGTTTTATGTAAGAACTGTAAAGGAATATTTTGTAGCCGTTGGGGTTGATAAAGGAGAGAAAAAGTCCGGCCGCGGCCGCGATTCCAATGGGAATGGTTTTTCTTATTTCTGTCGGCTTCCCAAGCGCGGCCGGAAAAAATATCTTCAGCGTCTCCGAAATGAAATAGAAAAAGATAACTACTATTCCGAGGATAAAACTGGCGTTTACATTGGCCCAAAACCAGATTGTCGACGCCGAAAGCCACAGATAAATCTTTTTTCCTTCTAACCGGTACGATTCAAGAAGATAGACGAGTAGCGCAAGGCAGAAAAACGAAAAAATCTGCGGCCGCGGAATCCAGAGCTCGAACGTCAGATAGCCGAGAACGAATAGCAAAAGAAGCGTTAAATTGGGTTCGGCTTTCTTTTTTAGCGCCAGAAGAAAAATAAAAAAATAGGTCAGCGTAGCCATAAAAGCGATAAACGCAATCAGGCCCCAGAAACCTCCTGTTTTATAGGCGCCGTAAAAAATAAGTTCGCCGAGCCATTCGTGCGTAATCCAAGTGCGTCCAGGCGCAGTATACGAAAAAACGTCCTGGTGTGGAACGCTTTTTGTTTCCCAGACAAGCTGCCCTGTTTTTAGGTGATAGAAAGCGTCCGATTCCTTTAGCTGATTGAACGAATACAAAAAAACGAGGCCGAGAAATAATCCCAGGAAAACTTTTTGCTGGACGGAAAGAGATTTCATTCCTGGCTTTAAAATTAAATTATAAAATGAGTGCTTAGAATTTCTATCTCTTTTTCCTGCGTAGAAAAGTCGGGATTTCCCAAATTTCGCTGTCTTTGTCCGGTTTTATGCTTTTCTTTTTGGATTCCGGTATTTCGTGTTTCGCTTCAGCTTGCGAAACGCCTTTTTCTTTGTGCTCTTTTGATAGATTGATTGTTGTTTCCTTGAATGGCGAAATTGTCGTTTGTTCTTCATTATTATCTTCCCCGAATTTCCTGTCTTCGGATTGAGAGCGCTTTCCATAGGAACCAAAAAGAGAGTTTGCCGGTTGCATTCCGTTTATTCCGGTAGCGATAAGAGTCACTTTTATCTGTGTCGGACGGAGTTTCCTGTCACGGTAAGCCCCGAAAATTATCTTGGCTCCCGGATCAACGGCCTGCGCCACCATTTTTGCGGCTTCGTTTATTTCGTTCATTTTCATATCGCTACCTCCTGAAATACCGAGAAGGACTCCTTTAGCTCCTTCGGCGCTTATTTCAAGAAGAGGAGAATTTATGGCTTGCCTGACGGCTTCAGAGGCTCTTTCCGGGCCGCTCGCTATTCCCAAGCCGACAACAGCAGTTCCGGCGCTGTCCATTATTGACCTGACATCGGCAAAATCGAGATTGATTATTCCAGGAGCGACTATTACCTCCACGATTCCGCCCAACGCATTTTTTAAAATATCGTCTATGGCCGCGAACGCCTTGATAAGTGGAGTATCCTTAGAAATGACGCTGAATATCCTGTCATTGGGAACAATCATAAGCGCGTCCACTTTATCGCGCAGCTTGACCATTCCTTCCTGGGCTATTTTGTCGCGCTGGCTTCCTTCAAAGGCGAATGGCTTGGTTACAAACGCTATAGTCAGGGCTCCGGACTGCTTTGCAATTTCAGCAATGACCGGAGCGGCGCCTGTGCCAGTCCCACCGCCGAGACCGGCGGCTATGAAAATTAAATCTGCTCCGTTTAGAGATTCCGCTATTTCGGAACGGTTTTCTTCTGCGGCTTGCCTTCCGAGTTCAGGATTCATTCCTGTTCCGAGTCCGCGTGTCAGATTCTTTCCTATGTAAATTTTCCGACGGACCAAGCAGTGGTCCAAGTCCTGGTGGTCTGTATTGATTGCTATGAACTCGACTCCTTTCATAAAATCGCGGCTCATTCGCGAAACGGCGTTTCCTCCACCGCCGCCCACTCCGACAACCTTAATGTTAATGTCGGGATTGCCGGTGGTTTTCTCTCTTTTTTGTTGTCTTGGTTTTTGTTTTTTCATATTTAAGGAATGAAATATTTCAAAATATTCTTGAATCTGAAATTCGAAATAGGAGACGGATGGCTATGGCGTTCCCCGTCCGAAGCCCAGAGTATCAAACCCAAACTGTTGACGAATTCCGGATCTTCAAAAACGTCCGCGAAATCGTTCCCTTCGTTTCCCCATTCTTCGCGCATGGTCATTCCTATTTGGGTTGTAAGCTTAAGTTCCTGTTTCACGAGCGCGGTCAGTCCCGGCATTTTGGCTCCACCTCCTACCAAAACCGCCCCGCCGGCCAACTTTCCAGCCTTGCCCATGCTTCTAAGTTCATTATCTATGAATTCCAAAATTTCGGCAAGACGCGATTCTATTATTTCTGACACGAAACGGCGCGATATGTCTCCGCGTTCCTGAGGGGAGAATTTTTTGAGTTCTATGGACTCCTTGGAGCTGACTTCCTTGGCCAATGCGTATCCGTAATGGAGCTTCAGATTTTCCGCGGCGACCGCTTGTATTTTCAAACCTACGGCAATGTCATTGGTAATATTCCCTGCCCCCAACGGTATCAGTCCGGTGCTTACCAGTTTATTGTCTTCAAAAACGGCGTAGCCCGTCGTGCCGAAACCTATGTCTATCAGAATTACTCCGAGATTTTTCTGCGTTTTGCTGAGCGCGGCGCGGCTGGCTATCAGCGGATTGAAAACGACTCCGCTTATTTTGCCTCCGGCTATCTCGACCGCTCTGATTACGTTTTTCACGTGCGGAGCGAAAGCGTCGATGATGAGAGAGCTAACTTCAAGACGGCTTCCACTCAGGCCTATTGGTTCAGTGATATCGCCAACACCGTCGACTATATATTCGCGCGTAACGTTATGTATGATGAGGCGGTTGGTTGTCATATTGACCGCCTGGCTTGAATTGACCACCTTTTCCACGTCCTCGGAGTAAATCTCGCTGTCTGCCCTTGAAATCGGAACTATTCCGCGCGAACCCTGGACTTTTATCTGCGGCGTGCCGATATTCACATAAATGGATTTCAACCCGCCCTTGTAATTCTTTTTTACTTCGCTAAAAAGCCTGCCAACCGCGGGCGACACTTCCCCCATTTCGATGACCACGCCTTTCCGCAAACCGACCGATGGTTCCTTGAAAACGGCGCGTAAAACCGGCTTGCCGTCTTTAATTTCAGCAACGGTCGCTTTTACAAGCGAAGTTCCTATATCCAGGCCGATGATAAAATTTGATGACATAATATTAGCAATATATACAAAATCCTAAATCACAATATCGAAATCTGAAACAATATTTAAACTTCCAAATAACAAACAGTTTGAAACATTGTAATTTGTTATTTGTTTCGGATTTAGAATTTCGTGCTTAGAATTTCCAATGTCTTTTTTTCCAGATTTTCCATTTTTATCCTATCATTTTTTTTCTTGTGGTCATAGCCCAAAAGGTGAAGAACTCCGTGCAAAAGGAGCGGAGCCAGCTTATTCATCTCGCCGCCCGTAAGGTCTAAATTAAGGTAAATTTCGCCGAGTTTTTCCGGTCTGCCGGCGGGATTCGGCCATCCAGACGGCTCCCCGAAGGAAAGTACGTTGGCTGGCCCTTTTTCGCGCGGCAAGAACTTCTTCTTGAGGCGCCTCATTTCTGCGCCGCCCAGAAGGAAAATATCCGGCTTGGCCTTTTTGCCCGCCTTTTTCCTCAAAACCGGCATTGTTTTGATTATTTTAAAAAACAAATTCTCCAATTTTTTATGGAGAATCTTTTCTTTTGCCCCGGAAATCATTTGAACGCGTTTTTATTTCAGGATTTCCCTGACAATTTCACTTACCATTTTACCGTCAGCCCGCCCCCTGGTGGTTTTGGTAACCTCTTTCATGAGCGAATTAAAATCGTTAAGTCCCTTGTCCTTAAATCCGTTTACCAGAATGACAATTTCTTCGCGGCTCATCTCCGGAGGCAAATATGCGTTTATGAAAACTAATTCTTTGGTTTCTTTTTCGGCGAGTTCCGGTCTGCCTCCTTTTTCAAAAAGAGAAATGGCTTCTTTTCTTTTTTTGACCTCGCGCTGGAATATTTCAATTATCTCTTCTTCGGTGAGCACTGGCGCCTGGCCCGTTCCTCTCTTTTCTATTTCCCTGTTCTGAAGCAAGGAAAGCAAAAACCGAAGGACGCCGGTTTTTTCGGCGTTTCTTTTAAGTAGAGATTCTTTCAGCTCGGCGTTTAATTTTTCCCTAAGGCCGCTTTCCATGTTTCAAAAAATAATTAGAGAAGGCCGAGTTTTCTCATTCTCACGACTTCCGCTTTTTTCTTCACGCGGTGTAAGGCCGAAACCCTGCGCTGAAGTTTGCCGTGGGTCCTTTCGTGGAATTTCCTTTTTCTGAATTCCTTTACAACTCCGCTTTGCCTGATTTTTTTTGAGAAACGGTAAAGAAGCGTGCTTGCCGATTCACCTCCCCTCTTTTTTACTTCTACTGATGACATTTTATTT
>CAYHXB010000009.1:15808-18421 GCA_964360535.1 uncultured Candidatus Saccharibacteria bacterium
TTCTTATTTTCTCGGCTATCTCCTGTATGGTTTCGCCGGACTTGTTATCGACCACTGAATGTATTGAACTTCCCTTGTCGTTGAAATATCTCGGAATCACGTGGATGTGAAGATGGTCAACTGCCTGCCCGCTGGCCCTGCCGTGATTTATGCCTATGGTAAAACCGTCCGGCTGGAATGCTTTAGAAAGTATGGATGTCGCCTTTTTAACAACGGAAAAGAGTGATTCGAGCTCTTTGTCCGGGACATCAAGAATGGTCTCGCGATGAGCCTTTGGAATGACCACGACATGTCCCGGCGCCCTTGGATAAATGTCGAGAAAAGCCATATTGGCGCCGTTTTCCCAGATAACCTCGGTTTCTATTTCTTTGTTTCCTATCCTGCAAAAAAGGCAGTCCGTCATTGCTTTTTCCTTGTCAAACGCTTTTTCACTTCCTCAACGATTGTATCCATCATAACGCTTTCCTGCAAGTGCGTTTCAAGGTCTCTGATAATTATGCTGTTTTCGAAAATTTCCTTCTGCCCGAATATCAAAGCCAACCTGACACCCTCCTTGTCTGCCAGTCTGAGCTGCGCCTTGAGAGAATCACGCCCAAGAGCCTCGCCGACCGAAATTCCCGACGAACGCAATCTTTCAAGAAGGTTAAGTGATTTTTTCTTGGCCAATTCGCCGACATGGATGACGAAAACTTTCTTGGGCACACGGCGTGGCGCTTCCATTTCCTGCGCCTTCATTACGGCTATCAGGCGCTCTATTCCTACCGCACCGCCGATTGCGGGAGTCATGCGTCCGCCGAGCATTTCCATGAGATAATCATAGCGTCCGCCGCCGGGTAAAGCGCCCACTTCGGCGCCGGGTCCTTCAACAAAAAATTCGAAAACCGTCCGGCTGTAGTAATCGAGCCCGCGCACCAAAGTATTGTCGACTGCGTACGAGATTTTGAGTTCGTCGAGATATTCAAAAACTCCTTTAAGGTTAGATGTGCAGGCGGCGCAAAGCTTATCCAAAAGATTTGGCGCCAACGCCTTGAAGGAAACGCATGTTTCGTTTTTACAGTCAAAAAGCCGGAGAGGATTGGTTTTCAGGCGGCGCTGGCAATCGATGCAAAGTTTCTTTTCCTTGTCTTTGTAGTACGACTGGAGCTGTTTTTTATAAAGCGGACGGCAGACCCGGCAGCCGATTGAATTTATTTTTAGAACGATGTTTTTTATCTTTAGCCTCTCGAGTAGGCGTTGGAAAATAAGAATTATTTCAGCGTCGTACATCGGATCGTTGCCGCCGCCGATTATCTCGAAACCAGCCTGTTCAAACTGGCGCAAACGCCCTGCCTGAGGCCGTTCGTGCCTGAACATAGGTCCTTTGTAAAAAAGTTTCTGGAGCGAAGTGGAGCGGCCCATGTGGTGTTCCAGATAAGCCCTGGCGATGGGAGCCGTGCCTTCGGGACGCATAACCAGCATATCCTCGCCCTTGCTCTTCACCAAATACATTTCCTTGTTTACGATATCCGTGTCAACACCGACGCCGCGTTCGAAAAGTTCCGCGCGTTCCAGAACAGGAGTTTCAATCCTATTAAAATTGTAGAAATCGGCGAGTTCGTCCACTGCCGCAAATATTTTGTCGCGCCAAAGCCATTCGTGAGGAAGAATGTCGTGCATCCCCCTGGGGGCGTGCAGGTCTTCTTTTGGAATTTCTTTTTTATTCACTGTAATTTTTTTGACAGGTTTTGAAGCCATATAAATCAATAGGAGGGCGCGGCGAAAACTTTCATGGATGCCGGCGGCCAAAGACGAAACTGTGCCAAACCGATTATATCGCCCTTGGGTAAAGTTCCCCAGTTTCTGGAATCAAAACTGTAAGCCCTGTTGTCCCCTAAAACAAAATAGCTGTCTGCGGGAACCTGAAATTCCACGTTTCCCAGCGTATCCAAATTATCCGGCAAATATCTTTCATCCAAAACCAAGCCATCTTTATTGGTATCGTTGAAAACCTTAACTTTGCTGTCTTTTACTTCAATCTTTTCCCCTGGAAGGCCGATAATCCTTTTTATGAAATAAACCGATTCGTTTTTGGGATAGCGGAAAACAACAACTTCTCCTCTCTCTGGCTCGCGGAAACGGTAGGTTACTTCATCCACCAGAAGGTAATCGCCATCGGAAAAGTTAGGGACCATACTGGAACCGCTTACCAGGAACGGTTGGACAATGTAGCTCCTTATCAAAAAAACCGCTGCAAGCGCAACTGCGGTAATTTCAACGATTTCCAGTATTGAAGAGAAAAATTGCCTCATATCAAAGCCTATTATATAGTAATAAATAGAACAATTCAACCCCCACACCTAACGAGCAGCGTTTGATTTTCATTTTATTAATAATTGCTCGTTAGGTGTGGGGGTCAAGCTTAATTGCTCCCTTTAAAAATAATGGGAAATAAAATTTCAGATATTAAAATCGTGATTGGCCTCGGCAATCCGGGCCCGTCATACAAAAACACCTATCATAATGCCGGCAAGCTTATGGTTGATTATCTGTCGGAAATATTAGGCACGGGAAGTTCCGGCTTTAATTCGGGTTTCCGCAAAAAAATTCCTTCAGGCCTTTTTGAGAGTCGGCAAG
>CAYHXB010000009.1:18521-20434 GCA_964360535.1 uncultured Candidatus Saccharibacteria bacterium
GGCAAGTGGGCGGAGTGGTTTTAATTAAACCGCTTAATTTCATGAACGAGAACGGTAAGGCGGCCAAATTGGCCATGAAGTCGTTTGGAGCCATGGCGAATTCGTTGCTTGTCATTCACGACGACAGCGATCTCGAAATCGGGAAATATAAAATTTCTTTCGGGCGCGGCTCAGCTGGACACAATGGAGTGAAATCCGTCATTGAAAGCATCGGTGTCAAAGATTTCTGGAGACTCCGTATAGGAGTAAGAAAAACCGAAAAAATACAGGCGGGCTTGTACGCCGAAGCCCGTAGGGCGAAGGCGGGAGAATTCGTTTTGAAAAAAATTACCGAGGCAAGTAAAAAAACTCTTGCTTCAGCTTTCAAAAAAGCCTCACTGGAGATATTCGGTGAAAACCTAATATCACTTTAAGTCAAAGCTTAATGTGAAAGAAAATCCTTTGGGTTGCGGTTTTATATCCGACAAATTAAGGTTTACGGAAGAAAAAAATGAATCTGCCGACATGGCGTTCTTGAAATTAAGAATTTGGTCCTGCGAATCTGTTTCGCCGCTCATTGTTACAGGCAATCCTCCTCCCTGTAAATAAATCCTGTCCAGAACTACATTATTCGCATTCATTAACGGGGTAAGTTTGTCTATTATGCGTGTTTTCGGTTTCAGTGATTTTTGAATATCCGCCAGAAACTTTACGGAACTGTTGAAACTTTTTATCTCAGATTGCAGTGTGTTTATTTCTTCCGATTGCTCGCTACTAAGCTTAAATGAGGATTGTGACTTAATTGAATTTCCGAAATTCGTCAAAAACATATATCCGATAGCAAAGAAAACCAGTAATATCGCCAGAGAAGAAGAAGTTAAAATTTGCCAGAATCTCAAAAAACCCAATATTTCCTGTTGCCGAAATTCCTCTTGAACTGTTATTCCCAATAGATTGACGTCTTTATCCTCGAACCATGGTATTTCTCCGCGCATGGCGCTACCAGCCGCTTCATACCACTCCCGCTGGAGGGGCTGGTCAAATTTGAGCTTTAATTCTTTGACGTTTATGGAAAAGTTATCGCTTATTGCTTTGGATATTTCTTCAACAAGGCTGTTTGACGCTATAACCAATTCCGTAAGCGGTTCTTGCCAATGGCTGCCGTAAAAATTGATAACTCTGCTAAGATTCCGTTTTATTGCTTCCTCGAATTCCGGCCACAAAATCTGTTTTCCTTCGCCTTGTATGTCTTTCCATGACTGGAAATATTCGAAATGAAGCTGTCCAAGGCGTATTATCAAAAACCTGAGCCCGTTGTCATCGACACTCAGAACCAAAAGTGGCTTTTCTATTTTAAAATCTGCGGCGCGTTCCCTTACAAGCCTGGCAATGGATAAGGTTCCGGATTCTACGGCAAATGCGAAAAATCCGGCTTCTTTGATTGCATTATTAAGTCTGTCTACAAAAGCCTTTTGCGCGAAAGCGCTCAGAACTTCTATTTTTAATTCATTCTTGTCGTGATTTATAAGCTGCCACCCGGCATAGGCCTGAGAAAGGTCGAAAGGAGAAATCATCCTTATATTGAGTTGTATCGCCTCTTTCATGTTTTCGTCCTTTTCGGCCAGCGGCAAGCTGAACACTTGGGTATAAACGTGGATAGAACCCAGCGTTACAATGACGTTCACTAATTTTTTTCCGCCGAAATCGGCTGGTATCATTTCTTTAAGCTTCTTGAGCGCCTCTACAAGAAGGTCATAATTTTTTATTTCTCCGCTATCAATAATCCCAGGCGGCATCCGCAAAGCCAGTGTTTTTAAAGAACCGTCCACGAAATACGCGAATCTTAGCTCGGTGTCGGAAATTTCCAAACCGCCTATTTTGCTTTTGGCCCGCAGGATCGAAAGTATTTTTGAAATTATGTCCTTAAAATTCAT
>CAYHXB010000009.1:20534-22273 GCA_964360535.1 uncultured Candidatus Saccharibacteria bacterium
AATCAAAGCGTAAGAAGCTGCCAGGAAACCAGGCTTATCTGCCCAGTTGCGCTGTCCACCGAAACGACGACTTGTATTTTTCTCTGATGGAAAACAACAGTAGCTTTCGAGATAATTTTTGCTTGTCCGCTGACTGGCGAATTCTGGGCAACGGTAACTACCGCCGAATCGCTGCCTACAGGAACGGAATACGGAGATGTCGCGGAAAAATCTTTGTTTCTGGCAAGTTTCATCAACGCGTCTTCGGCTCCGGCGGAAGCCAAAGTCATGGCTTTATTGGAGGCCTGAAAGCCATAACCGGAACTCAAAAAGCTGTAAGCCAACAAAGCCACTGTCAGGCTTATGGAAAGTATTATTGTGCCTATAAGAAACACGAAAGACAGGACGGCCTGGCCCCTGCGGTCGCGAGAATAATGAATAATGAATAATGAATAATGTGGAGTAATCAACATATTGAATATTATACTACACAAAACCGCAATTCTTAATGGCCATAATTCATTCTTCTTTATTCATAATTCATACTTAGGGGCTCCAATTAATCAGCACTTCATCAACTCTTGGGCTGTTGCGCTGGGACTGGTCGGAAATAAGTGATATTCTGTAACGGAAATATCTGAAATTGTTGAAAAAGCTGTAATCAAGTTTCAGCGAAGCGTCCGGTCCGGTGTTGTAATAAGTGTTGCTCGTCCCGTCGGTTCCCATGAAACTCCACGGCCCGCTTGACGAATTACTGACAGCGAACTGGAAACGAACCGATGTTCCGGTAGGCAGATTGCCGTGCCACAATACGGAATTCAGCTGGGCGCCGCTTGCCGAACCAGTGTCGTAAGTGCTCGAATCCAGCGTGGCTGTCGTCGAAGTCGCAACCCAGGCTGTGGTTACCCTATAGTTCGAAGAGCCGCAGCCGACATAATTCGCGCAATTGAAGCTGAGCCATCCCGAAGCGTCATTCCAGGCGTAATTCTGAAAATCACCGTTGGCGTCTATGTAAACTCTGTAATTTGACTCCCCGCAGCCGGAATTGTTGTTGCAGTCGAAACTGATCCAGCCGTAAGTGTCGTTCCAGCCCCAGCCGGAAAGATTTCCGCTGCCGTCGTTTGTCACCTGATAATTACTGGTGTCGCAAATATTGCCGCTTCTTGTGGTGTGGCAATCAAGCGATATGTCCCCTGCCGTAGAACTGGCGTAACCGGTCAGGCCGAATGAACTGACCGTTATGGTGTTGGTGTTGTAAAAATCGAGCCAGCCTATCAAATCGTTCCAGGCCCAGTGCGCAGAGGTGGACGAACTGATGTTGGTTGTGGCGCCCGCGATTCCGGCGAAAAAAACGAAATTCAAAAAAGAAATGAACGAAAAAATAAGGATGCCCGATAAATTCTTCATTGCAATTGTATAAGTATGGAACCGGTTGTAGTCGCGTAATATATCTGGGTTGATGTCGAAAATCTGCTGTTGGTAGTCGTTGCCGGGCCATCCTGGCCGGGACCGCCCGACCAATCTGTTTGGTCAAAAACATTGTTTTGGAATCTGGTCAGATACGTAGAAAATGAATTAGTCGGCCCGTTCGGCCAGCCGTAAACCGCGGTTAGTTTTTTCGTTGAAGGGTCGTTGGTTCCGCCGCTGGATAAAATGTTCCCGCTAGCGTCCCGTCCGACGTTATCAATATAGAAATAACGGGTATATATGGTGCTTGAGTAAAGGGTTTTGACTTCGGTCGCCGAGAGAGCGCGGTTGTA
>CAYHXB010000010.1:0-3632 GCA_964360535.1 uncultured Candidatus Saccharibacteria bacterium
AATAGCGAAACTCGGAGTCAAATGTCAAACAAAAAACCCGCGATGCTCATAACAAAGCGGGTTTGATTTGACTCTTTTCTTAGGGATTTTTCTTTTTATTTTTTTGTCGTCAGCACCGCAACTTTCGTCATCTTCTCCCCTTTTTTCGCGAGGAGATAGATAACACTACCTGGCGCCGTGCCGATTTTCTCGACCGCCGTCAGCTTGCCGTCCGGCTCGATTTTGTATGTCGAGCCGTCCGGACGTGCTTCGAAGCGCCGTCCGTCGGTAAGCCGCACTATGACCGACTTGTCCGAGTCGACATCCCACCAGGAATTCAGCGGGAGTCGCGCGGCGACTTCTTCCGTATCGCCGACCGTCCCCTGCCAGTGAACACCTGGCGTAGTTGCAGTAGACGAATCGGAATATGCCTTGTAGGCAACGATCCCAACCAACAACACCGTTACCACAATTGCCGATATGAGCGCGACCATTCCCCTGCTGAGCAAAGGTTTTGCCGTACCTGCCTTGTGACTCATGATTGCCTCCTTGAGTTGTCACTGCCGAATCTTTCCAGAGCGCCGCCTAAGACACCGGCTTTGCCCTGTACGGAAATCACCCTTTTGTTTCTTGCCACTTCAGGAATCAGAGAAACGTCTGCGGCATCAAGCGCCTCTTGAGCGCTCGCGCCGTTTAGCTTCATGACATCCCGGGCCATTTCCATCTTCACGCCGAAGCCCTTCTGTCTTTCTTTGGCCGCCCTCTGTGCCTCAAACGCCTTTTTTACTTCTTCGGAAAAATCGATTCTTTCAAGGGCAAATACTTCGATGTTGATGCCGTAGCGTTTTTCCGTCGGGGACATATTCGCCATAAGCCTTTGCATTACTTCCTTTGGCGTTTCCACAATGCTGGAATTGAGGCGGTTTTGTTCTTCTACCTCCAGTGCTACGCGCTCATCCCGGATTACTTCCCAGTGCGCGTTGTAGAAGTTGATAAGGTCGTGCCGTGGAATTTTTTCCACTTTTTTGTGCTTGCATTTATCCCCGGCCTTGCATGGAACAGCGTTACCGTTTCCGTCTACTTCTACGTCGTGCCGTAGATGAAACGGCGTTTCGAACTTTAGAATTTGATTTACGAGGTCGCCGAACGCCTGACGGTTGCCGATAAAATCATCGGCTTGATAAATCCCGCCAAGCCCGCCCAGCAAATCTTCCAACATATCCGCCACTCCGCTCCCTATGACTTCTTCGGAAACAGAAATGAAAACATTGCGGCCGTTTTCATCTCTAACGTGCGGACTAGGGCGGTATTGGACAGACGAGAAAAGCTCCATCTGAAGTTTGCCACCTTCTTCAGTCGCCGCATTGGCTCCAGTCCCTTTGGTTCCAGCTCCGGTTGTGAAGAATGCATGGACCGGAATTTTTGCCAACTCTGTGGATATCAATTCCACTTTGTCGATGAGCGGTATCTTCAGGTCGAACCCTTCGTCGTAGATGTATCCTGTGCGACGACCAAAACGAACTGCAACGCCGAAGTGATACTCCGGCACACGAACGATGGCATCAATGATGCACACCGACAGAAAAACAGTGAGTAACCCTAAAATTAATGACAACATGATGTCTCCTTCGCCCGTATGGGCATAAGATGTTTCGTCTGGATTAGAACCTGCCACCACTAACGGCGGCAATTACAAGTAATATCACGAAGCTTATCGCCGCCCCTACCCAGAAGACGGTCCAGTTGCTTTTGACCAACCTGCTCTCTTCTTCTCCAGGCCTAACTCTTTTAAAGAACGCTTGCCATTCGGATTCCGAAAATCTTCTCATGTCTGTCTCCTTCGCCCTTACGGGCATAAAAGTTAAGATTAAATCCCTTATTCACTTACAATTTCAAAGATTAGCCCATATAAAATCTGGCTAATCGGCTACCTAAAGTTAAGCATAAAATAGCAAATTTGTCAAATTTGACATGAAGTTAACCTTCAGGTAAACTTCATAATAATCATGAAAAAAGAATCAATCATAGGGCTCAAAGAACTTCGCGGCAATGTCCAAAAATATATTTTACGCGTGGAAAACGGCGAATCGCTTATTGTTGTTCGCCGCTCGCTTCCGATTTTCAAGATTTCTCCGCCGGAAAGCGAAGAACTATGGGAAGAAGTCGTTGATTTCACAAAAATCAAAAAGGGTGGCGTGGAATTAAAGGATATTTTATCCCGGCTTTAGAGCTTTATGGACAAAATTGAAAAAGTCCTGAAACGGCTTAGTGAAAAAGAGAAAATCTTGGTTAAAGATATACTTGAACGTCTTCGGCGCAAAGATCTAAAAACATTGGACATAAAAAAACTTAAAGGCAGAGATGATATTTTTAGGGCCAGGAGAGGCACATTGAGAATAATCTATCATCTTAAAAATGAAACAATTTTTATTCTGGCGATAGAGCGGCGGAACGAAAAAACTTATAAATAAAGCGCGGCCAGCAAATGCTGACCGCTTGAAAATCCTTACCAAAAAACATATATATAAAGGGTTGTCTGGGCAGGTGGCGAAATGGCAAATATATTTGCCTAAAGTGCTGAGGTGGCGAAATTGGCAGACGCAACGGCTTTAGGAGCCGTCGAGAGTAATCTCATGGGAGTTCAAGTCTCCCCCTCAGCACTTTGGGCAAACACGTCCCGCCGTGGCGGGATGCCGAAAGGCTAAAAGTTTCCGCCCAAGGCGGATCCGCCTCTGGCGGACAAGTCCCTGCCCACACTTAGTTTTTCTTAACGAGAAGTGAGTTTAGAAAAACTTGTGTCCCGCAGGATGCGGGGCAACATATAGAATAAAACAATGAAAAATAAAAATGGGATGGTGACAGCGGTTTTGGGAATATTTATCGGCTTCATAGCAATTAGCATATTGGTCTATTGGGTGATAGGCCGGCAGACATATGTCGCAGACAATTCGTGGCTCAACACCAATATGCTCAAAAATATTCCTGTTCAAACTTCCGGAAAAACATTTGGGCTTAAACAATACGCAGACCATAATTTCGGATTTTCTTTCTGGTATCCAGGAAATTGGGAGATCAGAGAAAAGCCGTGGACAGATAAAAATAAATTCCCCGGAAGCAATGTGGTGAAATATCTGGAAGTGGGAGCTGCGGGCAACGTTTATGTTTTTGAAGTTTCTTCGCCCAAAGGAATGCTCACCGACAATCCGGAAGGCGCGCCTTTCCCGTCCGTAAATTATTTTTGGAACACAGCGGATAAAACATGGATGATATCGTGGCCGGAAGGAAATCCATCGGGTCAATTTGTTTCCACTACTACGGCTTCAACAACCATAAAAACAATGTCCGGCTTGCCGATGTTCCAAGGCACTTCGCGTTTCAACACAAGCATTATTCCGCTCAATACGAATAAATTTATCGTTGTCAGCGACGGCGGAGGAGTAGTCGCGGATTATCTGGCCAAAACAGTGACGTCTATAGGCCGTTCGATTGATTCCCCGGAACAAAGCGCCGTTCTTAAGGCGGAAGCTGAGGCATACGCGGGACGAAATTGATTCTATTATTGCGGCGAACAACTCCAGCTATAAGATTCGTTTACATGCCGCAGTAATTTTTCCATATCTCCAAAATTGTTTTGAGAGCCGAGAACTACGTTA
>CAYHXB010000010.1:3732-20616 GCA_964360535.1 uncultured Candidatus Saccharibacteria bacterium
CCGCAGTAATTTTTCCATATCTCCAAAATTGTTTTGAGAGCCGAGAACTACGTTAAATAAATTTCCGCCGCACGGAGACTCGGTTACAAGAACGAGATTTTGCTTGGCCCGCGGCGTTTCACCGGTTTTGCCGCCGATTATGCGAAAGGGAATATCTTCCCTGCCGAGAAGTTTGTCGGTACTGGTAACGACCGCCACAAAATTTCCGCCGGCGTCAAAAAGACGGAATTCCTTATTGGTTGTTATCGAAAGAATGCCGGGTTGATTCTCCTGGATATATTTTGCCAGCTTGTACAAATCATAAACTGACGAATAATTGATTGAATCGCTTTCCGGAGACGGGTCAAGTCCGGTTGGATTAAAAAAACGCGTGTTTAAAAGTCCCAGCTCCGACGCTTTTTTGTTCATGGCGCTCACGAATTCGTCCGTGCTTGTTTGTTCGGCGAGAGCGCTGGCAATTTCGTTATGCGAACCGACAAGCATTGCCCGGAGCGCGTCAAGGAACAAAAAGCTTTCGCCGGCATAATAAATGCCCGAAACCCCTTTGATTTCCAGAGATTCTTTTGAAATTTGGATAACAGAGTCCGGCTTATAACGCTCATTCGCCGCCAAGGCAACAAAAAGTTTGGTTATACTCGCGATAGGCAGCTGTCTATTTTTGTTTTTTTCGATAAGAATTTTTTCTTTGCCGTCGGCGCCGGCGAAAACAGATATGAAAGATTCGGCAGAAAGAGTAAGGTCATTCGCGTTTTCTTTAATGGCGGGAAGTCCGTTCAAGTCAATCCTTCGACTATGTTCAGGATTGACACTGAGTTTATCGAATGTGTCAAAGCTCGACTTATTGTCAGACGAAACCCATACATCGTTGTGCCATTTCCAGTCAGAGCCCATGCCGCCGAAGACATATATCCTGTCGTTAAAAACGAGCGCTGAATGGTCTTCGCGCCCGAGCCACGGCGGGTCGGCATCTGTTTTTTGCCATGTTGCTCCGTCGTCGGAATACCATACGTCGTTCACCCCGCCTCCTTCTTTGTCATCAAGCCTTCCGATTAGCCACAACTTGTCTTTGAACACAACCAATGAATGCCCTTGACGACTCGCCCACGGCGCGTGTTCGGTTACCAGTTCCCAATTCAGTCCGTCCGATGAAACCCATACGTCGTTGAACACTCCCTCATTCAAATCCATTCCGCCGACAAGAAATATTTTATCTTTGAAAACGGCTGTTGCGTGGTCCCAGCGCGAACTCCACGGAATCGTGGTTGTCGCCTGTTGCCAGTCCGTTCCATTTTCAGAGTACCAAACATCGTTTTTGGTTTCATGCTTGTCATAATCGACTCCGCCGAACATCCACAATTTCCCCTGAAATACTTCTGCCGTTTGTCCTTCGCGCGCCGGCCATGACGCGTTTGAGATTGCTTTAATCCACGTAGCGCCGTCATCCGACTGCCAAATGTCGCTGGCGTATCCTGTAATCGGACTCCATCCGCCGAACATCCACAATTTATTCAAGAACTCAACTACGGTCATCGACCTTCGTGGAGGCCATTCGGCATGGGCTTTTATCATTGTCCATGTCGCGCCGTTTTCAGTCGTCCAAATATCGTTGAAATGAGGAGCTTCCCAGTAAATAACAGTGTGATTCGGTTGAACTTCTTTGTTTCCGTCCAATCCACCCATTGTCCAAATCTTGTTTTGGAAAACAAAACTTACGGCTGAATCGCGCGCTTCCCATTCGGCAGAAGATGTCGCCAAAGACCAAGACAAGGACTTTGGTTCAAACGGCGGTAGTGGCTGTTCTTTTTGTTTCTGCTGAACTGCCGAAAAAAACTTGGCCTTTTCATTAGGGAAACCGAAATATAAAAACAAGAATGTTATCGCGGCGAGCGATAAAATTACCGGAAAAAGCAGTTTTTTATAACTGAAATTCATATGGTGAATTCTTTTGTCACGCAGCGTTGTAGGATTTTTATTGCGCTTATCTACAATCGGCAGCGAGGAGTAAAATGGAAATTTATTTTGTTCGAGCCCTGCCTGCCGGCAGGCAGGGAACCGATTGAAGCGTTGTCATATTCCGTGACAACGCTTACCGTCCGTTCACTATGGCGTCAAAACGGTTCATGGCCTGCGTCGCCTGGCTATTAAAGCTGTTTATAGCTGTAACTTCCGCGTTTATTTGGGCAATAATCGATTCTACGTTATGGTTTTTTGACTGCCGTGTAAATTTTGCCTGAAGCGCCTGCAAAAGCTGGTTGAGATATTCGCTGTAATTTATGAGACGGCCGATAAGGGCCAGACGGCTTGAAATAGCTTCAAGCGCGGCTTGTCTGGCTTCAAAAGAATCTATGCCGGAAAGCGACGCTGTCATTTTTGAAACCTGGTTTGAAAGTTCCACTGCTTGGCTCCGTATGTCTTTGCTTTTTTGAATCGTTTCTATGACGACATTGCTCGCTTCAACGAAATTCCCCTGCCGGTCGAACTGGCTTATTTTTTCCAAATCGTTCGTTGACTGATTGGAGAGGCCGACTATGTTCTGGGAAATTATCGCTCCCTGGATTCTCGCGTCAATGAAATCCTGGGGTATGCTTTTTGAGGATAAGAATCTGAATCCGAGAACTCCGACAAAAATCAGCGCCGCTCCGCCGAGAAAAATTTTTGTGTTGCGGGAAAAATGAAACATTTATTAAGTAAATTTAACGTTTTATATATCCGTTATTTTTAACTGATTTCCCGCATTTTTGCAACTCTCTTGAGCGAAAATGCACCACGGGATATAATAAAAAACTGGAAACAGGCGGGTATCGTATAATGGCATTACCTCAGCTTTCCAAGCTGATGACAGGGGTTCGATTCCCCTTACCCGCTCAATTAGAAAATCTTAACGAAGAATGAGTTTAGATTTTCAATTGTCCCGAGCGAGTCCCTACGAAGGAGGGACGACGAGGGACTACTTAATCTTTATCCTGAAAAAGTTCTTCTTTCCAATTTTGATAATATCTCCGCTGTTCAATTTAAGAACTTCATATACATCCTTTATCGCTTCCCCGTTTATCTCAACAGCGCCCTGTTTCGCCAAACGACGTGCTTCACTTTTACTATCTGCAGTTTTTGATAATAAAACCAAATCGGAAACTGTAATTTTCTCTTCGCTTTTAATCTCCAGCGGTGGTAATTCGGTAGCATTTATTTCTTTTTTGGAAAAAGTATTAATCCAATTTTCTCTCGCCTTTTCTGCAGCAGTTTTACCATAAATTGTATTTACAACGGCAGTAGCAATTTCAAGTTTAGCCTCGCGCGGATTCATTTTCTGCAAATCTTTTATGTGCGTCAGAGGGAGAAACGTACAATGTTCGGCAACTGCAAACATTGAGCTATCATCAAGGGCCATAACTTTGCCGAAAATATTTTCCGGAGAATCGTCGAGATTGATAAGCCCCCCCTCGCTTTTATTCATCAACTTCTTACCAGTTTTAGGGTTTATCAAAAGCTTTGTCGCAACAAAAAATTTTTCTCCTGGGGTTGTATTCTTCTCGACATGTGCTTTTCTTAGTGCACGGCCAATAGCCATATTAAACATTTGATCATTACCCCCCACTTCAATGTCCACATTCATTGCTACGCCGTCGTATCCTTGCAAAATAGGATAGATAAATTCTTTTAGTCCTATAAGACCCTCTGTGTGTTGGCTAGTTTCCCATTTTTTTAATCGTTCTTTAAACATATCTCGTTGAAGCATGTTCTGGATTGTAAAATATTCTTCTCTGTATAACATATTTTGGACATCGAAATATCCTAACAAGTCTTTCATGAATTTTTTCAAAGTCATTTTCTCGTACCACTCTGAGTTATATCTAATTTTTACCCCATTCCCCCATGAAGACGGATGCATCCAAGAAAAAAAGGATATGATATGCGAAGCTTGTTTTTTAAATGTACGCATATTTTCTTTAACATCTTTTTCAGTTAAAGGTTTGCGTGTCGCCAATTTATCTGTCGGGTCGCCGATCATAGCAGTGAAATCACCGACAAGAAAAATGACTTTGTGGCCCAAATCTTGGAGCCTTTTAAGTAAAAGGAGGTTGGTAAGATGTCCCAAATGGAGATGAGGCCCAGTGGGGTCGGCACCTAAATATATTTTCAACTTTTTTCCAGATAATAGTTCTTTTTCCAGTGCTTCTGGAGAAGGAATAATATAACTCGTTGAACGAGTTAATACCTCTTTAATAAGTTCTTTTTTATCCATTGTTTTAATTTTATCATAAAAGCCGCTTTTTGGCGGCCAGCGAAATGAAGCTGCTCTGTTTTCGAGAAGCTATCGGAAACCGCGAAGGCGGATGACCTGCCTGCCGGTAGGCAGGGATGCAGGCAAATTTTCAGTAGAAAATTATGCCGATTCTCGAAAACAGAGCGGCGAACTACTTGTGCTTTTTTATGATCTCGTCTATTAAGCCGTATTCTTTGGCTTCTTCCGGCGTCATATAAAAGTCGCGGTCGGTGTCTTTCTCGATCTTGGCGAGCGGCTGGCCGGTGTTTTTGGAAAGAATGTGGTTTATCTTGTCTTTTATTTTGATTATCTGGCGCGCGGTTATTTCAATCTCGGTCGCCTGGCCCTCGGCTCCTCCCATAACCTGATGCAAGAGTATTTCGGAATTGGGAAGAGCGAAGCGCTTGCCCTGAGCTCCGGCTCCCAAAAGAACCGCTCCCATTGAAGCCGCCATACCCACGCACATCGTGGCCACGTCAGGTTTTACGTATTGCATCGTGTCGTAAATCGCCATGCCGGCCGTAACCGAACCGCCTGGGGTGTTCAAATAAAGTTTGATGTCTTTCTTGGAATCTTCGTGTTCTAGGAAAAGAAGCTGGGCAATGACCGCATTGGCAACGGCATCATTAATCGGCCCGCCAAGAAAAACTATCCTCTCCTTGAGAAGACGCGAGTAAATGTCGTAAGAGCGTTCGCCATACTGCGTTTTTTCGACGACCATCGGAATCAGATATTGGTTCATGGATTCAAGTTTTCTAGCCATGTTTTTTATTTTAAAAGAAATTTAAACGGAAGTAAAATATGTTTTTATTTTTAATCGGAACCGTCGGCTGCATCCATTTCTTCGGCTCCGTCGACAATGTTTGAAGCCGTTCCCCCCTCTTGGGTTTCCTCGGGCCTGGCCTGCGAACGAACATCTATTTTCCATCCGGTAAGTTTCGCGGCCAAGCGCACATTTTGTCCGCTCCTGCCAATAGCCAAACTAAGCTGGTCTTCCGGGACATATACTCTTGCTTCGCGGCGTTCCATTACTTCTACCGAAGCGACTTTTGCCGGCGACAGCACGTTGGCTATCAGCTTCGCCGGGTCATCGGACCATTCGGCAATATCTATTTTTTCATTGCCAAGTTCATTGTTGACCGCCATGACGCGGGTTCCGCGCTGGCCGACGAGCGCGCCGACCGGGTCAACGCCTTCCGCGTTTGAAGCGACGGCAAGCTTGGTCCTGCTCCCCGGCTCTCTGGCAATGGCTTTTATTTCAACGGCTCCTTCTGCGACTTCTGGAACTTCAAGTTCAAAAAGCTTACTGACGAATTTCGGGTGCGAGCGCGAAAGAATTATGCCCGGCAGGCGCGTGTCTTCCTGAACAGCGAGGACGAGAAAGCGGAGACGCTCCCCTACGCGGTAGTGTTCGCCCGGTATGGATTCGTTGGCAAACATTACTCCCAATGCTCTCCCTAAATCTATATAAACATTGCCGCGTTCAAAGCGCTGCACCAATCCGCTTACTATTTGTCCTTCTTTGTTATGCCACTCCTTTAGTATGGATTCTCTTTCCGATTCTCGGAGTTTCTGGAAAATAGATTGTTTGGCTGCTTGCGCAGCTATCCTGCCGAAATCTTCTTTTTCCTCCAGAGGAAAAGAGATTTCTTCGCCGACAGCAATGTCCTTTTTCCCGCCCGAGGCGGGTCCGCCTTCGGCGGATATTTTTTTGGCTTCGTCCAAAGTTATATGACGTTCAGAGTTGTATCGCGGCAATTTTGTTTCATCTATCACTTCTTCTTTTTCTTCCTCACCTTCTTCAACGAAACGCACGATGCTTTCGTCAACGACGGTTTTCACCTGCCAGAATTTAAGGTCTCCTGTTTTAAGGTCCAGTTTTGCTTTGATGATTTCTCCGCGCTGGCCGTATTCGCGCTTGTAAGCGGCGGCGACGGCCGACTCGACTACTTCGAGAACTTTTTTCGGGTCAA
This sequence comes from uncultured Candidatus Saccharibacteria bacterium, assembly GCA_964360535.1. Classification (GTDB taxonomy): domain Bacteria; phylum Patescibacteriota; class Minisyncoccia; order UBA6257; family 2-01-FULL-56-20; genus JACQKT01. The sequence goes on from CAYHXB010000010.1 coordinate 9,970, forward strand.
GCGCTTTTTCTTCGGCGACCTGTTTTATGGCTTTTGATAAATCTTTTAAGTTGAACATGTGTTTATTTAATTTTTACTACTGCATTTTGTAAAAAATCCACCATCTAGGGCGGATTCGTTATACGCATTATATGAGTAGTTTTTAGGAAAGTCAACCTGCGAGGTTGACCCTGAGCAACAAGTCGAATGGGTCAAATTTTGCTGATTTAAAATGAAGCAAGCTCTGACATTACATCAGAGCTTGGATTGATGGGTTGAGTCCGCATACTCAACCCGATTGAATTGTTACGCGACTGCGGCGCGTTGATTGTCCTACCCACGTACTCCGAACATTGCGTCCGTAGTACTTTTGCCCAACGGCCGGAGTTTTCCCCAATCGAGCCGATCAGGAACTTTGACTTGCCGGGCGTAGTTATTGTTCCAACTGCCGGCGGCCTCGTATGCTGCAATTGGGTGAGCGAACTTGTTAAGAAAAATGACTGAGGACGATTCACCGCTGCCGATACGCGCGACTGCTCCGTCGGGAGTATCCATGCAAATCACTCCCTTTGCAAAATAAACGCGCGGAGGACGATCCTGCTTGCTGACAGCGAAGCAGAGTCGGCGGGCTTCAGTAAGACCAAATACCTGATGCTTGCTGCCATACTGGCGAACATACCGACGTGTGTATCTTTCCCACAGACGGAGTGGCATCAGATTTGCCCTGCATTGACGAACCTCGTAATCCAGCCCACGCTTGCCGAGCTTTACTACTCGGCCGATATCTTCCCGTGTGATGCGCTGACCAACAACGGCCCGGATTATTGCTAAAGGACCGACCGCCGATCCGGTCATTGCGCCGCCTTTGAACCCTTTCGGATTCCACTCATAGTACCGCGCGAGTGCATCCGTTACTTCCCGGAATTCGCCGTTCTCGGCGAATTCCATAGTTGTCCGGACGCAAACTTCCGCCTGGAGCATACGCTCGACGCCCGCGACGCCGGCGTCGAAATCAACCAAAAGCAAATTCTTCGTTTCCATGATTTCTCTCCTTACTATCGGGCGGAATTGCCCATCCGCTTGATTTCAGCGTCGAGTAGGAGATTCTTATTTGTGATTTCAAACAGCTTTGATTCAAGTTTCGTCCTGAATCAATTGTTTTAAGTTAAACATAAAATCAAGAATTTGTCAACCTCGCGTAATAGTTCGATAGCTTGGAATACACACAATAGGATTTTAAGCTTGTACACCGCAGAGCAATGCCGCAGAACACTAAAAACATCAATCACCAGGTGTTGTGCTATAGCATAACACCTGGTGAAAGGAAAAAAACATAAAGAATATACAGAAGATGAAATCTTTCAATATCGGGAATGCCGGCGCTTATTTCTATTTATTCCGCTTGTCAAACTTTTAGGATGTTATGCTGTAGCACAACGTTTATCGCGGAATATATAACGTCCCGTACTTCGTGCGCACCGGCCTGCCGGATGGTCTTTTTTTCTTTGGCGATAAATCAGTGCTGTATTTCCTTTTCTTGCGCTCTTTTTTGCTTCTTTCCAAATAGCTCCGATAATTTTTTTCTGTCATAGCTCTCCTAACAGCATTAATTGTTTGCGTGGAAAGCGAAAGTTCTCTGCTCAATTGCCTTTGTCCTTTTCCCGAAATTAGTCCTTCAAGTACTGCAGCGCGCATTACCAAGTCATGTCGCTCATGCAACGTTACAAGCGATAACAACAAATCGCCGGATCCCACAATTTTTCGCCAGGACGCCTCTTCCCATTCTTTTCGCGATGAATAATCGTCTATCGACGGCAATATCGCTGATTTATTGATGTATCTATTTTTCTTTTCTATATCTGCTCGTTTTTCGTTCATGATTGTAGTTGAAATCTAATTTCAATTTTAGCACGCTGTTGTGCCATAGCACAACAGTAAAAATACAAGTTGTTTGTATTACTAGTCAGATATTTTCATAATGATTGATTTCGCAATTTCCTATTCCGGGCATACCAGAACCTGATGGAATTTTTATTGCTACCAGATCTATCTGCCATCCCCTATCGCCTTTAACCCAATCGGGATTCTCCGCAATAAACCCCTGGCAGGTCCGCTGCAATTTTCGCAATTTCGAAGAAGTCAGATTGTCTTCTGGAAAAAGGCCGGCCACAGAATTTTCTTTAAGCGCCTTAACTTCCACAAAAACCAGAATATTGGTCTTTGGCCTGGCGATAATGTCTATCTCTCCCCACGGCTTCCAATAATTTCTTTTGAGTATCTTATAGCCCTTGCCGATTAGATATTTGCAGGCTAGGTCTTCTCCTAATTGACCGGTAGAAATATTGTCCATTTTATCCAATTTTAGTGCATTATCTACGGACAAACAAAGAGTTCTATGTTTACATTGTTTGTCGACAAACAATGTAAACATAGCCGATGCCCAAAAAGACATTGTTTTAGATTATTTTTTTGTGAACAATGTTTGTCGCTAAACAATGCAAACACAGATTGCTACTGAAATATCTTATTTTAGGATTATTTTCTGTAAAAGATGTTTGTCGACAAACAAATAAAACACCGAATTTTAAAAAAATGTAGGTTTTTCAAGCTTCTTCAGTTTTCTGTTTTTTAGAGTGTTTGTCAAAATGTTTGTCAAAAATAGGACTTATCAACAGTTCCATCGGAAATTCCCTTTATATCGGCAATTTGTTAACAGCTTATCGGCAATTTTGTATTTTAATCGGCAAAAGATATTTTTGCCGATAGGCGCTTCCGATAAGCCAGATTGATTGCCGATAAAATTGAATTAGAGATGATTTCGGATATGCGCGCCGACCGTAGCAGTAGACCTTAGAAGAGGAGTTTTCTGATGCCTGCTCTCATATTGACAAAATGACATTAATATTATGTAAGTTAGTCATACCTGACTAGGGCGATTATTGCCTAAAAATCCCCCGGCGCGGAACATATTTTTATGAGCAGAGTTGACGCTACCTCCCGCTTTAAGTAATCTAAGTAAATGACAAAAGAAAAAATATCCGCTTACGAAAAAAAATTGAGGGAAGAGAAAGAAAAACTGATGGTCAGGATACAGAAATATTCCGAAGCTGAAGATTTCGGCAATGATGTCGACCATTTGGAAGAGGAAGCTGATGAATCCGAATCGTACGCCAATAGAATGTCGATAGCTTCCGCCCTGAAGATCGAAGTCAATGAAATAGATATGGCGCTAAATAAAATCGCCATGGGCACTTACGGAATCTGCGGAAAATGCGGAAGTGAAATACCGGAAGAAGTTCTTGAAGTGGCTCCCGAATCTGAACTTTGTTCCGACTGTAAAAAGAAAGAAGAATGAGATGCAGAAAAACGTCTCTAAGATTTATTCGGCGGAACTGGAGGGTATAAACGCGAAACTCATTGAAGTAGAGGTCGACTTAAATGTCGGCCTCCATTCTTTTAATATAGTCGGTCTCGCCGACAAAGCTTTGAATGAAGCGCGCGAAAGAGTTAATTCGGCGCTGAAAAATTCCGGCGCAAAGCCGCCTAACCGCGAGAACAGAAAAATAACCGTCAATCTTGCTCCTGCAGACGTCAAAAAAACCGGCACGCAGTACGACTTGGCCATCGCGCTCGGATACCTCATGGCGACAAAACAGATTGGTGAATTTGAAACCGGCGATAAAATTTTTATCGGCGAATTGAGTTTGGACGGCCGTCTTCGTCCGGCCAACGGCTCGCTTAATATAGCCGAGATGGGGGACAGACGCGGTTTCAAATATCTTTTTTTGCCCAGAGAAAATTCCACGGAAGCGGCTGTCATAAAAAATATGAAAGTTATCCCGGTAGAATCGCTTGGAGAAGTCATTGAAATTCTGGAAAATAGAAAACCGGCAATAGCCGAAATTTTTGAAGGACTGGGTGGCGACTCTAATTTTGAAGTGGACTATCCCGATTTTTCGGAAATAAAAGCGCAGGAAAACGCCAAACGCGCCATGATCATCGCGGCCAGCGGCGGGCACAACCTACTTATGTCCGGACCGCCCGGTGTCGGCAAGAGCTTGCTCGCCCAAGCCATGGTAGGCATACTGCCAGGCTTAGCCCTCGGAGAAGCCATTGAAATAACGAAGATTTATAGCGCCGCCGGAGCAAATAAGTCCGGATTGATTAAACACAGACCTTTCCGCTCGCCTCATCAGACTGCCTCTGCCGCCGCTGTTGTTGGCGGCGGTTCCCAGCCGAAACCTGGAGAAATAAGTTTGGCGCATCTCGGCGTTCTTTTCCTGGACGAACTGCCCGAGTTCCAGAAAAATATACTTGAAGCGCTGCGCCAGCCGCTTGAAACCGGGAAAGTGCACATAGCCCGCGTCAAAGACACGCTTGTTTTTCCGGCGCGTTTCACTCTGGTCGCGGCTATGAATCCCTGTCCGTGCGGTTTTTACGGCGACCCGGAAAAAGAATGCAGATGTTCGGCATATGAAGTCATTAGATATCAGAAAAAAATATCCGGGCCGCTTCTGGATAGGATTGATTTACAGATAAAAGTGCCTCGCGTTAAAACTGGGGAACTCCGCGCAAAAAAATCCGGAGAATCAACCAGTCCGGGTATAAAAAATGAAGTGGAATCCGCCAGAAAAATCCAATCGGAAAGATTCAAAAAATTGAAAATAAGAACAAACGCAGAAATGAGTTCGAAACAAACAGAAGAATTCGCGAATTTTGATTCTCCCGCGGAAAAATTCCTGATTACGCTCGATAAAGCGCGTCTTTCGCCGCGCGGCTACTACAGATTACTGAAAACGGCGAGAACAATAGCCGATTTGGATAAAAAGGAAAAAACTTCAGCCGAACATCTGGCGGAAGCTTTTAGCTACAGGTTAAGGGAAGAGATATAAAAATGTTATTTGGCAAACCAGGCAGTGAAAACTCGGCCAACTCGCTCTCGGCAAGTAAAAAAATAACCAGCCGAGTTTCTACTGCCTGGCAAACATGTTGGCTGCGTCGATTATCTCAAAATGGACATGGCATCCGGTTGCGTTTCCTGTCCGGCCCATTTTGCCTATCAATTCTCCTTTTTTGACGTACTGGCCGACGGAAACTGAAATTTTTTCGAGATGCGCATATCTGGTCTCTGTGCCGTTGGGATGTGAAATTAAAATATAATTGCCGTAACCCATATCTTGTAATCCGAGGGAAGTTTCGTTAACCAATCCTTCCGCGGAAGCCGTTATTGGCGTCCCGCAGGCATTCGCTATATCAACCGCGTTATGGGGATGAAGTTTTCCCCAGTTGAATCCGTCGGCCGGCATGGAAAAATATCCTTTCAGATCTGGGCCTTCCTGGCTTATCGGAGAAATGTCTTGTTTGGAAGCAGTTTTACCCAAAAATCCCTGTCCATTGCCAGAAAATAGGGCTGTTTCCATGATGCCTTCTTCCACGTTATTGTCGGAAACTGGCTGAAAATCGCTGGAAAATGCCGGAAATGGGGCAGATTCAAGTATGGCAACCTTATCCCCAGAATAGGCAGGTTCGGCGGCAGACGCCGAAGGTCCACCGAGAATACCGGATTGCTTTTGATAAGGTGATCCGGAAGTGCTTATAAACCCTGAAATAATAAGGATTATAGGCAAAAAAAGAGCCATTCCAATGGGCTTTTTGACCTTATTTACTTGTCTTATGATAGTATTAATGTCTATCAAGTTAGCAGAAAGTAATGGATTAGGCGAGAGGCCAGTGTGGAAAACTAAAAATATTTTGCGACACTTACGTGATGAAGTTTAACCTTAACCCCCAGCAAAAACTGGCTGTCCAGGCCGACGATAAGCCCCTTTTAATAGTAGCCGGGGCCGGAACTGGCAAAACCAGTACCCTGACCGGAAGATTGGCTTATCTTATAGAAAAAGGGGTGCAGGCCGACCGTATACTGGCGCTTACCTTTACAAACAAAGCCGCCAAAGAAATGGCGGAAAGAGTTCTTTCATCAACGAATAACGAATCTCCGCCGACTGGCGGAACGAATATACGAATTTATAGTGAGCCGTATCAAACCATTCGTAAATTCGTACCGAATTCGCTATTCGCTGATGGTTCGCCGTTTATCGGAACCTTCCATTCGCTCGGAGCCAGAATATTGAGAGCTGAAGCGGGACTTGCCGGACGCGACCGCAACTTCGCCATCTTCGATACATCCGACTCGCTTCAAATAGTCAGAAAGCTCCTTAAAACCGAATATATAAAAGACAGAGAGAAGGAACATTCGGGAGCCGGAGAAATTTCCCGCACAATTTCCCGCCTGAAAAACGATGTCGTTTCGCGCGGAGAAATTCTTGGTTCTTCGGAAGACGGCGAATTTATAATCAAACTTTTTCACCGTTACGAAAAGGAACTCCAAAAAAACAATGCATTCGATTTCGACGACCTCATAGAAAAAGTCGCCGAGATTTTCAAAAAAAATCCCGCGATCCTAAATAAATATCGCAAGCGTTTCCATCACATACTAATAGACGAATACCAGGACCTGAACAACAAGCAGTACGAACTCGTTAAGCTTCTGGTCGGCGACTCGCCGAGAATTTCCGTCGTCGGCGACGACCAGCAGATGATTTACAGCTTCCGCGGTTCAAACTTCAGCATATTTATGGATTTCGAAAAGGACTGGCCGGATGCGAATGTTATTCTTCTGGAAGAAAATTACCGTTCGTCATCAAACATAATCAAAGCGGCTTCGGCGCTCATTTCAAATAACGTCAACCAAAAGCCGAAAACTTTGTGGACTAAAAAAGAAACCGGCGCACCTGTGAGAATAATCGAAGTCGCCGACGAGGAAGACGAGGCATACTGGATGACCGGGGAAATAGGAAAAATAAAAAACCAGGATAAGAAAGCCGGCGTCGCAATCATCTACCGCACAAACGCCCAGTCGCGCGCGATTGAACAGGAACTTATTGAAAAGGGATTGAATTACAGAATTTACGGCGGCCTCCGTTTCTACGAACGGAAAGAAATAAAAGATATAGTCGCCGCTCTCCGCTACGCGCAGAATCCGAAAGACGAAGTCAGCCGCGAGCGGCTTGAAAAAAATATCGCGAAGGGACGCTTTTCCAAATTCCGCGAATCGCTCTACGGCGACGAATCGTCGGCTTCTCCTGCCGAGCTGATACATTCTTTTTTGGATTCAACGGATTATCTGGACATTGTCGGCAGGAATTTTCTGAATGCCGACGAACGCCGGGAAAACATAGCGGAATTGCTTCACTTCGCCTCTGAATTCAATGATTTGCCGTCGTTCCTCGAACAAATAGCCCTTCTTCAGCCAATGGATTCAACTTCGGAAAAATCGGCAAGAGAGAGAAACTACGGGGAGAATCCAATCAGCCTTATGACAATCCATCTTTCCAAAGGATTGGAATTTGATAATGTTTTTATCGCGGGATGCAATGAGGGACTTTTGCCGCACGGCCGTTCACTTTCATCGCAGAACGAAACAGAAGAAGAACGCCGGTTGATGTACGTCGCAATGACCAGAGCGAAAAAAGAACTCTATATAAGTTTCTACGACATACCTTCGCGGTTCATCGGAGAAATTCCGCAAGAGTTAGTGGAGTTTGAAAATCTTGTTTCGCAAAACAACGACATTTCTAATCTTGATGATGAAGAACGCTATATAACCTTGGACTAAATCCGAAACATGAAATCCGAAATTCGAAACAAATTCCAAAATTCAATTATTCAAACTTGTTTGGAATTTGATGATTTGTGATTTGTTTGCGATTTAGTGCTTCTGATTTATGATTTACTATTATGATAAAGCTTGGACAACATTTTCTGACCGACAAACATGCGCTCGAAAAAATCGTTTCTCTTCTTGAATTAAAGAATGATGATTTCGTTCTTGAAATAGGGCCGGGCCATGGCGAACTTACCGAAAGAATCGCAGAATACGGATGTACGGTGACAGCAATCGAAAGAGACGGGCTGTTCGCCGAAGCGCTCCGTGAAAAATTTTCAGGAAACGAAAAAATAAAAATAATAACCGGCGACGCGCTGAAAATTCTACCGGACGAAAAAAATTGGAATCCCGAAAGAAAAAACTGGAAACTCGCCGGAAACATACCTTATTACATAACCGGAAAACTCCTGCGGACAATCGGGGGGCTTGATGAAAAACCAATGGTGGCTGTCATAACAATCCAGAAAGAAGTAGCCGAACGCCTGACAGCCGAACCTCCGCGAATGAACCGGCTGGCCGCGAGCGTTCAATTTTGGGCCAAACCGGAAATCGCGCTCATTCTCCCGAGAAGCGTTTTCCATCCAGCACCCGAAGTGGATTCCGCAACGGTCGTTTTGAAACCGGTGCCTGCGAGAAAAATAAAATCGGATGATTATTATGGAATCGTACGAGCTCTTTTCGCCCAGCCGAGAAAAACAATTCTGAACAACATTTCCGACGGACTCGGGGTCGCCAAAAAAGAAGCCGGAATAAAGCTTGGCGAAGCAGGAATCGAACCGATTCTCCGCCCCCAGAACCTTTCGTTGGAAGATATTTTCAAACTGGTTTCGGTTTTTAGTGCGCAGTAGAAGAAATGTTCTAACCTTAGTGTGGCTCGCCATGAGCAATCTCTGCCTCATTTGGCAAAGCTAGCCGAATGTGTATAAAAAAACTTAGAGTTTACGCATCTAATATCCTATAATTCAAGGGATGAACCCACAGGACTTAAAAAGACTGATTGCGGGGTTTTTGGTGTTCTCGGCAATCGCAAGCACCGTAACTTTGATTTCCCTTAATTCCATCGGAACGAAAAATCCGCAGGAGGCATTCCAGGCGGAGGGAGAAAATCCGCTTTCGACGATAAGCAAGAATGCTTTCGTTGAAAACCTGCCTGCCGGCAAGGCAGGACTTCCTTCGAGCGGACAGCAGGCAACCGGCTCGGGGAACACACAGTCGGCATATGTAGCGAATACAAATTCCTCAAATCTGACGCGGAATATGGCTGGGATTTTCGCCGGCCAAATGATTGCCAACAATCCTAACGGACCGCAATTGGACCAGAATGGCGACCCGACCGTAGTCAATCTCCCTGGCGAGGATAAAACCGCCGAGATGATAAAGCAGGCGCTTTCCAAAACCGCTTTTACTTTTGACGACAAGACATCGGTTCCGGCGAACAAAATAGCCAAGTCCTTTTCACCGGAAGATGTTTCTTCATATCTTAAACAGGTTTATGAAATACTCGGCAAAGTTTCTTCAAGCACAAAACTTTTAGTCCCCACTAATCAAACCCCTACGCCGGACGCATTGGTTCTTCCGGCGCTTGCCATAGAAGCGGCTTTTGAAAAACTTTCTTCTCTTTCGGTTCCCAAGCCGTTTGTTGAAACACATACGGCCATGTTGAGATTCTTCGCCAATCAGAAAAATGTTTTCAACGCTGTCGCCGATTACCAGGCCGACCCGATGAAAACTATGCTCGCTCTTCAGAGTGAAAAAGAAATCATAAGCCGGGACTTGGCGCTGGTAAAAAATGCGGCGGCGAAAGTTGATACAAAAGAGATTTCCTCAAATATTCCAGAATGGAAAAATCTGTATAATGAAATTTTCGGTGTCAAGAAAGCTTATGCCTCATTATTTGGAGAAGAAAATGTGCCACTATGGATACTTGTCGCCGAAGCTATTGAAAACATAGGGCAATGGATAGCCAGCCATCTTTACGAAATCGGCAAGTGGGCCTACACAACGGCTCTCGAGATAGCCAAAGATATTTTGATAAACGAATTCCAGAACCAGGTGGTTAACTGGATTGCCGGCGGAGGAAATCCTAAATTTATTACCGACTGGGGCGGATTTTTGAGAGATGTAGGCAATAAAGCCGCGGGGCAGGCAATTTACGAACTGATACCGCAGGCCTGTAGCGGTTTTGGGCCATTATTAAGAGTAGCTCTTTTACCTGTTCCATATGCGAATACCAACGTACGTTGCACGCTGACGCAAGTTATAAATAATGTTGATTCCTTTTTCAATAGATTCAAGCAAGGAACCTGGTATCAGACCTGGACCGCGTACGGCGCCGCAATGAGGCCGGACAATAATTTTTTCGGACAGTTTATAATAGCCGAAGATATTAGAATGGGCGCCGTAGCGAATGCCGAAAAAGCGGCTAGCAATAAAGCCGTTGCCAGTAAAGGATTCTTGTCAATTGATAAAGTGGTTGGATGCTCGCGATATCTTATAGATGAAAACACTGGCGAAAAAACCGATATTTGTGAACCAGGAAAAGAAATAAAAGTTGTCACTACTCCCGGCGCCATCGTCGCCGATTCTCTTACTACATCTCTCGGCTGGAAAGGACAACAAACCGCCAACACCACGCGTTTCGAGGGTTTAGTTGCTGCAATAGTTAATGCATCTATAAACAGAGTAATGAAAGAAGGATTGAGCGCTTTAACGGAAGCGATGAACCCGCCGCCTCCGTCATACGCCAATGCCACGCCATCCGGAGTAGTTAATCCCGGAAGTCTCGGTTCGACGGTAACCAGCGTCAACAATTATATAAATTCTTTGGACCAAGTAGGTGTTTTCCAGGATAACCAGACAATAATAGATTCTGACACGCAGTGGCTGTCGCTCGCGCTATCAACATCAACGACCTCGGCAATAACCGCGCTCAACCGGCTTTC
>CAYHXB010000011.1:0-11882 GCA_964360535.1 uncultured Candidatus Saccharibacteria bacterium
TAGCTATGTTCGGAAGGGATAAGCGCTGAAAGCATCTAAGCGCGAAGCCTACCCCGAGATAAGGTATCTTTCTGACGCAAGTCAGAGAAGGTTTCGTGGAAGATTACCACGTTGATAGGTTCTAGGTGTAAGGCCAGCAATGGTTTGAGCCAAGGAATACTAATAACCGTTAATGCTTCATCGTCTACTAACAGCGGACGTTAAACATGCTGATTATCCCAATGCTGACTTACTACGACTTGCTGTTCTTAAGGACCGGCGTTCGATTCGCTCCAGCGGCGAATCGCCGCCTGCTTCTCGTTCCGACGGCTCTAGCTTTGCTAGAGACCAAGCCCGTCGGAACTCCGAAAGCTCCTTAAGAACAGCAAGTCTACGTGTTTGAAAAAGACGCGCCAGATTTTTTGTCTGCCGGTGTTTTATTCGTGTGTGTTCCACCCCTGCCTGCCGGCAGGCAGGTCTTCCTAATAGAACATTCCGAACCCCACACTAAAAATTTTCTTCAGCGATCTCCCGGTGATTTAGCATTATACGTACCACCTCTTCCCATTCCGAACAGAGAAGTTAAAGTGTAATGCTCCGATGATACTTAGGCCTCCGGGTCTTGGGAAAGTAGGATTTGCCGGGAAATCATTGCAGAAAATTTTTATATGAGAAGTTTCCGCCCGAGGCGCCTGCCTGCCGGCCAGGCAGGGATCCGCCTTTGGCGGAAAAGCGTTCATAAACTTGAAATGATACTTAGGCCTCCGGGTCTTGGGAAAGCGAAGCACAAGCGGAGTCCCGAACTTGCTTGCATAGTGAGGGATAGAGTACGCCGGTCCCGCCGTTGGCGGGATTGCGATTTTCTAAACTTGCGTTGCTCGTTAAGAAAATTGGGAACATACAAAAGTTCTGGCGATTTTTATTTTTTGGATAATTTAACAGCTAAAATGTTAAAATAATGATAATGAAACGGACCTTCAAACACCTGGTTTACGGACTTTTTTATCTGGTTATTTTCGGGGCGATATTTTACGGAGCCTATTCGGTTTTTTTCAAAACGGCGCCGAGTTGTTTCAACGGCGTTAAAGACCCAGGCGAACAAGGAATTGACTGCGGAGGCGTTTGCTCGAATTTCTGCCTGCCGTCCGGATTAAGCGATATTGAGACAAGTGGACAGGCGCAGATTTTCCATCCGGCCACTTCAAGCATCAGCGTGATGGCAGAAGTGCAGAACAAGAACGCCGATTTTGCGGTGCAGGACCTGCCCTACAAATTCGTTTTTTACGACAATCAAGGAAACATTCTCTACGAGCGTTACGGAAATTCTTTCGTTTACGCCTCGGAGATAAAATATATCGCCGAGTTTAATCTTAATTTCTCGGACGCTTATAAAATAATCACAGTTGGCTTCAAACTTGGGGAAACAAAATGGGTTCCGAAATCTTTATTCGGCCAGCCGCAATTGGCCAAACAGAGCTTGAATACTGCCAGCTCGTCAAAAGGGTTGACTGCCACCGGCAATTTCATTAATAACAGCACTGTGCCCGTTCGGAAAGTTACGATATTCGCGGTCTTTTACGGCAAGCTCGGACAGCCAGCCGGAATATCGGGAAGCGAGATAGACGATGTTGCTCCGGGCCAGCAGTATCCTTTCTCGGTGTTTCATCCCGCCCTGACAAATATTGATACGTCAAAAACCCAGATTTATCTGTATGGGAACTGACACAGGAATAATCCAGACATGCGACCAAGCTTGAACATAATCGCCGCCCCTACGGCAAAAACACTTTTCCTTCCTCTTTCCGTTGTTCTTCTTTTCAGTTTGGTTGTTTTGTCCAGCATTTCGGATAAATTTTTTTATAAGCAAGCGGGGTTTATAACTCTCGGCATCGCTTTTGTTTTTTTGTTCCGGAAACTGGATTGGCAGGCGGTTTTGAGTTACCGCTGGTTTATCACAGGACTCTATACAATGTCCATTTTCTTTCTTTTGCTGGTTTTGGCCATAGGCCCTAACATAAGGAACGTTAAAAGCTGGCTGTTTTTAGGGCCTTTTGGCTTTCAGCCAGCCGAGTTGGTTAAAATAGCACTGATACTTCTTTATGCCGAATATTTCAGCAGGAAGCATTTATCTGTGGCGCGCTGGAAGACGATTCTGACTTCATTTTCTTTTTTCATAGTGCCTGCGGTTTTGGTCGCGATACAGCCGGCTTTCGGTTCGGCCGCGGTTCTTTTCGGAATCTGGTTCGGATTTCTTCTTTTGAGCGGACTGCCCAGAGATAAAATTTTTGCGGCCTTGGCTGTTTTTATAGTAGCCGCTTTTTTAATGTGGAACTGGGGGCTTAAGGATTTCCAGAAGCTTCGCATTGAGCATTTCTTTTATCCGGAGAAAAATGTCCTTGGCGCGAATTACAGCGTCATCCAATCCAAAGTGGCCATCGGTTCGGCGGGAATGTGGGGCAAGGGATACGGTCAGGGTTCACAAACCCAACTTGGTTTTTTGACCGACCCGGGCAACGACTTTGTTTTGGCGGCACTGATAGAGGAGTGGGGAATGGCAGGCGGGATATTGGTCATCGGAGCGTTTCTGGCGCTGATACTCGGCATACTTAAGATTGGTTCGTTAGCAATGAGGAATTTCGAAAAATTCATTTGCCTCGGGGCGGCCATAGTTTTCGGTTCGCAATTTTTCATGAATGCCGGTTCTGCGCTCGGGCTTGTTCCAGTCGTCGGGATACCGTTGCCTTTCTTGAGCTACGGAGGCTCGAGTATTTTGACTAGTTTTTTCCTTATAGCTATCATTGCCGGAATTGGGAGAAAATGATTGAAGCGCGCAAATTTTTGGAAAGCAAGATAGTTTTTTATTTTCTCGGGGCGGTTTTTATGTCTGCATTTTTGTTTTTTTGGAATTTGAGACCCGTTTCTTCTGGGAGCGTGCTTAAAATATTCCAAATTTCCCGTGGCGAAGGTTTTTCAGACATAGTCGGCCGGCTTGATACTGAAAAACTAATACGCTCCAAGGCGGTTTTTAAAATATACTCCATTGCCACCGGTTCGGCTGGACAGATAAAGCCTGGTATTTATGAGCTTTCCGGCGGTTCCAGCACTCCGGAGATAATCGGCCTTTTAACAGAATCGTCAGGCGAGATAGAAGTCAGGGTTTCTGATGGCGCATCGGTTCAGGACATAGATATTCTTTTGAGCGGTAAAAAAGTTTTGCCGGCCGGCTTCCTTGTTTCTTTCGCGGAGAAAAATGGCATCGAGGGAAAACTTTATCCGGATACTTACAAATTTTCCGAACATTCTTTCGCCGAAGCGGTGGCTGCAAAATTTACGGAAAATTTCCGCGCCAAAGCAGAGCCGCTTCTTAACAAAGATCCAATAAACTACAGAAAAAATCTTATCCTGGCATCTTTGCTACAGAAGGAAATTTCAGGAGAAAACGATTCAAAAATTGTTGCCGGAATAATGAAGAAGCGCCTGGCGTCCGGAATGAAGCTCGATATTGACGCGACAATTTGCTATCTCAAAAAAATATTAAAAGGGCAACCAAATTGCTATCCGCTCGCGCCGGAAGATTTCAAAATAGAATCCCAGTATAACACTTATCTTTATACTGACTTGCCGCCTGGACCGATAGGCAGTCCGAACGCATCTGCCATAAGCGCGACAATTAATTCGCTTGCTTCGCCTTATTGGTATTATCTCAGCGACCCCAAAACAGGAAAGACAATTTTCGCGAAAACGCTTGATGAGCAGTCAGCCAATAGGAGGATTTATCTGAGGTAAAAGGCCTGGTTTGAGATCTTAGCCACGCACATTTGGGTATCAAAAACAAGGGGTTGACAGTTACTGGCCGTAAGTATAAGATATGTGCCAATCTAACTTTCAAGCCAAACAGCTCTACGGCTTGTTTTTTTTCGCGTTTTCATATTGCTCATAACGCGAACGGCTTTCTCCGCCCCAAGAAAGCTTTTTTATCAGAATCCCGGAATTTTTTATATTAAATTTTATTTCATATCAAAAAAACTAAATGTCCAAAATTCTTCCTCTCAAGGATTTTTCAAAATTCAAATCGCTAGCTACTCCTTACGACCTGAATGAAATCCAGCTGAAGTCCTATCAGTGGTTCCTGAGGGACGGAATGAAAGAAATTCTCGAGGAAGTTTCTCCGATTCGCGACCACACCGGAAAAGAACTGGAACTTTATTTTGAGGATTTTCGTTTTGACAAGCCGAAATCAGACGAAGCCACGGTTGTTTACAAGGATGCCACTTACGAAATTCCTCTTTACATAAAAGTACGTCTTGAGAACAAAAAAACCGGCCAGTCCACATCGCAGGAAATATACTTCGGCGATTTTCCGGCCATGACCAACAAGGGAACGTTTATCATAAACGGCGTTGAGAGAGTCGTAGTTTCGCAGATTATCAGGTCTTCCGGGGTCTATTTCACGGCTGCTCTGTGGCACGGCAAACAGCTTTTCGGAGCAAAAGTAATTCCTAACCGCGGCGCCTGGCTTGAATTTGAAACAGACCCAGACGGAGTTATAGGCGTAAAGATAGACAGAAACAGAAAAGTCCCGGTAACAGACCTTTTGCGTGTTTTCTCCGCCCAAGGCGGATCCGCCTCTGGCGGAGGAGCGACCGATGAACAGATTAAATCAAAATTCCAGGACATAGACCGCGGCCCGATAAAGCACATAGAAGCCACTCTCAAGAAAGACACCGCGAAAAACCTGGACGATTCCTACATAGAAATCTACCGCCGTCTCCGCCCGGGAGACCCGGCCACCCCGGCAACGGCAAAAAATCTAGTTGATTCAATATTCCAGCGTTTTGAACGCTACGATATTTCTCCGGTAGGCAGGTTCAAGCTGAACCAGCGCCTTGAAATAAAAAAGACGAAAGACAACCGCCTGCTTGACCTCGACGACCTTACTGCCATCGTCAGAGAAATAATCCGTCTCAACAACACTCCCGGAGCGAAGCCGGACGACATCGACCACCTTGGTAACCGTCGTCTGAAGTCGGTCGGAGAACTTCTACAGGGAAGATTGCGTGTCGGTCTGGCCCGCTTGAGGAGAATCATACAGGACAGAATGTCCACGCTTGACAGGGATACTTTGTCTCCCGCACAGCTAATAAACTTCCGCCCGATAAACGCGGTTGTCAAAGAATTTTTCGCCTCCTCGCAACTTTCGCAGTTCATGGACCAGGTCAATCCTCTGGCCGAACTTGAACACAAGAGGCGTCTTTCGGCGCTCGGCCCAGGCGGACTTAGAAAAGAACATGCCGGTTTTGAAGTTCGCGACGTCCATCATTCCTACTACGGAAGAATCTGCCCGATTCTTACTCCTGAAGGGACCAACATCGGCCTCATAAGTTATCTGGCCGGATTCGCGCGCATAAACGATTTCGGTTTCTTGGTGACGCCATACGCCAAAGTCAAAAACGGAAAAGTCACAAACGAAATAATCTGGCTCGACGCTCTTGAGGAAGAAAAACACAAAATAGTTCACGCTGCGGTTACCCGCGCCGGCGACAATCTTGTAGGCGAGATACTTGAAGCGCGTTTTGCAGGCGAAGTCGGCACTTATCCGGTGGACGAAATAGACCTCATGGAAGTCGCTCCGCACCAGTTCATCAGTATCGCGGCCTCACTGATTCCTTTCCTCCAGCACACAGATGCTTCGCGTGCCCTCATGGGCTCGAACATGCAAAGGCAGGCAGTTCCTTCCATTAAACCCGTAGCTCCGCACGTAATGACCGGTCAGGAAGAAAAAATGGCAGGCGATTCCGGATATGTAATCCGTGCCGAACACGACGGTAAAGTTTCTGCAGTCGACGCAAGTTCGATCACAGTTCAATACGCCAAGGAAAAGAAAATTTACGGACTAACCAAATTTAAGCGCTCCAACCAGTACACATGTATTTCGCAAAAACCGCTGGTTTCCATTGGCCAGGCGGTCAAAAAGGGAGATGTTCTTATTGACGGCCCTTCTACTCAAAACGGAATCCTTTCACTCGGGCAGAACCTGACAGTGGCATTTATGTCCTGGGAAGGAGCAAACTTCGAAGACGCTATCATACTTTCGGAACGCGTGGCTAGGGACGATTTGTTTACCTCAATCCACGTTGAAGATTTTTATTGCGATGTGCGCGACACGAAACTCGGGCCTGAAATAACGACCCCGGATTTGCCGAACGTCGCGGAAGAAAAATTGAAGAACCTTGATGAAGAGGGAATCGTCCGCATCGGCGCAGAAGTCAAAGCTGGCGACATCCTTGTCGGAAAAATTTCCCCGAAGGGAGAAACCGAACTGACTGCCGAAGAAAGATTGCTCCGCGCAATTTTCGGAGAGAAAGCGAGAGATGTCAAAGACACTTCGCTTACCATGCCGCACGGCAAACGTGGACGCGTTGTCGGCATCAAAATATTCTCGCGCGACCGTGGCGACAAGCTCGAAGTCGGCGTCATCAAGCGCATCCAGGTTGAAATCGCCCATCTCAGAAAAGTCCAGGCCGGAGACAAGCTGGCCGGACGTCACGGAAACAAAGGCGTCATATCGCAGGTCAGGCCCACGGAAGACATGCCTTACCTTGAAGACGGCACTCCGGTAGATATAATTCTTAATCCTCTCGGCGTCGTTTCCAGAATGAACCTCGGACAGATTTTAGAAACACATCTTGGCTGGGCTGCTTCGAAGCTCGGTTACCGCGCCATAACTCCGGGACTCGACTCGGCCAACGAAGAAGAAATCAGAGCCGAACTCAAGAAAGCCGGATTGAACGAAGACGGCAAAACCACTCTCTTCAACGGACAGACGGGAGAAGCCTTCGACCAGAGAGTTACCGTCGGCACAATTTATATGATGAAACTTAACCACTTGGTTGAAGACAAGGTGCACATGCGTTCAATCGGCCCTTACTCGCTCATTACCCAGCAGCCACTTGGAGGCAAGGCGCAGTTCGGCGGACAGAGGTTCGGTGAAATGGAAGTTTGGGCTTTGGAAGGATATGGCGCGCGCCACACTTTGCAAGAAATGCTGACTATCAAATCCGACGACGTCATGGGTCGCTCGGCGGCTTACGAATCCATAATCCGCGGAGAGACGATTAAAGAGCCGAACATTCCTGCGACTTTCAACGTTCTTTTGAGCGAGCTCAAGGCACTTTCGATGAACATTGAGCCGATTTACGAATCGGAAACCACGCATCGCGACGATTTCAAGGCCCTTAGAATAAGGCCGGCTTCGCCGGAGGACATTTCGGTAAAATGGTCCCACGGAGAAGTCACTAAGCCAGAAACAATCAATTACCGCACCCAGCGTCCGGAAAAAGACGGACTTTTTTCCGAAAGGATTTTCGGACCGGTCAAGGACTACGAATGTTACTGCGGAAAATATCGCAGGATAAGATATAAAGGAGTCACTTGCGACCGCTGCGGAGTGGAAGTTACCCGCGCCTCGGTAAGACGTGAACGCCTCGGCCATATTACCCTCGCGGCTCCGGTTGCGCACATCTGGTTCTTCAAGGCTATTCCTTCGCGTTTGAGCCTGCTTTTGGACGTTGCTTCGTCCAAACTTGAACGCGTCATTTATTACGTTGATTACGTTGTCACGGAAGTTGACGAAGAAAACAGGAAAGTCGCTCTTGCAGACGTGGAACGCGAGCTTAAGGGAAAAATGAAAACCGTAAAAGCTGTGGCCACCAAGAAAGCCGTGAAAAAAGCTTCGGATGAACTCGAGTCGGCTGCCGGCAACGTGAAGTCCATCCTTCTTAATCTCAGGCCTGGATTGGTTTTGAGCGAAACCGAGTATTTCAATTTGAGCAGAAATTTCGCGAATATTTTCACCGCTGGCAGCGGAGCGGAAGCCGTTAGGAAGATTTTTGAAAAAATGGACCTCAAGAACGAAATCCATAAAATGGAAAAAGGTCTTGAGTCCTCCAGCAAAAAGACCGCGACGAAGACCGCGGCAGACAGTAAGACATTCAAGCGCCTCAAGCTTTTCCGTTCGATGCTCAAGAATAATATTCGCCCGGAATGGCTGATTCTGACTTCTCTTCCTGTTTTGCCGCCGGACCTCCGTCCGATGGTCGCCCTGGACGGCGGAAGATATGCCACATCCGACCTAAATGACCTTTACCGCCGCGTCATAAACAGGAACAACAGATTGAAGAGACTTCTTGAAATCAAAGCTCCGGAAGTCATCGTCAAAAACGAGAAAAGAATGCTCCAGGAATCCGTAGACGCTCTCATAGACAATTCCACCAGGTTTGGCACACAGCAGATGTCCGCGCAACGCCGTCCGCTCCGCTCTCTGGCCGACATGCTTAAAGGAAAACAAGGCAGGTTCAGGCAAAACCTTCTCGGAAAACGCGTAGACTATTCTGGACGCTCCGTCATCGTCGTCGGACCGGAACTCGACCTTGACGAATGCGGTTTGCCGAAGAATATGGCTCTTGAGCTTTTCCGTCCGTTCGTTATCCACGAAGTAATCAAGAGGGGAATGGCGCACACCATCAGGAACGCCAACCGCCTCATTGAGCAGGCTGGCGACGAAATTTACGCAATATTGGAAGAAATCACAAAAGACCGCCGCGTTCTTCTTAACCGCGCTCCGACCTTGCATCGCCTTGGAATTCAGGCATTCAGGCCTATTCTCGTCGAAGGTCTGGCCATCAAGCTTCCGCCGCTTGTATGTGTCGCTTTCAACGCCGACTTCGACGGTGACCAAATGGCCGTCCATCTCCCGCTTTCCGTGGAGGCTCAGAAAGAAGCAGCGGAAATAATGTCTTCGCACAAGAACATTCTTAAGCCGGCCACGGGCGACCTTGTTGCTCTTCCGACCAACGACATCGTTCTTGGAATTTACTACCTGACCAAAATCAATCCGGAAGCAAAAGGTAACGGAAAATCCTTCGAAGGTATGGACGAAGCGCTTATGGCTTACGAAAACGGGATTATTTCACTCCACGCTCCGGTTCGCATAGGCAGCGAAAAAACAACTCTCGGTTTGGCCATATTTAACGAGGTTCTCGGCGACGTTCCGGAAATCTTTAAGGCCAAAGACACTTTCAATAAGAGAAAACTTTCGAGATTCATTGAAACGCTTGTCAGCCACCTTGGTATAGAAAAAGCCACCGAAATTCTCGTCAGGATAAAAGACCTTGGTTTCAAGACCGCTACCAGGTCCGGAATAACCTGGGCCATGGCTGACCTCGTCATCCCCAAAGAAAAGAAAATAATTCTCGCCAATGCCGAAGTGCAGGTCAATGTCATCCGCGAACAATACCATGAAGGACTTCTCACCGATGCCGAAAGAAAAGCAAGAATTATCGGCATCTGGGAAAATGCAAAGATAGAAGTGACAAAATATGTCGCCTCCTCTTTCACTCCGGACAATCCGATACATCAGATAATAGATTCCGGCGCAAGAGGTTCATGGGCTCAGCCGATACAGATGATGGGTATGAAAGGTTTGGTGCAAAATCCTCAGGGCGAAACACTGGAACTGCCGATAAAATCGTCATTCAAGGAAGGCTTCAGCGTTCTTGAGTATTTCATTTCAACCAGGGGCGCCAGAAAGGGTATGACCGACACCGCTCTCAAGACGGCGCAAGCCGGTTATCTAACCAGACGTCTTGTAGATGTTTCGCAGGAACTCACCATCAAGGAAGAGGACTGCCGAACAACCGAAGGCATCGAGGTTTTTCTCAAGGACTCGAAAGATATTGGCCAGTCGCTTGAAACACTTCTTTTTTCGAGAACTGCAGCCGAAGACATAAAATCGGGCAACAAGATAATAGTCCGTTCCGGCGAAATAATAGAAAAGAAGCACATTCCTTTCATCCAGGAATCGAAAATAGAGACCGTGAAATTGCGTTCGCCGATTGCCTGCAAGTCGCTTTACGGGTTCTGCCGCCGCTGCTACGGACTTGACCTTAGCAGGAACGAACCTATCAAGAGCGGAGAAGCCATAGGCATCATTGCCGCCCAGTCTATCGGAGAACCGGGGACGCAGCTCACTCTCCGCACTTTCCACGTCGGAGGCGCCGCCGGTCTGGACATTACACACGGCCTGCCGCGCGTCGAAGAGCTTTTTGAAGCACGCCCGCCGAAAGGCAAGGCTATACTCGCTTCCGTAGACGGAAAAGTGGAAAAGATAGAACAGAAAGGCGCCCTCAAAGTGGTTACAATAACAAGCAAGGAAAAACGCGGAACAAAGAAAAAGAAAACTGACAAGAAATCAATTGATTACTCGGTTTCCCGCGCAGCCCTTCTTTTTGTGGAAGTCAATGATGAAGTTGTTGCGGGACAGCAGTTATCCGAAGGGCACATCGACCTTCAGGAACTTCTGGAATACAAAGGCAGCAAAGAAGTTGTCCGTTACATACTGAACGAAGTTCAGAAGATATATTCGGCGGAAGGCGCATCAATAAACAACAAGCACATCGAAGTCATAGTCAGGCAAATGTTCTCCAAGCTCAGAATAAAGGAAACTGGCGACGCCCAGGATTTCGTTATCGGAGAAGTTATAGACAAGTCAAAATTTCTTGAAATAAACCGCGAGCTGAAACGCAAAGGCAAACAGCCGGCCCGCGCCCAGCAGCTTTTGCTCGGTATAACCAGAGTCGCGCTTTCAACCGAAAGCTTCCTTTCGGCTGCGTCTTTCCAGGACACTTCCAGAGTTCTTGTGCAGGCATCGCTTGAAGGACGCATTGACCCACTCCGTGGCCTCAAGGAAAACGTTATTATCGGACGCCTGGTTCCGACTGGCGAAAAAACCAAGAAGGCCGAAGTTGCTTCCACGCAGGAAGAAGCATCTGTCGCAGTTGCCGATAAAGCAACCGAAGAATAACAATCCAAAATTGACGCCAAACCCAAAATCATTTACCCTTTTCATGATGAGCTACGCCTGCCCTGAGTCGAATCGAAGGGTCGAATCATGATTATCAATCACCCCAAATGGAAGAATTAAACGACAAAAAAGCATATGAAATGTCTTTCGTCGCGGCCGCAGAGGAGGACGCCGGGCATCTAGCCGCAGCCCTGAAGCAAGTAGGCGCCGAAATCATTTCAGAAAGCCCGCTTACCAGAATTCCTCTTTCTTACCCCATAGAAAAGAAAACAGAGGCCTATTTCGGTTTTTTTCATTTCAACATTGATCCGAAAGAAATCATTCAAATCGAGAAACAGCTCCGTGTCAAGCCGGTAGTTCTGAGATTTTTGATAGTCACTCCGCCTTTCAGTAAATCCAAAGAAAGAAGACAGTACGTTCCCAGGAAAAGAACCGCATCGGCCGTTCCGCCAGCCGAAAGGAAACAAATTCCGCACCTCAGTAACGAGGCCTTAGAAAAACAGCTTAAAGAAATTCTTCAATGAACCTGAATAAAGTATTCATTATCGGCAATCTTACCGCCGACCCGGAACTCAGGACGACACCTGGCGGGCAGTCGGTCATGGAAGTCAGGGTAGCCAGCAACCGCACTTGGGCAGACAAGACAGGCAAGCGCCAAGAACAAGCCGAATTCCACAGCGTCATAATCTGGGGGCGTCAGGCGGAAATCGTAAAGCAGTTTCTGACCAAGGGCAGTTCGATATTTATCGAAGGGCGTTTGCAGACGCGCAACTGGGACGACAAACAGGGCGTTAAGCACTGGAAGACGGAAATAATATGTGAAAGAATGCAGCTCGGGCCGCGCCCCAGCCGTCCTGGAGAAGGCGGTTTCATGAAACAACAGCAGCCGGAAGCATCGGACAGCCAGAAACAGGAATCCGAGATTCCCGTGATAAACATAGACGACAACGAAGAAATAAAAGCCGAAGACCTCCCCTTTTAAAAACCAAAATAACAAACCACAAATTCTAAATCCTAAACAAATAGAAAATCACAATTTTTC
>CAYHXB010000011.1:11982-19891 GCA_964360535.1 uncultured Candidatus Saccharibacteria bacterium
AAATTTGAGAATTTTGAATTTGTTTCAGATTTCGATATTTGAATTTATAATTTTTACCAACATGCCGCAACAGTGCTTTTTTTGCTCGCAAAATATGAAAGAGATTGACTATAAGGAAACCGAACTTCTCAAAAAGTTCGTTTCCAGCCAGTCCAAAATAATAGACCCTAGGCACACGGGCGTTTGCGCCAAACACCAGAGGAAGCTTTCCGAAGCCATAAAGAGGGCCAGGTTTCTGGGACTTTTGGCGTTCACGCGAAAATAACAAACCACAAATTCTAAATCCTAAACAAATAGAAAATCACAATTTTTCAAACAGTTTGAAATTTGAGAATTTTGAATTTGTTTCAGATTTCGATATTTGAATTTATAATTTTTTGCCATAATGGGTGACCCTAACCTTTCGTTATTCAATCTTATCCACGGCGTGAGCGGACGCAGTTTTTTTGTTGATGCCGCCGGAATTTTCTTAGCGCAATACTTGCCCTATTTGATGTTTCTCGCTTTTCTCTGGTTTGCGATTTTTCAGCAGGGTTTGAAGAAGAAAATATTCTTTCTGGCCGAAATCGCCATCGCCTTGATTTTAAGCAGAGGACTCATAACCGAAATAATCAGATTTTTTTATTATTCTCCGCGGCCTTTTGAAGCAATGAATTTCCAATCGCTGATTCCCGAAAGCGGGAGCTCGATTCCTTCCGGCCACGCCGCTTTTTTCTTCGCGCTTGCGACCATTATTTATTTTTACGACAAGCGCTGGGGCATCTGGTATTTCGTTCTTTCTCTTATTGTTTCTTTCGCGAGGGTTTTCGCGGGAGTTCACTGGCTGTTCGATATTGTTGCCGGAGCCGTTGTCGGCATCCTGAGCGGTATTTTTGTGCACCTGCTTCTTTTGAAATATCTCAAGAAAATAAAAGAACCGCCATTGGCAACAATAGACAACGGACTATAGATATACTTTCAAGTGCTATGATGCATCATAGCGCCATAATTTGAAGTTAAAGTTTATATATAAATATCGAAGTTCCTGCTTTATAATCCGGTTTCGGCAGGTTGCCAGATTCAATATCGCGCGGGTGCGAAGAAATCAACCATCGGTATTCATCGTTTGGATTCCGGCTTTGTCCGGGAGCCAGTGATTGCATCGCGTTTTGAAGCGTATTTACCGAAACCGCCAGCCAGTGGATTCCCTTATCTGCGGGGTTTCCTTTTGAAGAAGACCAATCGACTTCTTTCGGCGACAAATAGTAGCCGGGATTACCTCCTCCGAAATAATCCACGCCTATTTTTTTTATTTCAGGATGTTGAGTGACGAAATCATGAAGCCGCAGCAAATCCTGCCCCCAGTCGTAGTTCGAGTCGGTGACAATTTTGTAGCCGCCGTAAACGCCGCCGCCGAGCTGGTTGAAATACGACAGAAAATAAGGTCCGCTGGCTCCCGTTTCAAACACTGACCAAGCCAGAAGAACGAACAAAAACGCTTTGAGAAGAAGATTTACTTTCCGTTCGATGTAAAATTTTATTTTTTCTCGGATAGAAACAGGTTTGCCGGACGTGCTGAAAGAATTGAACATTTTTTCCCAGGCGCTCGTCGCCAGTATATAGATGAAAGGGAAAGTTGGAAGAAGGTGGCGTATTCCGATATTGAGCGGACTTTTCATGCTGTAAGCCCAGTAAAGGACCACAAAAACCAGCATGGAGAATTCGGCAAAGCTGGTAACTAGATATCTCGTGAAAAAATATTTGACGGCGCCGGTTATTTTTTCCCCGAATTTTTCGAATATTCCCATCAGGCCTATCAGGATTCCCATTAGAATAATCAGGAGCGTCGGCAGAGTTTCCTTGAAAAGATAAACAAGGGGGAAATAAGAAGCGGAACCGGCGGAGGATACCTGTCCGAGAAAATAATTTGTGTTGCCTCCGGACGAGCGCTGGACGACCATCAAAACACCGAGAAAATATTCGGCGAACGGCTTGGTTATGCTGTTTTTGGAGAGCCAGATGTCGAAATCGGCCAGACAGCGAGCCGGCCTGCAGATTTGTCCTGGAGGAGTCGGTCCGCCGGCAAAAGAATTCAAAGTAAATTCCGTGTCCATAATTTGCTTTTGCGCAGGATAGTTAAATGTGAAAAGAGCGTATGCCGGATAAACCACGACGGCGTAGCCAATAAGGAAAATTATTATGAGTGATTTTGCGTGATGCAAGGCCCTGATGGAAAATCTTTTAAGCTTCGCTTCGGTTTCCGTCGTTTTCCAATCGTGGGCGACGCTCGACGCAAAGAGGAAGAATATGAGGATGACAAAATATGGAATGAGAAGGAGTGCCGAAAATTTCATCAATTGAGCGACACCGAAGGCAAGCCCCGCCATGAATAGACGCGGACGCGAAGGCGACATTATAAATTTTACGAAAAAGTAAGTTGCAAAAACTATTCCAAAAGTGGCGCCGATATCGGTGGTCACGTAATGCCCGTGCGCGAGAACGGTCGGGGAAAGTCCGAAAAGAACCGCCGGTATCAGCCCCCACCACACGCCAAGAAGTTCAGATGCCCAGGCGTAAATCAGTATTATCAGAAAAAGTGCCAGGATTATAGGAAGAATTCTTGCCGAGCGGACTATGTAATCAGCGTCGTTCCCCGAGCCGTAAAGAAAGTCTTTTCCCATGTCCCACTGGCCGTTCACGTCTTTCGTCCAGGCGGGATTGTCCGTAGGAAAATAGAGGTCCAAAAAAGCGAGCGGAAATCCGGCAAGCGCCTTAACCAACGGAGGATGTTCCGGATTCAGGCGGTAATCAAGGTTATTAATATACCCGTACCCTGCCGGAATATGGGCCAATTCGTCCATAATGGCCGAATCGCCGAACGACGCCCAAAGCATCAGTATAAAAGCTGCGCCGACCACGCCTGCCAGTATCAGCACCGGTACCGAGGAAGAATTATTTTTGGATTGTTGCATCTTGATCAGCCGAAAATTTAAAAAGGCAGCTTATTGAAATAATATCACAATCGGCTGACTATATTTTCAGTTCTTTGTTTTAAAGAGGCTTAGTGCGAAAATAGCCGCGGCGACAACGACAACCGTAGGGCCGAGCTCAATGCCGTAATTACGCGAAATAATAAGGCCAATCGCCATTGATAAGACGGAAAGAAACGCCGAACACAAAAGAAACGAACCTAGGCTGTGAGTAAGCTGTCTTGCCGCCGAAGCTGGCACGATTATAAGCGCGCCCGCCAGAAGAGCCCCCAGAAACCGCAGACCGGAAAGAATGGCGAGCGAGAAAAGAAGCAGGAACCAGAAATTAAGCCAGCCGATACTTATACCAGTGGCCGTTGCGAGTTCTCCGGAGAAGAAACTGATTATGAGCTTGTTTCTCAAAACCCAGAGTGCTACAACAATAAACACGCTGGCGGCAATACCGAACGCGAATTCTCCGCCGGACAAATTTCCGAAACCGCCGAAAAGCGCGTCTATCAATTCTTCTTTGGAATTAATAAGAAGCGCGCCGAGGGCCACGGAACTCGCGAAAATTACTCCGATGGCCGCCTCCGAAGAAATAGTGGTTTTGCGTTCAAGCTGTGAAATAATCAAAGAGCCGATAAAAAGAGTCAAAGCCCCGCCGATAAGCGGATTAAAATGGAAAATAATCGCAAGACCCAAGCCGGGAATGGCCACGTGCGACATAACATCGCCGGCGAGAATTGTTTTTTTCATCAGCGCGAAAGCGCCCACCAGTCCCGCAGTCCCGGCAGCGAGTATAGCCAAAATTATTGAATAGGTTTCGTTAAACATTTTTAGAAAGTAATTTCATTTGCATTATTTTGCCCAAATTCGCATTATTCGCGATTACTATTTGTGGTGCATGTGATGAACGTATTTATGTTCTTCCCCGTAAAGTTTTTTGAAAATTTCCGGAGTCAGGGTGGATTCCGGCGGACCGAAGCACAATCCGGTTTTGTTGAGACAGAGGACTTTAGTGGCGTATTTGTAAACGACGGCCAAGTCGTGCGAAACGAGAATTATTGTAATGCCATATTTTTCCTGGAGTTCGTGTATAAGTTCGTAAATCTGTTCTTCTCCTAGCTGGTCGATGCTCGCCGTCGGTTCGTCAAGAAGCATCACGTTTGGCCGTCCTAGTAAAGCGAAGGCAATTAGTGCGCGCTGGAATTGCCCGCCGGAAAGATGGCCGATGGGTGTCTTCAATATTTTTTCGGTTATTTTGGTAGTTTCGGTTACCGGTGTTATATCTGATTTTTTCAGGCCTAGGATATTCGCTTTTGCCGTGAGTAGATTTTCAAGGTCAACGGGCAAATGCCGGTCGGCGTCTATTTTTTGTGGGACGTAGCCGAGCTTGGTTTTCTCAGCCCATTCTATTTTTCCCTGGTGCGGGAAAATGCCGAGAAGAGTTTTAAGAAAAACAGTTTTTCCGGAGCCGTTCGGTCCGATGACGGCCATATTATCGCCTTTTTCAAGTTCTAAATTTATATCTTTAATAATGGTCTCGCCGTCCAAAACCACAGACAGATTTTCCGCTTTTAGAATATTAGTCATTTGCTAGTACTTTAATTTTAGCCGAATCACGGGTTTTTTGAAAGATTTGCCTGCCATATTTAACACTAGAGCACCGATTTGACATATACCATCTTATCTGTTATACTTTAACTTGGAAATAAGCACTTTGATAATCATATAAGCTTACTTGCAATTTTGCCGTAGCGTTTAGGATATCCCAATATTTCTGGTGTTATGATGCATCATAACACCTAGTGAATATTCTAAACGCTGCGGCAAAGAAGCGACTAAACGTTCCGCATTTTGCGTTGCGTTCAAATCTCTTCAAATCCCCGTGGCAGGAGAAAATTATGAGAAACACAATTTCCGTCGAACAACGTTTTACGGTACTTGCCAAGCTTGGCGAGAATATCAACTGGGATTTACTCACAACGGAGCAAGTGCAAGTCGGCGTGCTTGAATCCGAACGCGCCGGCGCCGAAGCGACTGCCTTCATCCAGAACGGTTTTCGGATGCAGGTCGGCGATTTCTTCCGTGAGACGGGGGAGCTCACGATTCAGATCCCTGCGCTTGCCCGTCCGACTTTGGAGCAACTCCAGGAGAAGTATTCCTGGATAAGGGAGGAGAACGGCATCGAACGCGATACCTCGCCCATCGAAGCGGTCACACTCAAGCTCGGCACCGTCCTCCATCCCGACGAGGAAAAGATAAACGGCACCGAGTACGAAAAGCGGATTGCGCCGAAGCTGAGCATTTGTCTCGGCTACCAACAGGTCCTGTGGCTCGTGGAACACCAAGAAGAATTCCCCGAGTTCATGGCTCTTCTCGGGAAGGCCTACATTGACTTCCCTGGGCTGGTCGTGGTGAGCGCGCACGGCGACCGCCGCTTCCCGTGCCTTAACCGGGACGGCGAGCGGTGGGACCTGGGCTGGCGCTGGGTCGACGACGACCTCAACCAGGACGGGCGAGTCGCGGTCTCCAGCAAGTAGCAACACACTTGGGTTCTTGCGTCCTTGGCTCCTGCCAGCAGGCAGGTCAGACCTTGGTCACTTGAACCCTCGGCCTGCCCCCAGTGGGCAAAGATTTCCGGACCCCTTCGACATATCGTCGTCGGGGTCCGTTTCATTTTGTGATACGATAAAAACGGATAGTAGGTATTGCGCGTACGGCTACGGTTGTGCGCGGCCGAATTCCGCGATGGCATTTGTCAGAATGAGGGCGGATACGTCTTCTCTCGGCGTGCGATGTCCATACGCCATACATACTGTTGCTACTTGGTGCGAAAAGCCAGGGAATTATATAGATTCCGCATACGATACAATCCCGAGAGTATTCAAAGGATGGTGGCACGGGCGACTTTCCGCACATTCGTGGTGAACGCGAACGGCAACCGAAACTTCCCGTACCTTAACAAGGACGGCAAGCGGTGGAACCTGAACTGGAACTGGATCGACAACGACCTCAACCAGAACGGACGAGTCGCGATCTCCAGCAACTGGCAGCAGGTGGTGGTCAGTAATGCTCGGCAGAATTGCTTCTGCTTGTTATTTGTCTGAGCCACCCGCCGAGCATCCTGCCTACCTCGTTAAGTTGTTCGGAAATAAAAATATATTTCTTGTTATCAAGCGCTTTGATTTCCCACGCAATCTGAATAAAGAATTTGACAAGGTCTAGTTTCGCCGCCGCGTTCTGTATAGAGGGAAGTTTTTGGTCTTTCGGC
The DNA here is from genome assembly GCA_964360535.1 of uncultured Candidatus Saccharibacteria bacterium. Lineage (GTDB taxonomy): Bacteria > Patescibacteriota > Minisyncoccia > UBA6257 > 2-01-FULL-56-20 > JACQKT01. The sequence continues at coordinate 18,208 of CAYHXB010000011.1, forward strand.
AGATAGCTTGCGACAAAGACCGATTCAATTGTTTCTACCAAGAGAGCGTCAATTTTATTTCCCAGCGTGTATCGGGCGTCTTTGGGAATATGCGGCAGGAACTCGTGCCAAACTTTGTAGGTGCGCACCAGATGTTGAATAATGGGTAAATTATTGCGTGGGGGGGTTCCCCGGAAAAGAATTTTTATGAATCCCGTTAGAAAAATTGTTCATATTATATTTGCGAGATCAAGATTACATCAAACCATTTTTTGATATATGCGGAAAATACAGTTAATTTTCTAACGGGATGAAAATTCAATTTGTCCATAGTTTTGAAAAAATTGCCGGAATGGAAAATCTTTTGGAGGCATGGGAAGAATTTGCGAGGGGCAAGCGCGACAGGCGCGACGTGAGGGAATTCTCATTGCACCTAATGGACAATCTATTCTCGCTCCACGACGACCTCGTCAATCATACGTATCGGCACGACGGATATCAAGCGTTCAATATTTGCGACCCCAAACCGAGAAACATTCATAAGGCAACCGTGCGGGACAGAATATTGCATAGAGCCATTCACCGCGTTCTCTATCCGTTTTTCGACAGAACCTTTATTGCCGATTCGTTTTCTTGTCGCATCGGAAAGGGGACTCACGCGGCGCTCAATAGATTCAGATTATTTGCATATACGGCAAGCAAGAATCATACGAGGACATGTTGGGTTCTCAAATGCGACATCCGAAAGTTTTTCGCTAACATTGATCATGAAATAATCGTAAGAATACTCTCCAATTATATTTCCGACAACGACCTTCTCAATTTACTCAGGGAAATTATCGGAAGCTTCTCGTCATCAAGGCCAGGCGTCGGATTGCCGCTCGGTAATTTAACATCGCAGCTTCTGGTGAACATTTATATGAACGAGTTTGATCAATTCGTGAAACATAGGTTGAAAGCGAAACACTACATCCGCTACGCGGACGATTTTGTTATTTTTTCGGATGATCGTCTTTGGTTGAAAACCGCTCTTTCCTTAATCGGCAGGTTCTTGAGGGACGAGCTACATCTCACTCTTCATTCCAAGAAAGTATCTATCAAGACACTTGCATCGGGAGTCGATTTTTTGGGATGGGTGCATTTTCCCGATCATCGCGTGTTGAGAACAGCCACAAGAAAACGGATGACGCGAAGGATTAATGAACACCCACAACCAGAAACAATCGCTTCTTACAAAGGACTCCTAAAGCATGGGAATACATACAAGTTAAAAGAAAAGATTTTAAATACTTGTCCGTAGCACTTTTTTTCACTACAATTTCACCAATGGCCAACACTCCTGTCGACATAATTAAAGAAAAGCTTGATATAGTTGATTTTCTCAAGGGTTATATCCAGCTCAATCCGGCAGGCAAGAATTTCAAGGGGCTTTGCCCGTTCCATCGCGAGAAATCGCCGTCCTTTATGGTTTCGCCGGAGCGCCAGGGCTGGCATTGTTTCGGCTGCAATATAGGAGGCGACATTTTTGGCTTTGTGATGCGCTACGAAAACGTGGAATTCGGCGAAGCGCTGAAGATTCTTGCCGACAAAGCCGGAATTGAGCTTAAAAAAGTCAGCCCCGCAGAGTATAAGCACTTAGGCCTTCTTTACGATATAAACGATAAAGCCAAAGATTTTTTCAAAAGAGAACTGGAAAATTCAAAAA
>CAYHXB010000012.1:0-17120 GCA_964360535.1 uncultured Candidatus Saccharibacteria bacterium
TTCGCCGGCTTGTTTATGGCTTCGTCAATGGGGATAAAGTTCGCAGATGCGACAATAACCGGAGCGTCTGCTGTGACTAAAGGGTTTGGAGGATTTGTTAAGAGAAGGGGCGTAATCGGCGCAGGGTGGGCCATGAATAAAGCCAAGATTCCTAAATTAACAGAAAAATTACAGAAAGGCGTTGGTGCGCAACCAAAAGGAGTATGGCGTAATGCGCTCAAATACACCGGCGCGGAATTCGCGGGCCAAAAACTCGGCGAGGGAATTGCGGCGCTTCACGTAGCCACAAGAGAGGGCACGGTTGATGAGGCAGAGGGGCGGATTGGCAAAAAAACAAAACGGGAAAAGATAGGTATGTTCCCTGTAGCCACGAATCCGGAAAAGATTGCCATTATGAAAGCTGCTGCGAAAGACGGCTACGTAAAGGATTTGGATTTGAAAAATTATTTGAAAAAAGACACTTACGATGCCTACTACCAAGGAATACCGTACAAAGATGTATCCGAGGGCAAGGGTGCTATGTTAAATGGAGAAGTGATAGAGGCCTTAAAAACTGCCATGGAAACCGGCGACGATAAACCCTTGCAGGAAGAAATAAAAAAGATAGTGGTTTCTACAACAAAGGCCAAGATAGGTTCTAATGCCAATGTCGGCGATATATATGGCTCATACGTTAGTCCCGAACACGAGGACTATAAAGCCGACAATACGAGTTTTGGTGGCCTGAAACAGGAAGAAACAAATAAATGGTTAAAGTCTCTGACAAAAAATATTATTACCGGAAACTATGAGTTGATTTCTTCAATGATTCCCAAAATGAACTCGAAAGAAAGAGAAAATTTTGATGTTTTGTTCAAGGAAGCGATAAAGGAAATCAAAGGGGAAGGGCGCGATACTAAAGATTTTGAGGAAAACTACCAAAAAATAATACTCAATAACACTATTGGTAGCTTTACGGAACCAGGTCAAACCCAGAGCGCCCAAAATCAGCCTGGAGCAACTCCGGCTGGCGGAGGAAAAACCCCTTAGCCCACGATGTCAATCCAAATTTCAAAACAACAATTTGATACGCGCTGGGATGCTCTTCCGGAGATTTTGCGCGCAGCCATGGTATCGGAAGCAAATTCCGGCATTGTTTGGAAAACCGCTGAGGGCGAACATTTGATTAACGAAAAAATTTCTGTTGTTTCCAAATTAACCGGCTATGTTCTTATGGGCTTTATTCATCCCGAAGATTTGGCTAACGAGATAAAAGATTCCATCGGAATAGATTTGCGCATTGCCACGGCGATCGCAGAGCCGATTAACAGAAAAGTTCTTCAGCCGATCCGCGAAGAACTGGATAATGTTTATGCTCCGCCAGGCGATGAATCACGAAATCCGATTCCGATAGAGGAAATAGGAAAACTGCAGGCCGTTGTTCCAGTCTCTGCCCAGACCCCAACTTCGGTTCCGGCTCCGCAAATATCAAAACAGGAAATTCCTGTTCCAGTAGCATCTGTTCCGGTAGCAAAGCCGGCAATTAGACCGAGCCAGCTTCCGCAATCAATGATTCAGCCGAGACAGCAGGTTAAGGCTGTCCCACCTCCGAATTTGCCTGTTTCGGAAAGCCCGGAAATAAAACCGATGGAGAAGACAGCTGCGCCTGCGGCGGAACAACCGGTTTCGGCTCCATTCATATTGCATCAGGAAACAGAGTCCCAGCCGCTGGCTCCGGCCGGATCTGGTTTCAAAGTATCTTTGTCCGAAGAACAATTCGGAAAGATGGAACAAAAGTGGACTCCACCACCCAAGGCGGCTCAGATTGAAACGGGTTTTGTTCCGCAAGTTAAACCCGATTCACGCGTGGTCCATTACAGCGAAATGAGGACTCCCGTCGCGCCAAAGCCGCCCGTGGCAGGCGAATCCGCAATTCCCAAGCCGCCCGCTGTGTCGGCGCCTGAATATAAAATAAGCCAGCCGGTTCAGCCCAGATTTCCCGTTAGCCGGCCGGAAAAGAAAATGACCTCTCAACCGGAAAATCCTTTCGGTGTTTCCGACCTGCCTGCGCCGTTGGCGCGGCAGGCAGGCAGAAACAACGGCGTCAGCCGTTCCGAATCCAAACCGGCTCCGGGAATTCCGCCGAAGGTTTAATTCTCAATTTACAATGTTCAATTCACAATCAATTTTCAATGACTCAATGAACAAACCTGCCTTTGAAAATTATTCAACTGAAAATTCAATGAAAATTGTAAATTGGTAATTGAAAATTATTATCATGCAATTCCAGGTTCCACAATTCATAGACGTTGAAGATAAAATCGTCGGTCCGCTGACGCTCAAGCAATTCCTATATATAGGCGGCGCCGTAGGCCTAAGCATGCTTCTTTTTTTTATCGTGAAATTATGGCTCTGGCTAATATTGTCCATTTTTATGATATCTGGGGCTGTGGCTCTTGCTATGATAAAAATAAATGGCCAGCCGCTGATAAAAATCGCTCTTTCGGCAATAGGATTTTACTGGCATCCGCAGACCTACGTATGGCAATCGGAAAACAAAAAAAAGGAATCCGGCCAGCAGACGCAAAAATCCGAACAAGGGTTTTCTTTGGAAAGCATCGTTTCTGGAATGGCATTAAAAAAATCCTGGCAGAATCTCCAAACGGGCAGTAAGGCCGGCTCCGGAGATGGAGGATGGATAGCGAAAAGGGGACCGGAACGCTACGAAATAATCCAGAAAATAACCGGGGAAAGGCAGGCGGCCAGGAGAGTGGATTATAGATAGAATAAGCATGAAATCACAAATACTAAATCTGAAACAAATTACAATGAATGAAATTACAAACACGACCGTTAAGAAATACGATTTAGAAGAAAGAACTTTTAACTTTGCCAAGAGGATAAATGAATATGTAAACAAGCTTTCTAAAACCATTACAAATATTGAAAACGGAAAGCAATTGGCCAGGTCGGCTGGCTCGGTTGGAGCTAATTATATCGAGGCGAATAACGCGCTAAGTAAAAAAGATTTTATGATGCGAATCAGAATTTCTAAGAAAGAGGCCAAGGAAAGTTATTTTTGGATACGCCTGAGCGAGCCGGGAATTTCCCAATTATATGAAAAAGATGCATTATTAAAAGAAGCAATGGAGTTGGTGAAAATCCTCGGTTCAATCGTGGAAAAGTCTAAAGTTTAAATAATTAATGCTTGAGATTTAAAATTTGTTTAAGATTTAATGCTCCAAAAGTCGATAAGCACTAAATCACAAATCTGAAACAAATAATAAATTATAATGTTCCAAACGTTTTATAATTTGAAAGATTGTAATTTGAATATTGTTTAAAATTTAGAATTTGTAATTTATAATTTTAATTTGATGGCTAAAACTTTCGGCAACACGCAGGACTTAGTGGAAGTGGAATCTATACAGGATGACGCCCTCATTCTTAAAGACGGCAGTTTGCGCCAGATAATAATGGTCGGCGGAGTAAATTTTTCACTCAAGTCCGAAGCAGAACAGGACGTTATCACTTACGCCTATCAGAATTTTTTGAACAGCCTGGATTTTCCGATACAAACGCTTATTCACTCAAGAAAAATAAACATAGAAAATTACCTCGCCCTGTTGGATAGGCGTTCCAAAGAAGAGTCGTCGGAACTGCTTCAGAGCCAAATAGGGGAATACAAGGAATTCATCGCTTCTTTCGTGAAAGACAATCCGATAATGGCCAAAACATTCCTTGTAGTGGTGCCGTTTTTTCCGAACCGGCTGCCGGACAAAAAAACAATAAGCAGATTCATTCCGTTTCTCGCCAAAAAAGGCGCGGAAGAGGAAAAGAAAGACGCGGAAGAAAAAAGCGCGGATATCGGGAAAGATCTTGAGCAACTGCGCCAGCGCGCCAGCCAAGTCATTGAAGGGCTCCAGGCCATAGACCTTGAAGTGAAAACCCTTAACAATGAGGAGCTCGTAGAACTTTTTTACAATTTCTACAATCCAAGCACGGTAGAAAAGGAAAGCGCCGCGGCCGCCGAAGCCGTGAAGGTCGTTCAAGGTTCCGAGGGGTCTTTAGGCCCCGAACGGAAAGAACAAAAATAAAATGGCCGAGAACCAATTCCCAAACCTTAAAAAAGTCATCGCTCCGGCCGGAGTGGAAACCGAGTCCAACTTCATAAAATTGGGCGACAAATTCGTCAAAGTTTTTTTCGCTTTTTCCTATCCGAGATATCTTTCCAGCGGCTGGTTTGACCAGATGATAAATCTGCCCAATCTTTTCGACATTTCCATTTCCATCTCGCCGGTTGACACCGGACTAGCGCTCAAAAATCTACGCAAAAAAGCGGCGCAAATAGAATCGCAGATAAGTGAACAGCAGGACAAAGGAATGGTACGCGATCCGATGCTCGAAACGGCCCTTAGAGATGTGGATATGCTTCGCGATTCCCTACAGCAGGCCCAGGAGAAAATGTTCAACGTCGGCTTGTATATAGCCATCTACGCCGACACTATGGACGAACTGACGCGTCTGGAAAGCCAGATTGTTTCCATGATGGAAGCCAAGCTCGTCTATATAAAGCCGGCGCTTTTCCAGCAACTGGACGGTCTTCTTTCCATAATGCCGCTGGGAGAAGACAAATTAAACATAAACCAGCCAATGGATTCGGGACCGATTTCGTCTTTCTTCCCGTTTGTTTCCGAAGACCTGACTTCCGATGAAGGTGTGCTTTATGGAATAAACCGGCACAACAACAGCTTGGTGATTTTCGACAGATTCTCCATGGAAAACGCCAATCAGGTCGTTTTCGCAAAAGCCGGCGCCGGGAAAAGCTATGCCACGAAGCTTGAGATAATCAGGTCGCTTATGATGGGCGTGGATGTCATAGTAATCGACCCGGAAAACGAATATCAAAAGCTTACTGAAAACTTCGGCGGTAGTTTTTTCAATATCTCTCTTTCGTCGCACGAGCATATAAATCCTTTCGATATTCCTGCTGTCCCGGAAAACGAATCTCCATCCGACGTTCTCCGTTCGCACATCGTAAATCTGGCCGGGCTTTTGAAACTGATGCTGGGGAAAGTGACCCCTGAAGAAGATTCAATATTGGACAGGGCCGTAACCGAGACATACGCGTCGCGGGAAATAGTTCCGGGCGAAGATTTTTCCAAAGCCCAGCCGCCGCTCCTTGAAGACCTGGAAACCGTGCTCAACAGTTTGGAAGGGGGGAGAGGCATAGCCGAACGCCTCTATAAATTCACCAAGGGCAGTTTCGCCGGATTTCTCAACCAGCAGACAAATGTTGACGTGAACAACCGCCTGATAGTTTTTTCCATACGCGACCTTGAAGACGAACTTCGGCCGATTGCAATGTACGTTATTATGAATTTTATCTGGAATCTCATCCGCGCAAAAATGAAAAAGAGAATAATGATAGTCGACGAGGCATGGTGGATGATGAAATACGAGGAAAGCGCGTCTTTCCTTTTCGGCCTTGCCAAGCGCTGCCGCAAATATTATCTCGGACTGACGACGGTCACGCAGGACGTTGAGGATTTCCTCCGCTCTCCTTACGGACGGCCGATTATCACCAACTCTTCCATTCAGCTTCTTTTGAGGCAGGCGCCGGCCACGATTGATATCGTAGCCAAGGCATTCGGCCTTACCGAAGCCGAAAAAAATTATCTTCTTTCGTCGGAAGTCGGCACCGGTCTCTTTTTCGCAGGCCGCCGGCACATTGCCATACAGATAATCGCTTCTTATTTCGAAGATCAGATAATAACAACCAACCCTAAACAGCTTCTTGAAGACAAAGCGTGATATAATAAAAGCAGTCCGTTTACAATGAGCGGGGAAAACAAACTTGGATTTTTGGACATCTTGGCAGTAACCGCGATGATAGCGGCATTCATTGGCGACATTGCTTTTCTTTTCGTTCTGGGCGCGCTGATTCCGGTAATCGGCTTGATTATTCTGGCCGTTATCCTGCTTGCTCATTACATGGCCGGTTTAATGGTGGCTGCCCTAGTTATTCCAAAGCTTAACGGATTAATCCCAAAACTGATCATTGTCGCAGGAATAATCCTGCCTCTGCCGACGCTTCTCATTTCAATAATCCTCGCAATAATCTTCCAGAGTGAAATCGTCCAGACGGTTGCCATCGTGGCCGCGGGCGCGGCAACCGGCGGAGCGACCATTGCCGCTGAGGGAGCCGCTGCTGCGGGAGGGGCTGCGGCCGGAGCTGCCGAGGGCGCTGCTGTTGGAGCAGAGGGGACAGGAGCGGCGAGGGCAGCTGCTGGAGCAGGAAGAGGAGCGGTGGGCGCCGAGGAGGAAGCTGCCGAAGGTGAGGCTGCGGAAAAATCGGGAACTGGACGCACGGGAAAAGAGATATCGCCGGAAGAGTTCGGTGAAGAACCTGAACCGATTGAAAAACTCCAAAAAAGATTGTTTGAGGAAGCTCAATCAGGCGGGACCGACGAAAAAGACGAAGACGATGAAAACGTTTATGAAAACGGAAACGAAATAGATTTGAGAAATATAAAATGAAAAAAATACTTATCGCACTTATTTTAATAATTGTATCGGGGATTTCTGCGCAGTTTATGGTGAGTAGCGTCGAACCATCTTTCGCGCAAAGCGTCCCGGCCGCCGCCCCCAAGATTTTTTTGACATGGAGGACGAACACTTATGTTCCTTCCGGCTTTTCCGGGAAAGCGATGCCTACCGCAGGTTCACAGATAGCCGCGTCTGCGGAGCTAATAGACAACGGTAAGCCGGTGAATCTTTCGAAACAAAACGTTTATTGGTATCAGGATAATAATTTCATCGCCGGAGGATACGGATCGCAGGCCGTTGTCTTCCGCGCCCCCGACGTTGCAGGAGGAACAATAGACCTGAGAGTTGAATTTCCGAATTATTCCAAAGGCGCACAGCTGAAAACAATCGCTATACCAATAGTGAAACCGGAAGCGGTTATAGAATCTCCGTTCCCTTATGGAAAATTTTCTTCGTCGCCCATCCAGCTTTTGGGACAGCCGTATTTTTTCAACGCCGACACTATTTCAAAACTCAATTTTAACTGGACGGTAAATGGCCAAGCCCCATCCGGAGCGGAAAACCCGCAGAATTTGAACGTAAAATTTAATTCAATGTCTCCGGATTCGGCTCTTTCTGTTTCTCTTTCCATACAAAACACGGATAGCCGGTATCAAACCGAAGGCGCCTCGCAAAACATCAATTTGATTTATTCTCAATGAATCCCGTTAGAGACAAAAATTTCATGATTTTATAAAAATGTTCAATATTTTACACAAAAAACTATATCTATTAAGACAGCTGATTTACGGTCGTCTCGGACGACCTGTCTCTAACGGGATGATAAAATTTCTGTTTTTATTATTTTTATTTTTTCTAGCCGCACAGGCCTTGGCGGGACAAGCGCTGGCCATTGATATCGCGGTTCCAGACATCGCCAACATGCAGGGCGGTGCAGATTCAGGCCAGAGGGTTGCAGGATGGGTATCTGATTTTTATAAGTTCTCATTAATAGCGGGGGTGTTTCTGGCTGTAGGCGTGATTGTCTGGGCGGGACTTAGATATACGCTTGCCGCGGGCAATCCTTCCACTCAGTCAGACGCCAGAGACCAGATATTGCAGGCATTATTAGGTCTTATCCTCTTATTCGGCGCCTCACTTGTTCTTTCTACTATCAATCCTAACCTTGTTAATCTGAAGTTGGAGACGCTGAACAGCGTGAGCGTGACGGCGCCGGCTTATAATCAAGACAAGGGTAGCTACCAAGTTCAAGACCTGAAACAGGTTGGCCAACAAATAGAGCAAACATACCAACAAAATAACAATGCGCAAATAGAAATTCTCATAAAAACGGATTCCGATCAGGAGCGACAAAATATATCCGCCCAATGCATGGTTAACACGGGTGGAACAAAATCAACTGCAGTAAAAGGTATCAAGCCAGGATTTTATGTTTGTATATAAATTATGTCTAAAAACAAAGCTGTTGATAATTCAAAAAGATTATATTAAAACATGAAAAATATTTTATCCATATTAACAATAGTGCTGGCCGTAACCATTCTCGTATTTGGAGGATACTACTTCAGGGGAAAACAGGAATCCCAGACGGTTTCGAATCAGGGTGTCGGTTTGCTCCCGTCGGCCCAAGATTCAGAAAATCAAAATGCCGGAACTCAAACACAGGACGCCGTCATGACAAGCTCAAAATTAAACAAGATTTCCGAAAGTCCCGTCTTGGATTATTTCGTCGATGCCGGAAGTAATGTTTTTGCGATACAGCCCGATGGCAAGGTCTTGAGAATTTCCGGTGGCAAAACTGAAATATTGAGCAGTACTCCGGTTGCCGGATTGACCAGTGCGTCGTTTTCGTACGACGGCAAGAGGATAATGGCGTTTGCCGGCGCAAGTTCCTCGGGAAGCAAAATAAATATTTTCGACGCCGTAAAAAAGAGCTGGAGCCTTTTGCCAAACATAGCCCAAAGTCCTGTGTGGTCTCCTTCCGGTTATCAGATAGCGTTTCTTTCTCCAGCCGGCAAAGCCAGCGCGGTTTATCTCGTTGATGCCGATAACTTGCGCCTTAAACCCGTTGAGATTTTGAGAATCAGCGCCGAAGATCTTGTTATTTCATGGCCCAACGCTTCAACTATGTTTTTGAGCGACAGGCCGAATAGCGCCTGGAATTCATCTCTCTGGTCGTTGAATATCCCTAAAAAAACTTTGTCCTCAGTCATTTCCGACCGGCCGGGCCTTGAAACCGCGTGGAGTTTTTCATCGCCTGCCGTAGGTCTGGCTTTTTCGTCGGGTACGAACGGACAGGGGGGGAAATTGAAATTGGTCAGCCAGGAAGGAAAGCAATTGCAGGAATTTAAGTTCCTGACCTTCCCTTCCAAGTGCGTCTTTTACAATAAGCCAGTCGCGCCAGTGCCGGCAGTTTCTTCGTCTACGGCTTCCTCCTCTTCCAAGAAAGCGTCTCCGGAACCGCAAAAATATGCTTTGACCGTAGTCTGCGCCGTCCCGAGAGACCGGCAAACGCTGGACAACAGCCGGCTGCCCGATGCCTATCTCCAAAAAGCGGTTTTCACTTCCGACAATTTCTTCGAGATAAACATTTCGACTGGCGAGATAAAAAGCATTTTCGGCGACCTGGACAAAAATTTCGACGCAGATGACATAAAGGTTTTCAACGGGGCTGTTTTCTTCATAAACCGCTACGACAAAAAAGTTTATTCAATTGACCTGCCGAAATAAAAAATCCCTCCCTCTGCCTAGGCAGAGGGAGGGATTTTTTATCAAAGCACTGTTAAATTTCCACGGATTCACCGGTGATTTCCTCTATGATAATTTCTTTCTTGGGAGTATTCTCGTCAATCGGCCTGATTACTACATAACGCATGCGTCCGATACCGATGCTTTCCGTGGAAACGTCCGGCCGGCTTGCCAATTCAACGTGTATTATGCGGCGCTCGTAGGAATTCATTGCTGGCAAAGAAATTTCTTCCTTTGTGGCCGCGGCTTTTCTGGCAGCAGCGCGCGCAAGTTCGGTAATTATCGTTTCGCGTTCGCGTCTGTAATTGTTTATGTCGAAAAAAGCGGAGGGTTGATTTTCTTTTCTTGTAATAAGCTGTGTCAAATGATTTATTGAATCCAATATTAACGGGAGGTTTTCTTTAACGAGATTAGGGTTGTTGTGGATAAAAATTTTTCCGTGGCGGTGCTCTTCGTCGATTTCAATAGTGTAATCGTCGAAGCCCATCAATTCAATCAGTTTTTTTACGAAAATTTCCAAGTTCTTCATTTGGACCGAATTGTTGTTTGATTATTTTTTGCTGGAATATCGTGAAAAGGGTGCTGGCTGCCCAGTAAAGACTTATGGCTGCAGGCAGATTCATGAAAATCAGCAGAGTCAACACCGGGCCGAGATAAACCATCTGGCGTCCGACGGACTCGGCAGTGCTGAGTTCTCTCCCCTTTTCGATTTTTGGCAACATCATTTTGCCCTGAAAATACTGCAAAATTGCCGCCAAACTAACAATTAGAATACTACTCTGTTCCAAATTTATCAAGCCTAAAAACGAAGTGTTGAAAGTCGCCGGCGCGCCGACGAACGAGTAAAGATTTGACGAAATGGCTGGCGTGAATTTGTCAAAAAAAATCTGGTAAAGGGCTATCAGAACCGGGAGCTGCACGAGAAGAAGGCCGATTCCCGACATGGGATTTATACCATGTTCCCGATAAAGGTCCATGGTTGCCTTAAGCTGTTTTTCTTTGTTGTCCTTATGGGTTTCTTTTAGCTTCTCGATTTTCGGCTGAATTTTCTGCATTACCATCTGGTGCTTGGCGCTTTTGTGAAAAACCGGGTATAGAAGAATGCGGATGAAAATTGTTGAAAAAATTATGGCGAGGCCGAAATCGTAAAAGGCAATCGTCTTGTAAAAGAAAACAAGAATGTTAAGTATCGGCTGATAAATAATCGCGTGATAAATTGAGGATATCATTTTTTGTTTTTGTTTTTATTTCTGAATTCGGAAAAGATTTTTTTGAGTTCTTCTTCTGCTTCTTTCTTGGAAATTTTGCCCAATGCTGGCTTTGCCGCAATTATGAAATCGTTTCCCGAGTTTAGTTGCGACGCAGACGCATTGAGTATTAATCTTTTCCAAAAATGGCGCCTGACTGAAAGTTTGTCCACATTCGTCCCTACCACTGCGCCAAATCTGTTGTGTCCGCAATCATTTGGAAATGCTTTCAACTGAAAATAATCCGAATGGGTCTGGCCGGTTTGTTTCTGGGAGAATAGATTGTCTGGAATGCGCAATTTTTTGGCTATCATAAAGCAACCCGGCGCCTGCTTTTCTGCCTGCGGCGGGCTAAAACGCTCCGGCCTCCCGGAGAACGCATTCTTTTTAGGAACCCATGAGTCTTTCTGCGCTTTTTCTTTTTAGGATTGTATGTTTGTGACATTTTTTAGATTTTATCATAAAAAAAAAATTAATCAACCCCGCACATTTTGCGATATAAGAAAAAGGCGTGTGGTCAATGCCCTAGTCGTAATATGGTTGAAAATTGTTTTCAACAGATAATACACATTTTTGTTTGTATACTTAATCCCCGAATTAGGATAGAAATAGTATTAGGTACGGATTCAATTTTTTGCGCTTGCAATATTGTTCATTCAGGCCTTTAATTACACCTGTTCTAAAAGATTTTTAATAAAAACAATTAACTCAATGGAAACTACGGAAAAAAACCTTGAAAAACTCTGGAGTTCTATCTTGGGGGAGATGGAAATTCAGCTTTCAAGAGCCAATTTCGCCACATGGCTCAAAAACAGCCATTTAGCTGACGAAAAAGAAGGTACGCTTTTCATAGTTTTGCCCAATAATTTCGCGAAAGAGTGGGTTGAAAACAAATATCACAAGAATTTGCTCGGGATAGCCAGAAATTTCGACGATTCCGTAAGAAAGTTGGAATTTATAGTATCCGGGCAGAAACAGGAGATTTCTTTGAAAAAACCGCAATATGCCGAAATGCCGAAGTTCGAAAATAAAATAAATCTGGAATTCCGCGTTGACCCGGAAACCAATCTTAATCCAAGATATAACACTGGTTCTTTTGTTGTCGGTTCTTCAAATGAACTTGCCTTCAGCGCCGCTAATGCGGTCATACAGAGCGTCGGTACCAAATATAATCCGTTTTTCATATACGGCGGCGTCGGGCTCGGTAAAACCCACTTGATACAGCTGATAGGAAACGAGATAAAGGCAAAATACGGCGGCAAGATTAGGCCGAAATATGTTTCTTCTGAAAAATTTACCAGCGATGTCGTCTGGGCCATAAGAAACAAGAGAATGGAAGATATTAAAAGAAAGTACCGCGATGTGGATGTTTTGATAATAGACGACATTCAGTTCATCGGAGGAAAAGAAAAAACTGAAGAAGAATTTTTCCACACCTTCAACGCGCTTTATGAAAACAACAAGCAGATAATAATATCGTCGGACAGGCCGCCACAATCCATTCCGACACTGGAAGAAAGGTTGCGTTCCAGGTTCGAGGGCGGGCTTATAGTCGATATTGTTTATCCGGAATATGAAATGAGGGTCGCGATAATAAAAAGCAAACTTCAGGAAAACAACAGGGAACTTAGCGACCAGATAATCGACCTCATAGCCAACAAGGTCAGAAAAAATATAAGAGAACTTGAGGGTGTTATAAACAAAATTATTTTCTATCAGGATATGAAAAGTGTCCAAATAAACGAAAAAATGGTGGAAGAAATAATAGAGAAAGCCGTCCATAGCTTCACGAAGCGCGTCAGTGATTCTCAAATAATAAAATCTGTTGCGGAATTCTATAATGTAGCAGTAAGCGACTTAACCGGCAGGGTAAGGAAAAAAGAAATAGTTGAACCGAGACAAATAGCCATGTATCTTCTTCGGGATATCCTGGATATGTCCTATCCGTATATTGGGGAAAAGTTGGGAAAAGATCACACCACCGCTATACACGCAGTCAAAAAAATAAACCATGAAATAAACAAGAACTCTTCTTTATTCCAGAAAATCATCACAATAAAAGAGTTGATTTTTAAGTCGTAATCAACAGGCTGTTAACATGAAGAATTCAATTAGAATAAAGATAAAGTCGCGAATTCGCCGATAAAAAGAGCCCTATAACAACAGTAACAATAATTTATATATTAACTATTATTATAATTATGAAAGTAATCGTCATAAAAAATAATTTAAAGGAAGGATTGTCGGCAATAGGCAGAATAGCAGGTAGCAATCCTCAGCTGCCGATTCTTAAAAATGTTCTTTTGGAGACCACTGAAAATAAAATAGTCCTCACCGCGACCAATTTGGAAATAGCAATAAAATTTATCGTCTCCGGAAAAATAATAGAAAACGGTTCTATCGCGGCCCCGGTTAATATTCTTTCAAATATAATTTCCAATATCCAAAGCGAGAGATTAAATATAGAAACCAGAAAAGATATCCTGGACATTAAAACAGACAATTATCAGGCATCAATCAATTCTTCGCTAAGCGACGAATTCCCGCTTATACCGAAGATAAAAAACCAGAAAGATTATATTGAACTCGAATCGTTGCTGCTCAAAGACGCGCTTAGCCAGGTAACATTAGCTTCGCAATTTTCGGAATTAAGGCCGGAACTCAACAGTATTTTTATCGAGTACTCTGTAGATAGCTTAAAGCTGGTGGCCACCGACAGCTTCAGGTTGGCGGAAAAAATTATAAATAACACGCAGTTTTCTTCCACAAGCGAAGAATCATTCAGCTTCCTTCTGCCGATACAAAGCGCCAACGAACTAATGAGGATTCTGGGAGACGAAGGGAAAGTCAGAATGTATCGCGACGAAAACCAAGTTCTTTTCAGAGCCGAGCAGTGGGAACTTTTTTCCAGGATGATGGAAGGCAATTTCCCAGACTACAAACAAATTGTCCCGAAGAAATACGGCGCCGAAGTGCTGATTTCGAAGGAAGAATTCATGAATAGTTTAAAACTTTCCGGAATTTTCAGCGCGAACAGCAATGAAATAAAGTTAAAAGTTCTCGAAAATAAAAAAACGATAGAAATATCTTCTTCAGACCAATCCCTCGGAGAAAATAATTATGTCCTGCCGGCCAAAATAGAAGGGTCCGCCAAGGAAATATTCTTTAACTGGAAATATCTGAGCGATGGCCTCAAGGCGGTCAAATCGGAGGAAATATTTTTCGGAATGAATGATGACAATAAACCGGCTGTTATAAAATCTCCCAAAGACATTTCTTATTTTTATTTGGTAATGCCAATTCTCAAGGCCTAGTTGTAAACTATCGTTTCCGATTTGAGTTGGCGGTTTTGCGCGTCAAAAGCTTCGACATCAATAGAATTCTGCGCTTCTAATGCGGGCGGGACAAAAGACCAGTTTAATTCATAAGTATTCCCGAAACTTCCGGAAAAATTTCCGACAATCTGCCCGTTGAAATAAACATTTATTCTGTTTATTTCCGACGGAGAACTTATTTCGGCAGACAAATTAATCGGGGAGCTGACGAAGCTTCCCATTACCGGATTTATTATTTTTATTGAGGACATCAATAAATTGGTTTGACCGTCTGCGTTGGATTGAAACTGATAGCCCTGATAATTTTGCGCGTTGTTCCTTGCCCACTCCAGTACTGCAGTTTCCCAATTTGTAAATTGCGGGTCCCTTGAAGGGTCCGTGGGGGGCGTGCCTGCAATGTCGGTTTTGTCGACATAATAAAGAACAGAATGCATTTCCCCGTTTGCCATGTAATCGCCGTTAAGCATCGGTTTCGATTCGTTGATCGTGTCGGGGCGGCCGAATGCCGCCTTTGGTTGCGTTTTAAGGGCTTCGGCCATGAAGTCGTGCCAGATTGGAACCGCAGCCAGAATGCTGCCACCATGCCTCTGCATGGGCGTATTGTCATTATTTCCGGCCCAGACTCCTACGACAAGCGTAGGAGTGTAGCCGAAAGACCAGGCGTCGCGATAGTCATTGCTTGTTCCCGTCTTGAGAGCCACATCATAATCAGGGAAGACGGTCAGCGATAAACTTGTATGAAGAAGATTTGCCCTGGCATCAGTATCCGACAATATGTCGTTTATCAGGCGCGGATATTGCGCGTCAACAACTGTTTGTTTTTTGTCCTGATAAGATTCTAAAATCGTTCCCTTGCTATCACTAACTTCCAACACCATTGATTGCTGATGTTTGACTCCCTCCTGGGCCATCACTGAATAGGCCCCTACTAAATCTATTAATTTTATTTCGCCGCCTCCCAAAACAAGAGACAGGCCATAACGGCCGGGCTCATTGAGCGTTGTTATTCCGAAATTATGAAGAGTATTAAGTACATCGGAGATGCCGGCTAGATACAAGACCTTGACCGCCGGGATGTTAATGGACTCTGACAGCGCAGCGCGTAGCGTTATTGGTCCGGCGAATGCGCCGCTGTAATCTTGCGGATGGAAACAGTCCGTGTTGGCATTGTTGTAATCGACGATTGCAGGACAAGAAGGGTCGTTTGAAGCGAACTCCGTCGGCACGTCAAAAAGAACGCTATCCGGCGAAAAACCTTTTTGAAAAAGCGTTATGTAGGCGAACGGCTTAAGAGCCGACCCTGGCTGCCTGAACCCCTGAGTGGCCACATTGAAGTTCCCGTCATTACTTGCGTCAAAGTAGTCGCGCGAGCCAACCATGGCCAGAATTTGGCCGGTGGTCGTGTCTTGGGCAACCAGAGCGGCGTTCTTGCTCTGATACAACTCCACGTTTCTCCGTACCCCGGTTTCTACGGATTTTTCGGCAACTTCCTGAAGATTCCAGTCAAGAGTTGTAATTACTTTCAATCCACCGCGGCTGACCATATCGTCGCCGTATTTTTGTATGAGATAATCCTGCACCGCCATCACGAAGTGCGGAGCTTTTATCCCGCCAATTGATTTGGGCCGAAAGTCGAATTTGTAATCTGACGCTTCCGTCAATTGTTTTTTCGTTATTTTACCGAGTTCGTACATTTTATTGAGCACGAGCTTTTGCCTGCCGAGAAGTTCTTTTACATGGCTGCCCCACGGCGAATAATAACTGGGCGCCTTGGGCGTGGCCGCCAGAACGGCCGCCTCGGCCAGATTCAAATCCTTTACAGATTTTCCGAAATAAGCCCAACTGGCTGTTTCAACGCCGTAAATCGTCGGGCCGTAAGGTATCTGATTGAGATAAAGATTCAGGATTTCGTCTTTGGAATAATTTTCGTTGAGTTTTATGGCCAGAATTAATTCTTTTATTTTTCTGGTGAAAGTCCTGTCTATAGTGAGAAATGCATTCCTGGCCAACTGCTGCGTGATCGTAGAACCACCCTGCGCAATCCTGCCCTTTGTTATGTTAACGAAAGTCGCCCTTAATATCCCCTTCCAATCGAAAGCCGGCTCGTTGTAAAAATTCTCGTCTTCGATGCTTATGGTCGCGTCCTTCAGATATTTCGGAATTTGGTCTAAAGAAACCACCGTCCGTTTTTCTCCCGAATTTACTTCATAGAGAAGAATTTGGCCTGTCCTGTCATATATCCTGGTTGATTGGCTCATGTTCTGGCTGCTGAATTCTGTGACCGAAGGCAGGTTTCCAGCCATAATCATCATTGCCGTTACCGCGAAAACAAAAACAGCCGCTGTGACTACGGCGATTTTCCAGATTATTTTTTTAAAGTCGCTCTTTTTTGTTTTTTTGCGGAACATCGGATTCAGTATGTGAATTTTAACACTAGCAATAACAAAAATCGCCCCCTTTGTCCATTTGGAGACGATTTTATTCAGTTTATCCGTTATTCGTACGATTTTTCGGAATCTCCGGGATCCTGGTAAATATTTTCATGGAGCATTCCTCCTTCCTCCTCCTCATCCTCTTCTTCGTCATCGTCATCACTGCCCTCGTCTATGCCGTCATCTTCCTCCACATCATCATCCAATTTTTCTTCCTGGAGAGTGAAATTTTTTAATAATTCGATTTCGGTAACCATTTTCGCAAACTATGTGTCGTTTTTTTGTCCGAATAATTCTTGGCGACCTTTCTCCGCGTTAGCGGAATAGTTTTGACTTAAAAAGTATAGGGTAAAATTTTTTTGTGTCAACCCCGCTTATTATCTTCCTGTTTTCAGGGAACCGGAAGCAAAAATGGCGATAGCCAATGCATCGCTTGCGTCATCTATTATTTTCAGGTTGGGGGTGCCGAGCGCGAGGTTAACCATTTTGGCCACGCCGCGCTTGTCGGCCAGCCCGTAGCCGGTCAGCCCCGATTTTACTTCGTTCGGCGAGCACTCCTTTATTTCAATACCTGCCTCCAGCCCGGCTAAGAGAATGACTCCGCGCGCTTCGGCGACTGACATAGCCGTTTTCTGATTTTTGGAAAAATATACTTTTTCCACGCCCATAAGGCCCGGCTTCCATTTTTTTAAGAGTAAGCCCAATTCGTTTTTTATTTGGAGAAGTGCATGCTGATTTTCCCCGGCTTTAATCTTGAGAATGCCGGCGTCCAGAAAAGATATTTTCCCGTATTCTTTTTTTATCACGCCGTAGCCGATGCGCGCGGTGCC
>CAYHXB010000013.1:0-10971 GCA_964360535.1 uncultured Candidatus Saccharibacteria bacterium
GCCTCGAACCTGGAACCTTGTCCTTAAGAGGGACCTGCTCTGCCAATTGAGCTATAGGGGCATACATGTGTCCCCGGCAGGAGTCGAACCCGCAACCTCTTGGTTCGAAGCCAAGCGCTCTATCCATTGAGCTACAGGGACACGTTTGATTATCGTCAGGGTAATTATAATGTTTTAGCCGTTTTTTTCAATCTATTGTATTATTTAGCTATGGATCAAGTAACATTTTTAATTTTTCAGCTGGCTGTCCTGATTTTTTCGGTGATGCTCCACGAGATTTCACACGGCTATGTCGCGGAGCATCTCGGGGACCCGACTGCGCGATTGGCTGGGCGGCTGACTTTGAATCCGGTGAAGCATCTGGATTTTTTCGGCTCTTTTCTTTTGCCGATAATGCTTTTTGTCGCCAGCAGCGGTTCTTTTGTTTTTGGCTGGGCGAAACCGGTGCCCTATAATCCGGCTTATCTAAAAAATCCGAAAACCGGAGCAGGCAAAATAGCAATGGCTGGGCCACTTAGCAATCTTATCCTCGCCGTTGTATTTGGAATTCTTTTGCGGTTGCTGCAGTTCGCCGGATATTCTGCCAATTCCCCGATTTATATGTTTTTCAGTTTCATCGTTTACATAAATATACTTCTTGCGATTTTCAATCTCGTTCCTTTGCCGCCACTGGATGGCTCCAAGGTTCTTTTTTCAATTTTGCCGAGAAACGAAATGGCTCTACAATTGGAAATTTTTTTGGAACGCTACGGCTTGTTCATTCTTCTCTTTTTCATATTTTTCGGATTCCAGATGATAACGCCTTTAATACATTGGCTTTACGGGATAATCACCGGGTTTTAACCGGTATAAAATTTAAAAGGCCCTGTTTGACACAAAGGGGTCATTTGATTTAAAATTTCCCTCGTCCGCCCTAGTTAAGTCATCAGTTATCAGGCATCAGAAATTAGTTAATGGGAAAGATGGTGAAATAAGCCCTGATTACTAATAACTGATGTCTAGTTACTTATAACAATGCCCACAGTCACACAACTTATAAAGAAAGGAAGAAAAAAGACGAAGGTTAAAACAAAATCGCCGGCTTTGGCATTTTATTTCAACACCGTCAGAAACAAACCTGTCTATTCAAGTTCTCCATTCAAAAGGGGAGTTTGCCTGAAAGTTTTCACTACAACTCCGAAGAAACCGAACTCTGCTCTCCGTAAAGTCGCGCGTATCCGCCTTACCAACGGCATGGAAGTTACAGCCTACATTCCTGGCGAAGGCCACCAACTCCAGGAACACTCTATTGTTGTCATCCGCGGCGGCCGTGTAAAAGACCTTCCTGGAATCCGTTATCACATTGTCCGCGGAGTTCTGGACACAACCGGAGTTGAAAACAGAAAACAGCAGAGGTCAAAATACGGAGCCAAACGCGCCAAAAAGAAATAATAACCAATCATGAGAAAGAAAAGAGTTTACAAAAAATACCATTTGCCCGACCCGGTTTATTCAAGGGTTGACGTGGGACGCTTCATAAGTTCCGTCATGAGGGATGGCAAGAAAACCATTGCCAGAAAAGCGGTCTACGATGCTTTTGAAAAAATAAAAAAGGACACCAAGAAAGAGCCGGTTGAAATTTTTGAGCAGGCATTGGCAAACACTTCTCCGCTCATTGAGGTTTTCTCAAAGAGAGTCGGAGGCGCCAACTACCAGGTTCCGCGCGAAGTGCGTCCCGAGCGCCGTTTCATGCTTGGCGTGCGCTGGATAATAAACGCGGCAAGGGCAAAAAAGGGAAAGCCGATAGCCGAAAAATTGGCGATTGAAATAATGGCAGCCGCGAAAAACGAAGGCGACGCGGTAAAGAAAAAGTTGGATATGCACCGCCAAGCCGAAGCGAACAGGGCTTTCGCTCACTTTGTCCGGTAATCATCAACGAATAACGAATTTGTTGCGAATTTACGAATAAATTAAAAAATGAAAGAACTGCGACGGGAAGATTTGATTTATCCAGCGTTGAGTTATAAGATTGTCGGCTGTGCCTTTGATGTACACAATGAATTGGGCGGTGGACACCACGAAAAATATTACCAACGTGCCCTTGCTGAAGCCCTTCGTAATCATAATTTGATATTTAAAGAACAAGTTTATTATTCTTTAAAATACCACGGAAAAATTGTAGGAAAAGGATTCGTTGATTTTATAGTGAATGACAAAATCATAGTTGAGATAAAGAAAGGAGATAGATATTCTAAAAGACATATTGACCAAGTGTTAGAATACTTAAAATTAAATGACTTTAAGCTTGCCATTCTTGTTAATTTTGGGTCGGATAAGGTAAGTTTTACTAGAATCGTAAATTTTAATTCGTAAATTCGTTTTTTTATTCGTTATTCGTTGATTAAACCATGCCAAGAGAATACTCACAGGAAAAAACGAGAAACATCGGTATTATCGCTCACATTGACGCGGGAAAGACGACCGTCAGCGAACGCGTTCTTTTTTATACCGGCGTTTCGCACAAAATCGGAGAAGTCCACGAAGGCGACACGGTCATGGACTGGATGGAACAAGAAAGGGAGCGCGGCATCACCATCACTTCGGCCGCAACTACGGCTTTCTGGACGCCTACATATATCAGCGGCGACCCTTCGATAAACTCCCTGGCCGGGCAGGCAGGGC
Source organism: uncultured Candidatus Saccharibacteria bacterium (assembly GCA_964360535.1). Classification (GTDB taxonomy): domain Bacteria; phylum Patescibacteriota; class Minisyncoccia; order UBA6257; family 2-01-FULL-56-20; genus JACQKT01. The sequence continues at coordinate 2,662 of CAYHXB010000013.1, forward strand.
AGGCAAAAAATTTTGAATACCGCATTAACCTAATAGACACTCCCGGGCACATTGATTTTACCGTTGAAGTCAAACGCTCGCTCCGCGTTCTCGACGGAGCCGTAGTCGTTTTCGACGGCGTCGCCGGAGTGGAACCGCAATCCGAAACCAATTGGCACTACGCCGACGAATATGGCGTTCCGAGAATCTGTTTTATCAACAAACTGGACCGCATGGGCGCGAGCTTTGAAAGAAGTTTTGCTTCCATAAGGGAACGTTTGACGCCCTACGCTTTCCGCGCGCAGCTTCCAATAGGAATGGAATCCGATTTCAAGGGAGTCGTTGACCTTTTGCGCATGAAAGCTTTCGAGTTTCAGGGAGAAAAAGGCGAACGTGTAATTGAAATTCCCGTTCCCGAAGAAATGAAAGCTAATGTGGAAAAGCACCGCCGCGAACTTATTGAAGCGATTGCCGACAACGACAACGCGCTTATGGAAAAATATCTGGCCGGAGAAGAAATTCCGCTTGAAGATCTGATGCGGGTTTTGAGAAAAGCGGTCATCGCGAACAAAATAATCCCGGTGTACACCGGTTCGGCCTTGAAGAACAAAGGAGTCCAGCTGATTCTGGACGCAGTCGTTGATTATCTTCCTTCTCCGCTTGATTTGCCGCCGGTAAAGGGAACTGACGTGAATGGCGCGGAAATAACCAGGAAACCGGAAGACGAAGAGCCGTTCACCGCGCTCGCTTTCAAAATCGCCAACGACCCTTATGTCGGCAGCTTAACCTATTTCAGGAATTACGCCGGAGTCCTTAAGAAAGGTTCATACATACTTAATGCAACCAAGAACGAACAAGAACGTGTCGGGCGTATCGTCCGCATGCACGCCAACCAGCGCGAAGAAGTGGACGAAATCTACGCCGGAGAAATCGCCGCCATTGTCGGATTGAAAAACACCGGCACGGGCGACACTCTCTGCGCCCCCGAATTCCCGATAATTCTTGAGAGAATAATCTTCCCTGAACCGGTTATCGGAATCAGAATCGAGCCGAAAACAAAGGCCGACCAGGAAAAAATGGGCATTGCTTTGCATCGCCTGGCCGCCGAAGACCCGACATTCAGGGTTGCCGGAGACCCGGAAACAGGCGAGACCATCATTTCCGGAATGGGCGAACTTCATTTGGAAATTATCGTTGACAGGATGAAGAGAGAATTCAGCGTGGGAGCCAACGTAGGCCGTCCGCAGGTTGCTTACAAAGAGACAATAACCGCCGAGGCGGAAGCCGAAGGAAAATATATAAGACAGTCGGGCGGACGCGGACAATACGGACACGCTTGGCTCAGGGTCAAGCCGTTGGAACGCGGGAAAGGATTTATTTTCGAAAACGAGATCAGGGGAGGAATAATTCCAAACGAATTCATTCCGGCCGTTGAAAAGGGAGTAAAGGAAGCGCTCGGCAAAGGAATCATGGCCCATTACCCGGTAGTGGACATCGAGGTCGCTCTCTATGACGGTTCTTTCCACGAAGTGGACTCTTCGGAAGCCGCTTTCAAAATTGCCGGCTCGATGGCTTTTCAGGAAGCCGCCAAGCGCGCCAAGCCGGTCATTCTGGAGCCGATAATGAAAGTGCAGGTTATAATACCGCAAGAGTTTCTCGGCGAAACCACCGGCGATATCAATTCCAGGCGTGGCAAGATTGAAACAATCGGCGACAGGGCCAACATCAAAGTCATAGACGCCAAAGTTCCGCTATCGGAAATGTTCGGATACGCTACCGCTTTGCGTTCGCTGACGCAGGGACGCGGCAGTTTCAGCATGGAGTTCAGCAGTTACGAACCCACGCCGAATAATATCGCCCAGCTGATAATTGAGGGCAAGAAAAAATAAAAAGAGCCCGAAATCCTGAGTATGCCGAACGGATTGAAGGCAAAAAGAAATAGATAGTCTGAAATCCTGAGTAGCGAATAGCGTCGAATGGATCGAGGGCAAGAAAAAATAACGGGGTTGACAATTATCGGTTTAGCATTACAATTATCAAATCGTCATAAACTAGGTCGAAACTAGCAATAAATAAAAATAATCATCAACGAATAACGAATCAAATACGAATATACGAATTCGTAAATTCGAAACAAATTCGCTATTCGCTGATAAAACAAACAAATGGCTGAAAAAGAAAAATTTTCGAGGGCCAAGCCTCACGTTAACGTAGGAACAATCGGACACGTCGACCACGGAAAGACCACTCTGACCGCGGCGATGACGCACATCCTTTTTATGAAAGGTCTCGCTTCGAAAGAAGAAGGAGTCGACAACATCGACAATGCTCCCGAAGAAAAAGCGCGCGGTATAACTATTGCTCTTCACCACTCCGAATACGAATCGGAAAAACGGCACTATGCCCACATTGACGCTCCGGGCCACGCCGACTACATCAAAAACATGATAACCGGCGCCGCCCAGATGGACGGAGCCATTCTCGTAGTCGCGGCCACCGACGGCCCGATGCCCCAGACCCGCGAACACATTCTTTTGGCATACCAGGTAGGTGTGCCGAGAATTGTCGTTTTCCTCAACAAGTGCGATATGGTGGACGACCCGGAACTTATTGACCTCGTTGAATCCGAAATCCGCGAACTTTTAAAGAAATACAACTATGACGGAGAAAACACTCCTGTCATTCGCGGTTCGGCCTTGAAGGCGCTTAACGCCAAGACGCCGGACGAGCCGGACGCCAAGCCAATCATTGACTTAGTAAAAGCTCTGGACGATTACATTCCGGACCCGGTCCGCGAATTGGACAAGCCGTTCCTTATGCCTATTGAAGACATATTCTCGATTGAAGGACGCGGAACCGTCGTTACCGGAAGAGCCGAACGCGGAAAGGTGAAAGTCAACGAAGAAATAGAAATCGTCGGATTGAAACCGACCCAGAAGACAGTCGTCACGGGCATTGAAATGTTCAACAAGCTTCTCGACGAAGGCCTGGCCGGAGATAACGTCGGTATTCTTCTCCGCGGACTTAAGAAAGAAGACGTTGAAAGAGGGCAGGTTCTCGCCAAGCCCGGCAGTGTTACTCCGCACACAGAATTTGAAGCCGAAGTTTATATCTTGAGCAAGGAAGAAGGCGGACGCCACACTCCGTTTTTCACCGGATACAAGCCGCAATTCTACATCAGGACGACCGACGTTACAGGCGATGTGACTTTGCCGACAGGAACAGAAATGGTTATGCCCGGCGACACCGTCAACGTGAACGTCAAACTGATTTCGCCAGTCGCTCTTGAAGAAAAGCAGAGGTTCGCCATCCGCGAAGGAGGCAAGACCGTGGGCGCGGGAGTCGTAACAAAAATAAGCAAATAAAATTTTGGAAATCCTAAGCACTAAATTCTAAATCTTAAACAAATTACAAATTATAAATCACAAAGTTCAAAAATGTTTGGAAAATTGAATTTTATAATTTGTTTATAATTTCGATATTAAAATTTAGAATTTAAAATATTATGGCCAAGAAAGAAAACGATCTTCCACAGAGATTACGGCTACGCCTGAAGGCCTATGACCACAAGCTCATAGACAACTCGGCAAGGCAGATAATAGAAGCGGCGGAAAGGAACGACGCCAAGATAATCGGCCCGATTCCTCTCCCGACGGAAATAAAAAAATACACCGTCAATCGTTCCACTTTCGTCCATAAGGATTCCCGCGAACAGTTCGAATTGAGAATCCACAAACGCCTGATAGACATTTCCAACCCGAACCAGAAGATAATAGAATCGCTTTCGAATCTTAATCTTCCCGCCGGCGTGGATGTGGAGATAAAGATGGCATAAAGAGCTCCAATTTTCAGTTTAAGAGAACCAGAATTGCCCATCTCCAGCGGATGGGCATTCTTGCATCTCGACACAAAAACTCGCTTTGCGAGACCAAGCTTTTTGTGTCTGCGATAGCTTCTCTTAAACCGAAAATTTACGCTTGCTGTTTTTATATAGTAGTGTTTTAAATGGAAGCCCCGGCGATTCTTTTATAAAGGATTGACAACTTTGCCATATTTGAGCTACAATCTGCCCATCTCTTTAATGGACGTTCAATAGTAATTAAGAGCGTTTCACAAGGATAGCTGCCGCCTGGCTGCGCCTTGGCGGTTTTTTATTACTAGCATTGAGAGACGCAAAATTTATGTTTATCCTGGGCAAAAAACTAAACATGAGCCAGATTTGGAAAGAAGGCAAGGTCATCCCAGTGACCTTGATTGAGGTTTCCAAAAATAAAGTAACCATCGTCCGCACAAAAGAAAGAGACGGATATGACGCAGTCCAGCTGGCAAGCGGAAAGAAAAAGCGCGAATTCAAATTTTCCGCTTCTCCGTCCGCAAAAAAAGAGGACTATCAGCTCGGCGCCGAATTTGATGTTTCCGCCTTCAAGGAAGGTGATGTCATCAGAGTAACGGGGATTTCAAAGGGACGTGGATTTCAGGGCGTCGTAAAGCGCCATGGCTTCGGCGGCGGACCCAAGACGCACGGACAGAAAAACCGCTTGCGCGCTCCTGGTTCCATAGGTTCCACCGCTCCGCAAAAAGTTTTTCCCGGAAGGAAAATGGCCGGACGCATGGGAAGCGACCGCGTTACCATCAAGAATTTGAAAATCGCCGGCATTGACGCTGACAAAAATATTTTAATGATTAAAGGCGCGGTTCCGGGAGCAATCGGAGGACTTATCCAGATATCGAGAATTTCATAAATAAAAAAATGAAAGAACCACTTTATAATTTGAAAAACGAAAAAGTAGGCGAGGTTGATTTGCCGGACGCCGTTTTCGGCGCGCCGTGGAAAGAAGCGCTCGTAGTCCAGGTTTTGAACGCCCAGCTTGCCAATCTCCGCAGTCCGTGGGCTCACGCCAAGGGACGCGGCGAAGTAAGAGGAGGAGGAAGAAAACCATGGAGGCAGAAAGGAACGGGACGCGCGCGTCACGGCTCAATTCGTTCTCCGCTCTGGAAAGGCGGCGGCAAATCGCATGGCCCGACAAATCAGAGGGACTATTCCCAGAAAATAAACAAAAAAATGAAGCGCGTGGCGCTGGTCAGTTTGCTTTCCAGAAAATTGAAAGACGGCGAAATAATGTTTTTTGACACGCTTCAAATAGAAGCTCCGAAAACGAAAACCCTCGCCCAATTCATGAAAAAACTGGTTAAACTTAAAAAGAATTCCACAAAGTACGATGTTCTTTTTATACCTGACTTGGAAAACAAAAAGATTTTCAGAGCGGCTTCAAACCTCCAGAAAACCGCCGTTTTAAGTCCCGAATCACTTAATGTTTACGACATACTGAACCACAAGAATGTTTTCATAGACCAAAACGCCGTTCCGGTGATAGAAAAGCACTACAAAATGAAATAGGTTACTAATTTACCTGCCTGCCGGCAGGCAGGCGAATCAGTACGAATATACGAATAATAAAAAGCAAAAATTCGTACATTCGTAAAAATCTGTAAATTCGTAGCCAAAAATTAACATGAAGAACATTTTCATAATAAAAAAACCGCATATCACGGAAAAGGCGACCGATTTGAGCAAGCTCAATAAATATGTTTTTATGGTAGAACCTTCAGCGAACAAAAATGAGATCAAAAAAGCTCTCAAAAAGATTTATGGCGTCGACATTTTGAAAATTCAGACGATTACGCGCCAGCCGAGAATGAAAAAATTCCGCAGCAGGTCGGGCGCAAAACCCGTCTACAAAAAAGCCATTGTCGAGCTTAAGAAGGGGCAAAAAATAGAAATAAACTAAAATGAAAAGTTACGCACCTACAACTCCTTCAAATAGGCAGACGACGCACCCGGACTACAGGCTTCTTTCAAAAGTGGAGCCGCGCAAACAGCTTACCAAAAAGCTTAAATCTCACTCAGGCAGAAACAGCCAAGGAAGGATAACTACTCGTCATCAGGGCGGAGGACACAAAAAACTTTACCGCATTATTGATTTCAAGCAGAACAAACTGAACCAGCCTGCAAAAGTTGAAACTTTGGAATACGACCCGTATAGAACTTCTTTTATAGCACTCCTTAAATACGGCGACGGTGAACGCCGTTATGTTATCGCTCCGGACGGGCTTCAGGTAGGTTCGGAAGTTATCGCTTCGGAAGCCGCCCCGCTCAAGCCGGGCAACCGCCTCAAGTTGAAAAACATTCCGGTCGGTTACCAGGTTTACAGCGTTGAACTTAATCCGGGACGCGGAGGCCAGCTTGCGAGATCTGCAGGCACTTACGCAGAAGTTCTCGCCAATTCCGAGGGATACACAGATTTAAAACTTTCTTCAGGAGAGGTAAGGCGTGTCCAGTGGGAGGGCTACGCTTCGCTTGGACAGCTTTCCAATCCGAAACACAATCTCACCGTTATCGGCAAAGCTGGACGTTCGCGCTGGCTCGGTATCAGACCGACTGTTCGCGGCACGGCAATGAACCCCGTTGACCACCCTTATGGCGGAGGCGAAGGCAGGCAGCCGCGCGGAACCAAGCGCCCGAAGACCAAGTGGGGCAAGATAACCGGAGGAAGGAAGACGAGAAACAAAAAGAAATGGTCCACCAAAATGATATTAAAGAGGAGAAAATAACATGTCACGCTCATCCAAAAAACCGCCCTATGTGGCGCCAGATATAATCAAAAAAATCTCACGGCAGAAAGCCGGCGAGGGAGCTCCCATAAAAACATGGTCGCGCGCTTCCGAAATTTCTCCGGAGATGGTCGGCTACGCGTTCGCCGTGCACAACGGGAAAAACTTCATTGAAGTAAGAGTAAACGAGGATATGGTAGGACATCGTCTCGGCGAATTCTCTCCGACGAGGAAATTCGTCAGGCACGGAGGCAAGATACAGAAAGAACTTGAGCAGAAAGCCCAAACCGCCGCTCCGGCCGCTGCCGCTCCAAAAGGAAAATAAGAAAATGGAAAAATTAAAGGAAAATAAAAAAATAGAAGCGACCACGATTGCCAAAAGGCAAACCGTGCGTTTGAGTTATTTAAGAGTAACTCCGAGGAAAGCAAGGGCTATCGCCGGTTTGCTTAAGGGTCTTAGCGTAAACGAAGCCGAAGCTCAGCTCGTAATGCAAAACCGCCGCCCGGCCAAGCCAATTTTGAAATTGCTTCGTTCCGCCGTCGCTGGAGCTGTCAAAAACCTGAATTCCGCTCCAGGCAAACTTTATATAGAAAGCATCCGCGTAGACCAGGGTCCGATGCTCAAAAGAATGTTGCCGCGCGCCAAAGGCATGGCCACTCCTATCCAAAAGAAAATGAGCCATATTACTCTTGTCTTGGCGGAAAACGCCGGACTGAAAGACGGCCGTTTCAAAATACAGATCAAGAAAAAAGTAAAAACACGCGTCCAGGAAGAATCCAAAAAAGAAAAGAAAGCGAAAATTGAAAAAAATCCGACTGAACATATTCAGCGCAACGAACCGGGATTCTTCAAAAAGGTCTTCAGGAGAAAATCGATGGTATAGATAGAAATATGAAATACCAAATCCGAAATATTAAACAAATCACAAGCATGAAATCACAAACAATTTATAATTTGAAAAATTGGAATTTGTTTGGAATTTTAATATTAGAATTTAAGATTTAATAAAACTATGGGACAAAAAATAAATCCACAATCTTTTCGCCTTGGAATAATAAAGGACTGGCCAGTCCGCTGGTTTTTGCCGGACAAAGGCGGCCGTTCCACTTATCCCAAATATCTTGCCGAGGACGAAATAATAAGAAATCTCATCAAAGACAAGCTCAATTTGGCCGGAATAGCTTCGGTTGAAATAGAAAGAACCATAAACAACCTGAAGGTTCTAATTAAAGCCGCGCGCCCCGGTTTTATAATCGGCAGAGGAGGAAAAGGAATAGAAGATTTTACCAAAGCTCTTGAAGACGCGCTCAAAAAAGTCAGAAGCGCCGGAGAAAATCGCGTAGCTGTCAGCGTCAATATCGAAGAACTCAAGAGATCAGAAATAGCCGCGACTTATGTTGCCCAGCAGATTGCATGGGATCTCGAGAAGCGTCTTCCTTTCCGGAGAGCCATGAAAAAATACATGGAGCAGATAATGCAAAACAGAGAAGTTAAGGGAGCAAAAATACTTTTGGCCGGCCGCCTCAACGGCGCCGAAATCGCCAGGGACGAAGCGCTCAGAAAAGGAGCTTTGCCTCTCCAGAATCTCCGCGCCGACATTGATTACGGTCAAGGCACCGCTTTCACAACTTTCGGAACAATCGGAATCAAGGTTTGGATATACAAAGGAGAAGTGTTCCAGAAGAAAACCAATTCCGAAAACAAAAATTAAACCATGC
>CAYHXB010000013.1:11071-16740 GCA_964360535.1 uncultured Candidatus Saccharibacteria bacterium
AAAGGAGAAGTGTTCCAGAAGAAAACCAATTCCGAAAACAAAAATTAAACCATGCTTATTCCAAAAAAAGTAAAACACAGAAAGTGGCAGAAGGGCCGCTCCAAGGGACGTCTTAAGGAGACTAGGGGTCTTTCTTTGAATTATGGCCAGTTCGGGCTCAAGGCGACAGAGGCGGCTTGGCTTACTTCAAGGCAGATAGAATCGGCGCGCCGTGTCGTCACTCACTTTTTGAAAAGACAGGGACGTCTTTGGATACGCGTTTTTCCGGACAAACCAATAACCAAGCGTCCTCCGGAAACCACTATGGGTGGCGGAAAGGGAAGCGTTGAATATTATGTTTTTCCGGTAAAACCGGGAAGGATAATTCTTGAAGTTGACGGAGTAAGCGAAGAAACCGCAAAGGAAGCTCTCCGCCGCGCTTCACACAAGCTCCCGTTCAAGAGCCGCGTAATAATCAAATCCGAAAAATAATGGTTCGATAAAACTCACCACAAGAATGAAAAAGAAACAAATCGGAGAATTGAAAACTAAGCCGTTGGCCGAGCTCGAAAAGTTCGTCAAGGATTCAAAAGAAAAACTCAGGACCATGAAGTTCGATTTGGCTGCCGGAAAAGTGAAGAACGTCAAAGACCTACGGGAGCTCAAAAAAGACATAGCACGAGCTTTGACTTTCATGAACGGAAAAGCCGATAATGAAAAAGCCAAATAAGCAAAATGACCAAAATTATTAAAGAAATATCCGCCCAAGGCGGACCCGCCTCTGGAGGGAAAAAAATGAAAAGGAAATTGACCGGCCTGGTTGTATCCGACAAGATGCAGAAAACCAGAGTGGTTGCGATTACCCGCCTGAAAAAGCATCCGAAGTATCTAAAGTACTATAAGACCACGGCTAAGTTCAAGGCGCACGACGAAAATAACGAATACCGCACCGGCGATAAAGTTGTCATAGAAGAAACTAGGCCGCTTTCCAGGGACAAGAGATGGACAATCGTCGCGTTGTCAGAAAAGAAAATGGTTCGGGAAAGCTCACCACAAGAAGAATCAGAATAAAATGATACAGGAAAGATCCATATTAATGGTTGCCGACAACTCTGGAGCGAAGAAAATACGCTGCTTCCGAATTTTGGGCGGAACCAGGCGCCGCTATGCGAGAATCGGCGACATTTTCGTCGCATCGGTTCAGGAAGCCGAACCGCGCAAGAACGTAAAGAAAAAAGATATAGTCAAGGCGGTTCTTGTCCGCAGTAAGCAGGCCTTCAGGAGGACGGACGGTTCATATGTGCGCTTTGACGAAAACGCGGCCGTTATCGTTGACGCCAAGAAAGAGCCGGTAGCCACCAGAATATTCGGCCCTTTGCCGCGCGAACTGAAGGGAATGGGTTTTGAAAAAATAATGACGATGGCCGAAGAAATAGTGTAGTTAATGTCATGAATCCCGTTAGAAACAACAATTCCATGAAATCAAAATATATGTTTAATATTTCACACAAAAAGTCGTCCGCCGCTCAAGCGGCTATTCACGATTGTCTAGAGACAATCTGTTTCTAACGGGATGAAAATAAAAAAAGGAGACCAGGTAAAAATAATAAGCGGAAAGGACCGCGGAAAGAGCGGTGCAGTTATAGGCGTTTTCCCAGAAGATTCCAAAATAACCGTGGAAGGAATCAATCTTTACAAAAAACGCGTCCGTCCGACCAAACAGGGGCAGAAGGGAGAAACAGTCCTGGTTTCCAGACCGTTAGCCGTTTCCAACGCCATGATTATCTGTTCCAACTGCAAGAAAACGGCGCGCGTCGGTTTCCGCGTTGAAGAAAAAGAAAAAATCCGCTTATGCAAGAAATGCGGAGCAAGAATATGAAAATGACAAAAGCTACAATGGTAAAACCAAAAACGGCGCGCCAGACAGAAATCTCCGGGTTCTTGGAGAAGATAGTGATTAACGCCGGTGTGGGACGCTTAAGCCAGCAGCCCAATTTTGAGCAGAAAATACAGCCGCAAGTAGTGCGTGATATTTCCGTTATAGCAGGACAGATGCCGGAATTAAGGAAAGCCAAGAAATCCATTTCAGGATTCAAAACCAGAGAAGGCCAAGTTGTCGGCGTTAAAGTGACTTTGCGTCGCAGGAAAATGGTTGATTTTTTTGAACGCCTGATTACAATAGTATTGCCTCGTTTGCGCGACTTCAGGGGAATCGATACGGCTTTTATAGACGATGTCGGCACGCTGAATTTGGGTTTTACGGAACAAATGGTGTTCCCGGAAATAAATCCGGAAGAATCTCCGGTAACTTTTTCGCTCGGCCTCAACATCGTTCCGAGGAAAAAAAGACGCGAAGAAGCGATTGCGGAATACCGCAAGCTAGGCGTGCCTTTCTCCGCCCAAGGCGGGTCTGCCTCGGGCAGAAAAAAATAAGAAAATGGCTAAACTTTCAACAATTGCGAGAAGCAAAAAGAAACCTAAATTTTCCACCAGGTCTGTAAACCGGTGTTTCAGGTGCGGACGGAAAAGGGGATATATGAGGACTTTCGGCCTGTGCAGAATTTGTTTCAGGGAAATGGCAAGCAACGGCCAGATACCTGGCGTCAAAAAATCATCCTGGTAAAATAAAATGTATTACGACCTTTTAGCTAAAATTAAAAATGCCGGCCTGGTGAAGAAAGAAAGTTTCACGACTTCTTTCTCCAATTTTGATTTTGAAGTCGCGAAGCTTCTGGTTTCGCGCCACTATCTAAAGGATGCTCAGAAGAAAACAGTCGGCACCAAGAAATTTTTGGAAATAAAATTGAACTACAAAAATGGTTCGCCAGCCATGAGCGACTTCAGGATAATAAGCCGTCCGAGCCGTCACATGTATGTAAGGAGCGGCTCAGTGAAGCAGGTTAAGCAGGGATACGGCATGGGCGTTTTTTCCACGAACCAGGGAATTCTGGCGAACCGCGAGGCTCGCAGGAAAAAAGTAGGCGGAGAATATTTGTTCGAAATTTGGTAAAAACAACATGAGCAGACTGGCTAAAAAACCTATAAAATTGCCGGAAGGAGTTACCGTAAAGGAAGAGTCCGGAGTTTTGTTTTTCAAGGGCCCGAAGGGAGAGCTCACTCTTCCCATTCTGCCTTTCATGAAAGTGAAGACAGAGGGAGGTTTGGCTGAGGTTTCTACAATCAATAATGTGCGCCAGGCGCGCATTAACATCGGCACGATGTGGTCTCTCTTTAAAAACGCTTCGGACGGCGTTTCAACCGGATTCTCCAAAGTCCTTCAGATAGAAGGTATCGGCTACAAAGCTGTCCTCGACGGCAAAAATCTCATGCTCTCTTTGGGCTACGTAAAGCCGGTGAAATTCGAAATTCCCGAAGGCATTTCCATAATCGTGGAGAAAAACATCGTAACTGTTTCCGGAATAGACAAGCAGCTTGTCGGAGAAACCGCTGCGAAAATCAGGAAGTTCAAGAAACCGGAGCCATACAAAGGCAAAGGCATCCGTTACAAGGACGAAATCGTCAGGAGAAAAGCCGGAAAGAAAGTCGCGACTGCGGGCGCTTAATTCAAAAACATGAATAAAAGAAAAAATTTAAACAAAATAAGAATCCGCCGAGGGCGCCGCGCCAGGGCTAAAATAATCGGAACTGCCGAAAAGCCGAGGTTATCGGTTTTCAGGAGCAATCGCTATGTTTACGCCCAGCTAATCGACGACAAAAAAGGACACACAATAGCCAGCGTTTCCGCGATTGACCCCTCGGTTTCGCTCGGGGCAGGCTTGAAAAAATCGGCCGGCAAAGATGCAAAGACCGTTCAGGCGGAACGCGTCGGTGAAAAACTAGCCCAAAAGGCGGTTGCCGCAGAAGTGAAGAAAGCTGTTTTTGACCGCGGTTCGTATAAATACCATGGCCGCATAAAAGCAGTCGCTGATGGCGCAAGAAAAGGAGGTTTAACCATATGAAAAATGTCGAAAATAATAAAAATAACATTTTTCCATTTGGTTCACTCGGCCGATATAAAATAAATTTTACCCCGGCCTCGTTGCCAAATGTAACATCATGATAAGAAGAGAAAGATACGTCAAAAAAGAAGAATTCAAGGAAAAGGTGCTTGACCTTCGTCGTGTTACGCGCGTCGTCGCAGGAGGCAAACGTTTCCGTTTCAGGGTAGCCGTTGTTATTGGCGATGAAAGGGGGCGCATCGGAGTTGGAGTCGCCAAGGGCCTTGATGTTCAGAGCGCCGTAGAGAAAGCCAAAACAGAGGCCAAGAAAAAGATTTTATTCGTCAACCTCAAGGACAACAGGACTATCGCTCACGAAGTCAACGCGAAATACAGCGCGGCGAAAGTTCTGATAAAGCCGGCAGTTGCCGGACACGGATTAAAAGCCGGAGGAGCCGTCCGTTCGGTTCTAGCTTTGGCGGGAATCAAAGACGCAACTGCCAAATGCCTTGGCCGCACTCCGAACAAGCTGACCAACGCCTTGGCCACCATAGAAGCCTTGAAGAAATTGAAATTGGAATTGCCAAAAAAAGAAAACAAAGAATAAAAATATGCAATTACACGACCTGGTTTCATCGGTGAATAAATCAAAAAAGAGAATCGGCCGCGGCGGCAAGCGCGGAACTACTTCTGGCCGTGGAACAAAGGGACAGAAATCCAGGTCCGGGCACCGCATGAGGCCCGCAGTCAGAGACCTTATTCTACGCCTGCCCAAGAGGCGCGGTTATGCCAACAGGCCTGTTTCGCCGAAGCCGTTCATCGTTAGCCTTTCGCAAATAGCGCAAAAAGTTAAAATATTTTCAAAGGAGAAGAAAGTCGTTGATGTAAACAAGAATTTCCTGAAGGAAATCGGCATATTGCCCGCGAGTTACCGTGGAGATGTCAAAGTACTCGCCGGAAATATAGAGGCGCCCATTACGCTTAAGGGAATAAAGTTCTCCAAGTCAGTCAAGGAAAAAATAGAAAAAGCCGGATGCAAAGTTTCATAATATGAACCATTTTTTCCAAATCTTCAAAATAAAGGATTTGCGGAATAAAATTGTCACCGTTCTCGGTTTGATGGTTGCTTACCGCGTGCTAGCCGCTATTCCGATTCCGGGAATAGACGCTTTGCGTCTGGAACAATTCTTTTCTTCAAACCAGCTTTTCGGCTTCCTGAATATTTTCTCCGGAGGCGGTTTGTCTACTTTGTCCGTGGCCATGCTCGGAGTCGGTCCGTATATCACGGCGACCATTATAATGCAGCTCCTGACGATGATTTTTCCGCGCCTAAAAGAAATGTATTACGAGGAAGGCGCAAGAGGCCAGTCCAAATTCAACCAATATTCTCGGTTATTGACTGTGCCGCTGGCTTTTCTTCAGGCCTACGGTTTTCTGTCCTTGCTTATTTCGCAGAACATCGTTCCGAGGACTTCCGCTTTCGGCATGCTCGGCAACGTTCTCGCCATTACCGCGGGCTCGATGATAGCGCTTTGGCTCGGCGAACTGATAAGCGAACAAAAAATCGGAAACGGAATTTCACTCATAATTTTAGCCGGCATCGTCAGCAGCCTGCCACTCACTATCCAGCAGGTAATTGCTTCGTATACGCCTTCGGCTCTGCCGACCTACGTCGGTTTCGTGATAGTAACATTGTTCCTGATAGCCGGCGTCGTTTATCTCAACGAGGGCCAGCGAAAAATTCCGATTGCC
>CAYHXB010000014.1:0-13928 GCA_964360535.1 uncultured Candidatus Saccharibacteria bacterium
GCCTGGTTAACACGTCTCCCTGTCACGGAGAAGATCGCCGGTTCAAATCCGGTCGGCTGCGCCAGAAACAAAAAAGATGACCTTGCGTCGTCATTTTTGTTTTTAGTGTGGCCGGATTTGAACGAGGGGTGGGTCGGAGGGGAAGCAACCGCGTCCCCTCCGTGTAGGAATGAGCGAAGCGGATTCAAAACCGAGGGTTTTGAAATTAGTGAAATTCCGGTCGGCTGCGCACTAGAAGTCCGTTAATAAAATTTCGCTAATCCGGTTTTTAAAAAGCATCTTTTCGCAGAGCGCTTATTTTGATATAATCAGATTATGAAAAAATTTACATGCAGGGAAATCATGAATAATGAGGGAGGGTGCGATATGGTGTTTGAAGGCGCGGAACTTATGGACGTTGCTGGCCAATGCGGCAAGCATATATTCGGCACTACTGACGATTTGCATAAAGCGATGCGGAATATGATGGCGGCAAATCATACCGAGGAAGAAAAGAAAAAGTGGTTTGAATGGTTTCAAGGAGAGTGGGATAAAAAAGCCGAAAGCTAGTTTTTATATAATCAGGAATAAAAATGCATTCCTATAAATAAATGAAATTCGGCGGAAGACATAAAAGTAGTTGTAAATGCCCAAGTTGTTGGGAGTGGGGCGGGAATCATCAGGCGAACTGCAAGTGTCCTAATTGTGGTGAACGTGGCGGTAAACACAAATCTAATTGCAGATGTCCTGTCTGTCATGACCTCGGAGGGAAACATCAGTCGAGTTGCAAATGTCCGCAATGTGGTCAGCTTGGCTGAAGTTATCCCATTAAATTTGGGGTATAAATATATTCATTTCTCTGCCGAAAAATGGTTCTAACGTTGTACGCAATGCCGCGCCTTAGAAAGCCAACAATTTTTTACAGAAGATAATGAAGAAACTTTTTACCGAAAACTGGCATAGAATTTTCCCCAAAACAACTTTATACGGAATTGAGGAAAGAATTCTAGATTTAAAAGATGAACTAGAAGCAATTAGATCTCCACTTGGGAAAAGGGGGATGTATTTTACAACACTGACAGACGAAAAAGAGATTGAAAGTGAATTGGATAAATTAACAATAAGGCGCCAATTTATTTTAGACAAAAGAGATAGTTTGTTTTGGAAAATAGTATGGAACATTATTGTTCCTGTAGTGGTAGCGACAATAACGGCATATATGGTCTCCAAGTTCAACATTTAGCAATTAATTTTAACGTGATTGGATTTAACCAAAATCAGGCAATTAAAATCAGTATAAAAACAATCGCCGCTGACAGTGCTGCTTGGTAAAAAATTCCTTTTGTCAGCTCGTCATCGAGGTGTCTTTTGGCATGCACCTTTTCGTGGAACTTTTGGAAATAAAACAGCGGTGCGAAGTTTCGAAATCGGTAATAAATGACCTGCAGTAAATCAGGTAAGGCCCCGGCGAAAGCGCCGAATGCAGTCAACCAAAAATATCCGGGAAAGAAATTTTGGGAAACAAAAAGCGAAAGCGCCAAACCGATGCAGAAATCAATTCCTGTCCGGAAGATGTCTTTGACGAAATTAGCGCCGAAATTGAGTTTTTCCCCGAAAGGAAAAGAATTGTTTTTCTCTCTTGAAAGAAGCCTGTAATGCCAGTGTGGAATGGAATCAAGGAGAAAATGGCTGAAAAAAGCGGCTATCAAGCCAAGAATAGGATAATTTCTCAATAAAATGGCCGAACCGGCGCCGACTATGGCATGAGTGGATAAAACCATTGGTTCATTTTAACCGATAACTTGCGTCAGGCAAGCAGAAATAATTTTGCACATGTCTTTTAAAAACGATTTGCTATAATAAAGGCAAATGCCAATCAACCAGCAACTTAAAGATTATATCTCTCAGCAGACGAAACTCGGAGTTTCCAAGGACGCAATAAAAAGTTCCTTACTGGAAGCCGGGTGGAACGAAGGCGACGTTATTCAGGCGATTGCCGAAGCGGAATCAGGAACCCGAACGACCGCTTCTCTGACTCCGGCTCAGCCGTTTTCCAAGCCGGTCGAACCGGCCGCAAAATCACCCACGACTTCTTTCGTTACAAGCGACATTTTTAAAGCGAAGAACGAGCCAGTTTTCCAATCGGCCGTAACTGACAAGCCGTCAGTTTCAAATTCTTCGGAAACAAAGCCGCAAATTATTTCTGCTTCCATGAAAGACAAGCTGTCAGGAGTAGGGAAATTGCCTACGATAATTTTGGGAATTTTGTCAGTAGCGCTTTTGGGCGGAAATATTTATTTCTTTATGCAGAACGGCAATTTGAATTCAAAATTGGTCACACTAAGTGTTCCAAATGGAAATGATTCCCCGCAGCTTCAAACCCAAATTGATTCGCTTACTAACGACAAAAAAACGCTTACTGACCAGATTGATTCTTTTAATAAAACAATAGCGGATTTGAGTAATCAAATTTCTATTTTTATTCCGGCCGTAACCAGTTCTATTGTGTCAGTTCCATTCGAAGTTTCCGGAACTTTGGGTGGAGGAGGAAAATTGCCATATTCTCTGACGACCAGCAAAAATATCGTGCTTTCAGTAAAGAATTCAAAAGACACTGACGTAGAGGCATCCTTGAAGCAATTTGTCGGAATGCAGACTAAACTGTCTGGAACCCATCAGCCTGGATCAATTTCTTTGACAGTCGTTAACGTGAATGACCAGCCGGTTAATGCGACAAGCACAACGCCAGTCGCGCAATCCTCATCGACTCCTTCGAGTTCAGCCAGCACAAGCAGCGCTTCCGGAGCGACTTCCACAAGCGGTACTTCAACTAGCAGCGCCACTAGCACTCCTTAGTTTGGCAGCTTAGTACAATTCAGGCGCCGCTATTTTTTCGTAATATTGTCCGAGTCCGAGAATTTCTGATTCGCCCCATGGCTTTCCTATCAGCTGGAATCCTATCGGAAGACCTTCTTTCCCGCCTGCGCCGAGGCTTCGGCTGGCAGGTTTCTCGCGAACAGGTATTGAAACCGAAGGCAGGCCTGCGAGGTTAACTGGGGCAGTGAAAATATCTTCTAAATACATAGTAAGCGGGTCATCGGTTTTCTCTCCTATTTTAAAAGCAGGGCCTGGAGTGGTCGGAGCAAGTATCACATCAACGTTTTTAAAAGCGGCGTCAAAATCGTTTTTTATGAAGCGGCGGACCTGCTGGGCCTTTTTGTAATATGCGTCGTAATAGCCGGACGAAAGAACGAATGTTCCGAGAATAATACGGCGCTTGGTTTCCGCTCCGAATCCTTCGCCGCGCTGTTTGGAATAAATATCTTTCAGGTTGGAGTGTTTCAAGTCGTCCAGGCGTGAATAACGTATTCCGTCAAATTTGGCGAGGTTTGAGCTGACTTCTGCTGGAACTATTATGTAATAGCAGGAAAGCGCGTATTTTGTATGAGGCATGGAAACCTTTTTGAATTTAATGCCAATACTTTCCATTGTTTTCATGGCGAGTCCGATGGAACTTTTAACTTCCTCATTGAGCCCTTCGACGAAATATTCTTCGGGAATCCCGACAGTTATATTTTTTATTTTTTCAAAATCAGGTTTCAAAAGTTCTTTACCATATTTTCCGTCTGCGCTGGTAGCGTCAAGCGGGTCTTTCCCGCGGATAGCATTGAAAACAATAGCCGCGTCTTCAACTGTTTTCGTCAGGGGGCCGATTTGGTCCAAGCTTGAAGCCATAGCCATCAGTCCGGAACGTGAAACAGCGCCGTAAGTCGGCTTTAGCCCGACTATTCCGCAGAAAGCGGCCGGTTCTCTGATTGAGCCGCCAGTGTCAGAGCCTAGGGCGCCGAGCGCGAGATGCGCGGCCACTGCGGCCGCAGAACCTCCGGAAGAGCCACCAGGAACCCTTTCGCGGTCACACGGATTTTTTGTTATTTTGAAAGCCGAATTTTCCGTGGACGAGCCCATGGCGAATTCGTCCATGTTGGTTTTGCCGAGGAAAATCGCATGTTCATTTTTCAGTTTTTGAATCACGCCTGCGTCATAGCTTGCAATGTAATTTTCCAGGATTTTTGAACCCGAAGTCGCCGGCAGGCCTTTTATGAGCATATTGTCTTTTATGGCCAGCGGAACGCCCGCTAGAGCGCCGACAAATTCGCCTTTAGCTATTGAAATATCAACCGCTTCTGCGTCGCGAAGGGCACCTACCTCATTCAAGCTCAAATAAGCACCGATTTTGCCATCGTTTTGTTTTATCTCGCTGAAATAAACCTGCGCGATTTCAAGCGCGGAAAACTCCTTTTTCAAAAGGCCTTCGCCGAACTTTTTTATAGTCAGTTTTTGAAGCGGAACATTAGGCATTTGTTTATTCTCCGCCCGAGGCGGATCCACCTTCGGCGGAAAATACGGGCGGGACTTTAAGAAAACCGTCTTTCGGTTCGGGGAAGGCCTCTGTTCCCTGGCCTTGGTTGGTATTCGTCCTTTCTTCGTCTTCGCGGAATGCGTTTTTTATTTCTGTGCCGCCGTTCGTCGGTTCCACGCCAGAAGTGTCAAGCGATTTCAATTCGTCAAAATGGTCCAGGATTTTCTGGAGGTCTTTTATCAGTTTTTCCTCTTCTTTCGGTTCAAGTTTTATCCTGGAAAGTTCTGCCAGATATTCAATTGTTTTTTTGTCTATTTTGGAAGACATAATGTTATTTTAACAGGGTTTAGTTCAATAATACCAAGAGTCGCGATATAGGCCAATATTTGCGATGCCGAGAAGCAAGGACGAAAGTGTACCAGCTGCGGTACATCGAGTCCGAAGCGACAAAGGCATCGCGGATATTGGCCATATCCCTCCGGGTTGCGGCCCGATTTTGCGGCCTGCTTTGTTGCTTCTCGTCGGAGTACGCCTGTACGCCCTCCTCGTCGCGCCTCGCATTCCGCAAAACGGGCCAGCAACGCGAGTTCTTAGTATTATTGAATTAAGCCCATTACGATTTTTTTAAACTTTTCGCCCCGGTCCGCGTAATTTTCAAACATGTCAAAACTGGTTGCCGCCGGAGAAAATATCACAATTGAAAGACAGGAAATTTTCATGGCTGTTTCATAAGCCACGTCAACGGAATCTTTCAGCGTGCGGGCGAACCTTATTTTTACCCCAGATTTTCTTGTTTCCCTTGCTATCTTATTTCTGTTTTCGCCCAAAAGAACCACCAGTTCAGTCCCGGAATTTTTGAGCGCTTTTGCGAGCGGCTTATAATCCAAATTTTTATCTTGCCCGCCCGCTATCAATATTTTCCTTTCATTTTGGAACGCTTCTATTGCCGCCGCAGCCGTTTGCGGATTGGTTGAGGCCGAGTCGTTATAAAAACAAATCTCAGTTCCATTTTTTACAATTCTGCGTGCGAGTTCAAGCCGGTGTTCGTTTCCCCGGAATTTGCTCACTGTCTTTAAAATTGTTTTTGCTGAAACACCGAGCGATTTTGCTATAGTCGCTGCCATGACTGCGTTTTTGAAATTGTGTCCTCCTTTTACCAGAAGGTCCTCCGGAGAAAAAAGTTTGAATAACTTTTCATTAACTGAAATTTTCTCTCCCTTACCCTTAGAAGCTACGCGCTGGCTCAATATGCTGTTTTTTCCGCCCGAGGCGGATCCGCCTTTGGCGGAGAAAAAAAACATCTTATCGCCAATTTTCTGATAACGGCCGATATTGGCCTTGGCTTCGTAATATTCATTCACGTTTTTATGTGCATCAAGATGGTCGGGAAAGATATCAAGAACCGCGGCAATTGAAGGAGAATTTTGGATATCTTGGAGCTGAAAACTTGAAAGTTCAAAAACGACAATTGATTTTTTGTCCGTATTTGGAAGTATATCAAGCGCCGGTTTGCCGATGTTGCCGGCCAGGAAAACTTTTTTGCCGGCTGTTTTAAGTATTTGATAAAGAATCGTTGAGGTAGTTCCCTTGCCTTTTGTTCCGGTTATTCCGACTATGGTTCCATGGAACTGTTCAAAAAAGAGATTCGTAGCGCTGGATATTTTAACCCCAGATTTTTTTGCTTTCTGAATTTCAGGAAGAAGATAGGGTATGCCCGGCGTCCGGAAAATAATGTCAAATTTTTCAAGGTTTTTAAGATAATCAGACCCAGTTATTTTTTTTATTCCTGCAGGAGTTTCAATTTTACTGCTTCTGTCTAAAATCCAGATTTCCGCGTTCTTGAATTCCTTATCCTTTTTAAGGAATTTCAAAATGGAGCGTCCTTCTCTCGCAAAACCCAAAATGGCGATTTTCTTCATTGTTCTATTTTATGCGAAATTGTGGATATTCAAAAGTTTTAATAAAAAAAATCTCGCAGGCCAATATAGCGTGCGAGGGGCAGTATACCTGCCCAGTACTGTTGCAGTGGCCAATTGCGACTGCATACTAGGCGTCGACAGATGCTTATGTCAGCCGATGAATCGCCTCAGCGCATCTTTGGTCATGTTCCGCTTTCCGGACTTTCTCGGCGGCGATGTGCGACAAGAGGTATTTGGGTGGCGTCGTGTGCATCAAGAAGCGATACGCCCAAACGAAGGCCTCATGCATCTCGTCGTGACAACCGGGAAGATCGCATGAAGCGGCGATGTCTGCCAATGTGCTCAACTTGGTCCGTTCGGTGTCGAGTATGTTCTCGACGTTTATGCCTTTCACTTTTCTCACGATAACCTCGTGGAAGGGCTTAGGTTCTGCCATGATAGTTCCCATATTCAACGGCGAATGTGCCGAGATTATTAAAGCAACATTCTTAAAAATAAGCAATAGAAACAAAAATCCGGCCGTATCTGCCGGATTTTTGTTAAAACATAGTTGCGGGGGCGGGAGTCGAACCCGCTTCAGGAGCTTATGGGGCTCCCCGGAAAACCATTCCCAACCCTCCCGCGATGTAAAAGCCCGCCCGCCCGCCCCGTACTCCATTATGCTAAATCAAAGGATATGTTACGGTGCTCATTGTGCTTATATTGTGCTTATTATGACATGCCATTACTCTGCATCAAAGATATGGTAGTGCGGGGTGAATTATATTGTTTCAAGCGGCGATTGTCAAAAACCGTTATTGATGGCAAAATGATTTCTGACGTCAGGGTAGCTCAACGGTGGAGCAGGGCTTTCATAAGGCCAAGGTTGTGGGTTCGAGTCCCGCCCCTGACACATCAATGATATTAAGAAAAAGCCGCAAATCGCGGCCTTTTCTTTTTAATTCCCCATTTGACTGGTAGAATTCATTAATAATGAGGTCCAAAGTTCCGAAGAAAAATATTTCCGGCATTCTGACTGATATAAAAAAACCGGATGACGGACATATCCGAAAGCAACATCTGGCTTCCGACAGTTGGATAAACGAAAGAACTACGGATGAATTTTTGGAAAGCGGTAAAAAAGAAACCTCAGTTTCGCATCCACCTGCAAAAAAATTCCCACTAAGGAAGTTGTCGATAGCTTTGGCTTCTTTTCTCATTATAATTCTTTTTTTATTCGGCGCGGGAATTTACGCGCAATGGAGCAGCGTTCTTGGATATTTCGATTCAGCCGGGGGGCAGATTAACGGCTTTCTGAATAAAAATAATTCTGCGGAACAGGCTTCCACGACTGGCGAGCGAAAATTGAGCCTTATCGACCTTGCAAAAAGCGGAGCTCTTTGGGAGAACGCCGGCTCGGTTTATTCCGGATTTGAAAATCTTTCATCTTCCGGCCTGGGGTTGATGGCCGAACTGGATGCGCTCGGTAAAAACTGGGGCAATCTGTTTTTCCGGGGAGGCGGACAGGAACTGATAGGGCATTTGCGGAAAATAAAGGAGTATCTCGATTCCATAAACGAGGCAAACGCCAAACTAAGCTCTCTTAATATAGGATTCGACAATTTTCTGTCCGGCAAATACGGTTCGTCTTTATCTCTCGACATGAATCTGCGCCATTTAAACAGTTTTCTTAGGGCGTTCATAAACTGGCTGTCGTCTCCGGAGGATAGGCATATTCTTGTTGTTTTCGGGAACTCTTCGGAGCCGAGACCTGGCGGTGGATTCATCGGAAGCTACGCCGATGCGGTCTTTTCCGAAGGAAGTTTGAAATTAGTGGACGTGCACGATATAAACGACGCCGACCGTGAACTTGAGGCGAAGATTATTCCGCCGAAACCGCTGCAGGCGATAGAGAAGTCATGGACCATAGCCGACTCAAACTGGTTTTTTGACTATTCCGTTTCTGCCGTGAAAACAATTGAGCTGATGGAAGAATCTAAAACATACGCCGGAAAAAATTCTTTTGACGGAGTTGTTGCGATTTCCCCGGCTGTCATTGGTGGCATTCTCGAGGTTACCGGGCCTATAAAGCTCGCGGACCGGAATTTGACTATCGACAAGGACAATTTCCTGAAAGAAATCCAAAAAGAAGTTCAGGCGGCCCAGGCCAAAGGCGCGCCGGCAAAAAAAATAATCGCCGAACTGACCCCGGAGATTCTCTTGAAACTGGAATTTTTGAACGAATATGACGGCCGCAAATTGATGGATAAATTCGCCGAATGGGTGAAGAAAAAAGATATAGTTGCTTACTTCAAAGACAAGGACATACAGAACTTCCTCGATTTTTATGGGGCTTCGGGAAGAATTTTCGAACAGCCGTCCGATTTTAACGGGGATTATCTCGCGGTATCATCTGCCAATGTGGGCGGCGGCAAAAGCGACTTTTTCATTAATCAGAAAGTTTTTTTCAAAACCCAGCTCAACATGGATGGCACGGCTGGCAATCATCTTGAAATATCGCGCCAGCACCTCGCTGGCAAAAACGACGAATGGTGGTATCGTTTGCCGAGCGAAAGCTACATCCAGGTTTTCACTCCGGCGGACGCAGCGCTTTCTTCTTTCAGTGGTGGCTGGGATAGGAGGATAACTCCAAAGGTGAATTACAAAAAGAGCGACTACCGGATAGACCCGCTGGTTGACGCTATTGATTCGACTATCAAGAAAAATTTTAGTTATCCTGTAGTCGACGAGTTAAGGGAATTCAACAAGAAAATTTTTGGATTCTGGACCAGAACCAACCCTGGGCAGACGACTAAGGCGGTCTTGGATTACTCCGTCCGCCTTTTTTCTCCGCCGTCCGAGGGGCAAAAATACCAGTTTGTTTTTGAGAAGCAAGTTAGCGGTTCCGGAAACTATCATTTCGAGATATACGCTCCTGTCGGATTTTTCTGGCAGGAATTTAATTCGCCACTTTTTGAATACGAATCATCGAATCCCGACGGCCGTACCCAGTTCATCCTGACGATGAAAAAAGGATAATCATGAATTTAGAAAACATTAGAAACTTTGTAATAATTGCTCATATTGACCATGGCAAATCCACGCTGGCTGACAGGTTGCTTGAAGTTACAGGCACCGTCGAGGCGCGCCGCATGAAGCCGCAATATCTGGACCAACTCGAACTCGAGAGAGAGCGCGGCATAACTATTAAGATGGCTCCTGTGCGGATGAATTATTCACTGAACGGAAAAGAATATATTCTCAATCTCATTGATACTCCAGGCCATTCGGATTTCTCGTACGAAGTTTCGCGCGCATTGGCAGCGGTTGAAGGCGCCATACTTCTTGTGGACGGCAGCAAAGGAATACAAGCCCAGACGCTTTCCAATTTCCGCTCAGCCAGGAAAGCCGGCCTCAAAATAATCGGCGCCGTAAATAAAATAGACCTCAATCCTCCGCGCGCGGACGAATCGGCGCAGCTTCTCGCCGAACTCATTGAGGTTCCGGAAAACGAGATACTTCGTGTTTCCGGAAAAACCGGACAGGGAGTTCAAGAACTTTTGGCAGCCGTCGTTGAAAAAGTCCCGCCGCCGGCTCTCAAAAAATCTTCGTCTTACGGAGGTTCGCGTTCTCTGATTTTTGATTCTCTTTACGATGACCACAAAGGCATCATCGCTTTCATCCGCGTTTTCGACGGCTGGTTAAAAGAAGGGGACGAAATAAAACTTCTGGCGACCAATACCAAATGCAAGATAAAAGAACTTGGCTATTTCACTCCGCAGCTTAAGTCGTCGGCTGGTCTTTTGAGCGGAGACATAGGATACATAGCCACCGGAATAAAAGAGCCGTCGTTCGTGAAAATCGGAGATACGGTTTTCAAAGAAAGTTCGTCGGAAGGAAAGGCATCGGCAGAATTGCTCGCCGGATACAGGGAACCGGCACCGGTAATTTATGTGTCTTTATATCCCGACGGCAAGACGCAATTCGAGGATTTGAAAAAAGCTTTCGAACGTTTGCGCTTGACCGATTCCGCGCTGGTTTTTGAACCGGATTCAAGCGAAGCGCTCGGACGCGGACTTAAAGCGGGATTTCTGGGCCAGCTTCACTTTGAAATAGCGACCAGCCGGCTCCAGAGGGAATTCGGACTTGAATTTATGGCGAGTTTTCCTTCGACGGCCTACCGGGTATCCGCCCAAGGCGGATCCGCCTCAGGCGGAAAAGAAAAAAAGTACGTCATCATAAAAGACCCGAACGATTTTCCCGACAGCCCTGATGAAGTTTTCCAGCCGATGATAAGCGCAGAAATATTTTGTCCGCCGGATTATGTCAGCCAGATTTTGAGTTTGAAGGAAAAATTTCATATGGAAATTTCGGAAATAAAAAATCTCGGCAATAACGTCATAATAGAAACCCAAATGCCTCTGGCCGAGCTGATGCGGAATTTCGACGACAAGATAAAATCATTATCGTCCGGCTTTGCCTCTTTCAGCTACGAAATTTCCGGGGAAGCGCGGGCCTATGTTGAAAAATTGGAGATACTCGTGAACGACGAACCGGTTTCTGCGCTGACCAGAATAGTATTCAAAGACGAAGCCGAGCCGGAAGCCCGTACGACGGTTGAACGGCTGAAAGAACTTTTGCCCAAACAGCAGTTTTCACAGGCCATCCAGGCAAGAATGAAGGGGCGCATCGTCGCCAGGGAAACTCTGGCCGCCATGAAGAAAGACGTTACCGGATATCTTTATGGCGGCGACAGAACCAGGAAAATGAAGCTTTGGAAGAAACAGAAAAGAGGAAAAGAAAGATTAAAGGGCATGTCGCGCGTTGTCGTGCCGACCGAGGTTTTCAGGGACCTTTTGAAGAGATAATTTTTGATATATCCTATTAATAATGAAAATCGCCGTCGCAGTCTTTTTATCTGTTCTCGTTGTTCTTCTCGGGAGCGAGATACGTTTTTTTTGGCAGAAAAATTACGAGAATGAGGCGCACTATCAAAAAGTAATGGCTGATTTGAATCAGGCGCAGGCTGATTTGAACAAGGCGCAGGCTGATTTGGGCTATTACCTTAATCCGGTAAATCTTGAAAAAGAAATCCGAAACAGATTCAATTACAAGCAGGCTGGCGAAAAAATGATGGTAATAGTCCCAGCTTCTTCATCAACAGGACAATGACGAAATATAAATTTTACATAATTTTCTTCGTTATAATCGGATTTGGAATCTCAATGTTTTCTTTTATTTCTTCCGGATATTATCCGATAGCTTTGGTTGACGGGAATTTGATAACCGCGAGGACTTTTCTTAACGACTATATCGCAGCTTCTTCCTATTATGACAATCTCGTCAAAGCCAATAAATCTGCCTCTTCTTCAGTTCCGGCTTTGAGCCATGAAGACATACAAAAATCGGTAATGGCCGGACTTATAGAAAACGCCCTTATAAAAAACGGCGCCAGAAAAGAAATCGGTAACGACCTTAGCCGCCTGGTTGATGAAAAGGTAAATGAGGTGACAAATGCTCCTGGAATGGAAAAAACAGTGCTGGCGCTCTACGGATTGAATCTCGGCGATTTCAAAAAAGAAATTCTCATTCCGCAGGCCGAACGCGATGTTCTGACTGGCAGTCTTTTTCTCAGGGGCGAGAAAATAGAGGATTGGCTGGCAGCCGCCAAGAAATCGGGCAGCATAATGATTTTTTCGGGAAAGTTTTATTGGAATGGTCAAGATGTGGCCAGCCGCTAAATTTTGCGAGTGTAGCACAGTGGTAGTGCATCTGCTTCCCAAGCAGAAAACGGGAGTTCGATTCTCCTCACTCGCTCATTAGAAAATTTTATTGAGTAAAACGAAATTAGATTTTTTATGTCCCGCCAGTGGCGTGGCAAGTTAAGTTATTTGCCTTTTTAAGAATATTTGTCATAATATAGACAATGGGTAGGGATATTCGTTCATGTTCTGTTTTTTGATAATTTCAACGAGGAAATAAAATGCATAAAATACTATCGAGTGCGTCTGTTTCAGCTATTACGGCGCACAAAGCACTTGGAAAAGCGGCCAACCCAAAAGAGGGAACAAAACTTCTTCTCTGGTGGATCCTAGTTGCGAAGTTCAATCTCGCTGCAACTCTCTGGGCGATGGAATCGTTTGATGGCCACATACGACAAAAAGAAGTGTCAGCAAGCGACATTAGCCGTCAGACAAGACATCTCCTGGAAATGTGTACCTTGACCGGAGAAATGTGGGAATATCTCACCCCAGTTCGTGTGAGAAACAATTCGCGTGAAGTTTCAAGGGAGCTCATGAAACTAACGGAGTCCCTTCTCCGTCTAATGTCCGCTCTCGGCGACAAAGTGGAAGGAGTGGTTGCCGATGAAATCAAGATTGCCATCGAACGTCTCGAAAGCTACAAAATGGCCGCCTGACCGCCACAATCTTCCCCGGGTAGTTCTACTCTGCATCGCGCCGCTACGTCCTTTAATAGGAAACGGGCGGCACTTTTTTATCTAAATTTCAATACAAACTTTAGCACAATTTAAGAGTTGATTTCCACATAAGGATTTATGTGGGGGATTGAATAACCCGGTATTTTTCTGATACGATAGAGTGATGTCAAAGCCGGAAATCGTTATTGATTCGCAGGAAGAAGAACGTCTGCGGGCGGAGCTGGAAAAGCGGACAGATGTGGATGCCTTGCGGATGAAACGGTTATTAATGATGCCGGATTTATCGCGCACGCCCGGCAGTCCGTTGGCAGAAATTGTTGCCCGCACGCTCAATGTAGAAAGCCTAAAAGGCTTTGATGTGATTAAAATACCGGAAATTGTTCCCGTTGACGTGATATTCGATCTTTTCAATATGCCACCGGGGCATCCCGCTAGGAGCAAATCCGACACATACTATGTCGACGATGGCCATATCTTGCGCACTCACGACACGGTCATGTGGTATTACTACCTGAACCACCCTAGTACAAAAGAGAAAATTAAAAATGCAGAACCGTTTGGCGTGATTTGCTATGCCAAAGTGTATCGGAAAGATGAGATTGACCGGAAACATATGAACGTGTTTCACCAGATAGGTGGACTTTATCTTGCGCCGGATGACAAAAAGACGCTCTCTCCCGATGATCTTAAAGGCGTGCTTACGGAAATAGCCCAAAGCATTTTTGGCCATGACGTAAAGTTCCGATTCTACGATCATAATTTTCCATATACAGACCCAAGCTTTGAAATGGA
The DNA here is from genome assembly GCA_964360535.1 of uncultured Candidatus Saccharibacteria bacterium. Taxonomy (GTDB): domain Bacteria; phylum Patescibacteriota; class Minisyncoccia; order UBA6257; family 2-01-FULL-56-20; genus JACQKT01. Next base: position 13,469 of record CAYHXB010000014.1, read on the forward strand.
AGCCGAAATTAACGGTCAGTGGATTGAAATGCTCGGTTCCGGCATGCCGCGGAAAAGCGTGTTGGCAAACTTCGGCCTCACGGGTTATAACGGCTGGGCGTTCGGATTCGGCTTGGAGCGCCTCGCAATCGCGAGCATGGCGTTGCCGGATATCCGCTTGCTCTGGTCTGACGATGAACGGGTTAAGCGCCAATTAAAATTGGGAAACAAATATAAAGAGGTTAGCAAATATCCGCCCATAACAAGAGACATTTCTTTCGTTGTAGGCGTAGATTTCATTCCGAACGATTATTTCGACCTGATCCGCGACATAGGTGGCGACCTTGTGGAAGAAGTTTCTCTTCTGGACAAGTATGAAAATGTCGAAAAATTCGGAGAAGGAAAAATAAGTTATACATATCGCATTGTTTACAGAAGCAATGAGCGAACGCTTCTTATGGAAGAAGTCGCGCCTATACAA
>CAYHXB010000014.1:14028-16455 GCA_964360535.1 uncultured Candidatus Saccharibacteria bacterium
TCTCGTTGCCGAGAAGGGCGGGTGTTACTTGTGCTGCCTGGGCGGATAAGCCTTTGCCGAAAGCACAGCAGTGGCGAGTTCGGCGAGGTTTGTTTCTCCGCTGTTCAGCGCAGTGACCAATGCGCGTATTTTGGGACGTAACGCAGAATTGTCTTGGCAGCTGACGATTATGTTGAGTGCCCCGACTATGGCCGCTATTGTTTCACTCATTTTTTTGCTATGCATCTTTATCCCCGGATTATCAATGGCGTTACGGCGTAACGCTCTGACTAATTTATTAACATACCGCCGTTTCGTTTAGCAAGTTAAGCCGTCAGGATATATAATAAAAGTTATGAAATTCACTATTCCTGAAGAAATAATATCAATCGCGGCCAAGCTCAAAAAAGCGGGTTTTGAAGCGTACCTTGTGGGTGGATGCGTGCGCGACCTTCTGATAAAAAAAGAACCAAAGGACTGGGACATAGCCACCGACGCTACACCGCCGGAGATACAGAAAATTTTTCCTGAGAGCGTTTACGAGAATGATTTCGGCACTGTTGCTGTCAAGACCGAATCGGAAGACCCGAAATTAAAAATAATTGAAGTAACAACTTTTCGTTTGGACGGCGAATACACCGACAAAAGGCATCCGAACGAAGTAGAATTCTCCAAAAACATAGAGGAAGATTTGAGCCGGCGCGATTTCACCATAAACGCCTTTGCGATAAGCTTGTCCGACAAATTACAGAAACTTGTAGATCCCTTTAACGGCCAGGAAGATTTGAAAAAAGGAATAGTCCGCACAGTCAGGAATCCGGAAGAAAGATTCAACGAAGACGCCCTGCGTCTTATGAGAGCTGTCCGCTTCGCGACCGAATTGGATTTCCAGATAGAATTCAACACCAGACGCGCAATAGAAAAACTGGCTGGACTTCTGGAAGCCATAGCCAAAGAAAGAATCCGCGAGGAATTCGAAAAAATAATAATGTCTGACAGAGCTGCCGCAGGAATAATCTTTTTGGAAGAACTCGACCTTCTGCGTTATGTAATGCCTGAACTTCGCGACGGCATCGGCGTCGGGCAAAACAAGCATCATATCTACACCGTTTTTGAGCACAATGTGAAATCGCTGGATTATTCGGCGAAAGAAAATTATTCGCTTGAAGTTCGTCTGGCATCGCTTCTGCACGATCTTGGCAAACCCAAAGCAAAAAGAGGTGAGGGGTTAAACTCCACTTTTTACGGGCATGATATTGTCGGCGCCAAAATGGCCGTCAGGGCTTTGGAGCGCCTGCGCTTTTCCAAAGACACGATTGAAAACGTGGCCCATCTCATCCGTTACCATATGTTCTACTACAACGTCGGCGAAGTCAGTGAAGCCGGAGTGCGTCGCTTCATCGCCAGAGTCGGCCCGGAAACTGTTCCCGACCTTTTTAAATTAAGAGAGGCAGACCGCATTGGTTCGGGCGTGCCTAAAGCCATTCCTTATAAAACGCGCCATCTTCTTTTCATGATAGAGAAAGTGAAAAAAGACCCGGTATCGCCCAAGATGCTCAAGCTCAAAGGCAACGACATAATGAGAATACTCGACATCGTTGCAGGGCCGCGCATCGGCCAGATACTTTCAATCCTTCTTGAAGAAGTTTTGGACGACCCGGAGAAAAACGACAGGGAACAGCTTGAATCAAGAGCCCGCGAGCTCGGCAAGCTGACAGACGCCAAGCTCAAATCCTTTTCAGAAAAGGCAAAAGACAAAAAAGAAGAATTTCGGGCGGGGGTTGAAGAAGACATCAAGAAAAAGTACTATGTCCAGTAATCATCATAATCAATAACCGGCATGAAATTATTCTCGTCCATAGGAAAATTTTTCAGTGATATCCGCGAAAAATTGAGCAACCACCCGATAATTTATGCGATAATCGGCGCTATCGGAATCATTCTTTTTTGGAGGGGTGTTTGGCACACTGCCGATTTTATAGCCTTCCTTTTTTTCAACAACAATGGTGCGTCAAGCATAAATTACACAGACCTTCTGGACAGCCTTGTTTCAGGGGTAATCGGGTTTGTCCTGCTTCTGTTCACTGGACTTTTCGTTTCCGATTTTATCGGGTCGCAGATGATGTCTGCTGCTGCCAAAACAGAAAAGAAGATTGAAAAGATCGCCGAAGAAACGGAATCAGAAGAAAAAACAGAAGAAAAACACATCGAAGAACTTGAGGAAAAATTTGAAAAAGTAACTGGCCATCTGGAAGAGCATCTTAGAAGCATAGAAAAGAAGCTCGAAAACAAATAGCGGAGTAATCGCGAATAATGTCTCGCTACGCGAAATCTTGCGCAGCTATGACAAATATCGCAAAACAATGCGAATGGAAAAAAGAAAGAAATTATTTGTCGGGCTGCCGGGAATCGAACCCGGTCTTTACGCACCCGAAGCGCACGTACTAC
>CAYHXB010000015.1:0-16218 GCA_964360535.1 uncultured Candidatus Saccharibacteria bacterium
CTATCAAGCAAGGATTCCTCGAATTCTGTTTTTTCGATGAACGGCTTGAGCGCTTTTTCCGTTTCCGCTACGCGTTCCGAAGGTATCCTTATTTTAAGGAAGGGACGTAGCCCGTGGCTGAAGCGGAAAGCTATTTCTGACCAGCCTTCGTCCACATCCTCTTTTATTCCGAATGCGCCGATGGAAGAATAGGGATAGAATTTTTTTCCGTCCACAGTCAGCCCTTTTTCGTCTATCCTGAAATCAACAATTCTCGGTTTTTTTTGGGCCCATACGAGAACGAGTATTTCTGCTATCACTATGAAAATAGCGAAAAGAAAATTTTTCTGCCATACGGAAGCGCTCAGAATGATTATTGCGGCAATGATACTGAGCCAGTACCAAGAAACGCTTTTCTCGCGGTAATTGAATTCGTGCGCCTGCCACTCAATGCTGAAATGTTCCATGCGTGAATTTTAACACAAACCGCTTAAGGGGCTATGGACTACGGTTCATTGTTGACCGGCTATTTCGTTGCGTTATAAAGAGCCATAATCTCGGCGACTGAGCGCGCACGGTTGTAAATACGGACGTCGTCCATGAAGCCGTTACCCCTTCATCAATCTTATAAATTCTTCAACTGACAAATCTAAATCTTTCACAATGGAACGAAGTAGCCCCGTTTTAAGGTCGCGATTATGAATTGGCACCGGAATAATAGTATGCTTTCGGGGATAATAAAAAATTCGGTGACTACCGGTTTGACGTTTCTCAACACAATCCAACTTTCCCAAAACATAAATCAACTGGCGAGACTTGATAACCGGCAATTTCGTCATAACCTATGCCTTCACAGCAATCTTCGCAACAATAGAATTCGCCGACTCTGAGGGAATTTCTTCGTTTAAATCTCGGAGCGCCTTAACGTAACCATAAATAGCGTCTTCAGCCATTTTGTAGGCCTCATCTAGATTTTCGCCTTGAGTATGACAACCGGGTAAAGCAGGAACATGAACCACAAAACCACCTTCCGAAGCCGGTTCAAAAATAACCGTATAATTCAAAATATCTTTCTCAATAAGTTTCTTCTTGGTCATAATGCAAATATAGCAAAGTCAATCAATGTAGTCAAAAACTATGTGTGTTATGAATAATGGGTATACACAGGTAATCCTTATAAATCCCATAATTCATTATTCGCGATTACTCTACTTTGTTGCATTATACAGCGCCATAATTTCTGCGGCGGAAAGGGCATAGTTGCGCAACGGTTTTAATATATCCTGTACTTTGCGTTTAAATAATACTCAACTGTTCTCCTGTCTGCGTCGGAAAGTGCGCTGTTATAAAAGAGTATCTCCGCAATATCAACATTACCGTTTTGATCAATGGAACCATTACCAAGATCGCGTCCTCCAAGTCCAGGGAAACTTGTACTTAACGTAAACGCATTCGCGTTCGAAACAGTACTTGTTCCATTTTTGTAAAATGTTGCTCCGCCGGAAGTCATTACTATATCTTCAACGTATGTGCCTGTTCCATATCCCGTTACTACGCCGAAACTTACAATACTGTCATTCCATCCATTGGTTGACCCGTCATTTTCTACATCAAATGAACCAGCCGCGGCGCCTGTTCTTCCTACCGAAAATACATGGCCGCCGCTTTTTCTATTCGCCACGACAAAAAGAGTTCTTGACCCGGTGGGTATCGAAGATATGGAAAGCCCGTCATTTGATCCGTCAAACGACACTGCAGGCATGCCGTTAATGGCAGACGCAGCGTACGATGGTTTATAGGCGCTCGTACCTTGAGTCACGCTGATATTATTTCCGCTGCTGTCAGTCCAAGTTCCCACTGCGTCGCCGTTGTTGAGAGTCAGAGCGTTTGCTCTAAGCCATAACTTTAATCCTCCTATTTTATCCGGTGTTTTCCTGGGGCCTAATGTAAGGTTACTGCCGACTTCGTATAATTCATCATTTTGACCGCCGTCTTTACTGACAACGCCGTTCGTACCGCCAAGTTTATAATTTTTGCTTTCCATTGATGTGTTGATACCCCAACTTCCTCCAGGGATATATGAATAATAATTCCCCGAACTGGTGGTATTAACAGGGTCTACAGGGAGTATGCCCAAGGGATTGCCGTATGTAATGGCTGAAAAGTTAACCGGCACCCATCCGGTGCCGTCTACGTTCTTGTATGTTGATGATGCAGAACAATGGTATGTCCAGCCAGATGGAAGGGATGGCAGGCCTAGTCCATTGCATTGATTACCCAGTGTAGTAGAGGTTGCCGTAGGGTCAGGTATGGATATATAAGGTTGTAGAGGCTGTTCCAAGAGAACCTGAGGAGTTATCTACCACATATAGGTTGAGAGCGGAGTTTATTGTTGCCAGATCGGATACTCTTGATGAATCTCTTGCTTGTTTGAGGAGTTCCGTGGGGTTTATTACCAGTATTACTACTATGGAGAGGATGGCTAGTATTCCTATTACTACGAGGAGTTCTATCAATGTGAAACCTCTTCTATTGCCATTCATGGCATATATTGTATCACGGCGAGGGGGGGGTAAAATCGTGAATTGTTGATAATGGATAGTTAAAATAGTTGTAAATAAATTGCTATTATTTGCGGCTGAGGGTTCATTATCAAGCGCTATGATACATCATAGCGCTTGAAAGTATGTTTGCAGTTTATTGTTCGTCAATTTTATCCTTTTGCCGCAGCAAGAGCGATTATTTTTTTCACCCCGGATTTTTTAAGGTAACTCGCAGCTTCGAAAAAAGTCGCGCCCGAAGTAGAAACATCGTCAATTAAAATTATGTTCCTGCCGGAAAATTTTTCCGGATGAACCGCGCCAAAGCATCCTTCTGCGTTTTCTATGCGCGATTCGAAATTTTTCATTTCGCTTTGCGGTTCTGTTTCCTTGGAACGGATGAGCGCAGATTTTTCGATTTCCAGTGAAAAATGTTCGGCGAATATTTTAGCAATCAATTCCGCCTGATTGAAGCCGCGTTTCCTCATGCGCTTTTTGCCGAGCGGAATCGGAACGACCAACCAGTCGTCGCCCGCCAAATCGATATTTTCAGAGCAGGCAATTAGCAATTCGGCCAGCTGACGCGCAGCGTTTTTTGTGAAGCCGAACTTCAGGGCTTTGACGATAAATCTGACGGTTTTATCCTGGTATTCGGCGGCCGCGCCTAGAATGTAGGGAAAATCAAAATGGCATATTTTTTTGCCTTCGGGCAGGCGCGCCCCGCATTTCCCGCAGTGAAGGAATTTATTGACGGATATTTTTTCAAAGCACGCGTGGCAGACGATTTCGCCCCTTTGGATTTCAAGCGAACATCCAAGGCACGATTGAGGGAAAAAAACATCCAAAATCGAATCCAAAACACGATGAAAATATTTCTCCGCTGTTCCAGTTCCCGAACTCTGCTGTTTTTCTGGAAGATTGTTACGGTTACCATCTAAAGTCATGCTATAATATAAACAATTGTCATGTAACATAACAATGCTTAATCCATTTAATATTATCAGGCAGAAATTAGCGCCGGTTTATCTGGGCGTTGATATAGGCACGACCTCCATAAAAATTGTCGAAGTCGAGCGTGGAGAGCATTTACCGCGGCTGACCAATTACTGCATGCTCGAAGACAGAGGTTCGCTCCTAAGAGCGAATACTGCGCTTCAAACCAGCAGCCTGAAACTTTTCGAAGACGAAATAATTGAGCTGATGAAAAGCGCTGTCAGGGAGATGAACCCGAAAACCGATCAGGTAATCGCTTCATTGCCTCTTTTTTCCGCTTTCACGACCGTGCTGACTTTTCCGGAAATGTCCAAAAGCGAACTCGAAAAATCCATTTCATTCGGAATAAAGCAATATGTCCCGCTACCGGCTTCAGAAATCGCGGTCGACTGGATGAAGGTTGGCGAATACCGTGACGAAAAGGGATTTATGTCGCAGCAGATACTTCTTATTTCGGTTCCGCGCGAACAAATCAAAAAGTACCAGCGCATTTTCAAAGAGGTGGGATTGCATCTTAACGCGCTTGAAATCGAGGGCTTGAGCTTGGCAAGGGCCGTGGTCGGTAGCGATCCGACGCCGTCTTTCATTATTGACATAGGAAGCCGTTCAACCGCTATAGTTGTTGTCGAAGGCGGCTCGATGCGTTTCAGCAGCCAGAGCGATTTCGGCGGAGCTTCGCTTACGCAGTCTGTTTCTTCGAGTCTCAATATCAATCCGCTTCGCGCCGAAGAGCTCAAAAGAGAAAAAGGCATCCAGATGGAAGGCCCAAATCACGAGTTATCCACAATCATGATGCCCTTTCTTGATGCTATAATTAGTGAGGTAAAGAGAGTGGAATTCAATTATAAAAGTCAGGTTCCAAACTCGAGGAAAATCGAGCGTGCCATTCTCAGCGGAGGAGGCGCAAATCTCCCTGGAATTGAAAGGTATTTTGAATCCCGCCTCGGCGTGCCAACAGTCAAAGCGGCTCCGCTTTTGAAATTCGAGCACTCTCCTTCCATTGAACCCATAATAAAGGAACTAAATCCGGTTTTAAGCGTGTCTCTTGGTTTGGCATTAAGGGAATTCGAATGATTAAAAATAAAAACCTAACTTTACGAAAACATGGCGCTTCCCAAACAAGTAATTGATCGGTTAAATCGAGAGTCAGTTCAGACTCCTGGCTGGTCTGGACAGCTTCTGATGTTCAGCTCAACGATTTTTTTCATAAGTCTTGCGGTGTACGGCGGGATTGTTTTCGGCTACAGGCCTTATTTGGAAAAACAAATATCCGACTTCGATGCCCAGATAGCCGATTTCAGCAAAACAATTCCTGCCGAAGAACAAAACAAGCTCGTCACCTTTTATTCGCAGATAGTAAATCTCAGGGAAATTCTCCGGCAGCACCAGGTTTTTTCCCTGCTTTTGGAATGGCTTGAGAAAAACACTGTCGCAACCGTTTATTACAACAAAATGGATTTTTTATTGTCTTCCGGCCAATTGAATCTCCTCGGTTATTCAAAAACCGTCGATGATTTTTCGAGGCAAATGATTGTTTTTCAGAACGATCCGCTGGTCCTGAGAATCGCCATAAACAGCATGTCAATTTCCACCAATAACATGTGGCAATTTAATATAAATTTGTTCTTGAGCGATGCCGCAATAAACCAGCCGGCTACGCAGCAATAAAACTTTTTATTTTTTGAAATGAAACAAACAACAAAAAGATTCCTAAGCATGCTGATTTCTTTCGTGTTTTTTGTCGCGGCGTTGATTGTTTATTTCAATCTGATAGTTCCGGCTGGCGATGAAGAGCAGAGGGTTAAAGCCCAGGCCATCAGCAGGGAGAATTTCGTTAAAAACCAACAAGTCGCCATTTCCCAGGTCAAGAAATTAATCAGCTCTTACAAAGGAGAAGGGGAACTGCGTGACGTGGTCTCATCCGTATTGCCATTGTCTCCTGACTTGGCCGGCGCTTTTTCGCAATTAAGCGGCTTGGCTCAGGTTAACAGGCTTTTAATCCGGGATGTCACAGTAAGCACTCCGGTTAATCAAAACGCCCAGGGGAACAACAATGCGGACGATGCCGTTTCGCAACCACTAGCCAATCCTTTCAGCTCGGTTGATTTTCAAATGAATGTCGTCGGTTCTTATAGCGATTTCAAGTCTTTCTTGAAAAACCTTGAAACTAACATAAGAATTTTCGACATTAAAAAAATAACACTGGAATCTTCGGGGAAGCCAAACCAGGAAATCTATAATTACGATCTGACGGTCGAGACATACTATCAATCTCCATAGGCCATGGCCATAATAATCGAAGAAAAAACAAACAGAAACGGACTCGTGAATTTTATCTCCTGGATTGGAATTCTTGCGATAATAGGGGCGAGCGTTTATTACATATTTTTCAAGCAGCCAGAATTCGTCGAATTCACGGTGTCGGCTTCATTCAAAAATATCCAACAACTTTCCCAGATAAGCATAAACTCCGACCAGCTGACCAATAACCAGCAATTCCAGTCGCTCAAACAATACATCACTATACCTTCGCCCCAGAACGTCGGCAGAACCAATCCATTTTTGGGATTTTAAGCGTTTTCTTAAAATTTTCTGCGCTGGTTAGAAAATTTTTTAGAAAACCTTAACCGAGCACATAGATTTTCTAAATAATTATGGAATTCAAAAAAATAAAAAATTATACTTACATATTTTGTCGGCATAATTTTTCAGTCATCAAATTTATGTGCTCGGTGCTAAATTTTGTGACTAAATTTTCATCGCCGCGAATGGGCTCGAAAATTCAGACAAAATTGGCATGACAACCGAACAAATTTTAGCCGAAATCCAAAAGAGGGGTCTGATAAGCGAAGACATATCGAACAAACTCAAAAGAGAATCGCTTCTTTCCGGGCGTCCGGCCGAGGAACTTATTTATTCGCAGCGTCTGGTAAGCGACACCGAAATAGCCAAAATAAAAAGTGAAGTTCTTAAAATACCATATCAGAAAATCGATGTTTCAAAATTGGACGACGCTATTTTCGGGTACATACCGGAAGAGACCGCCAGAACCTACGGAGCAATTCCCATTTCCAAAAACGACAATCTTTTGGTGGTCGGCATGGTTCGTCCGGATGACCCGAAAGCCCAGGAAGCGCTAAAGTTCATTGCCCGCCGCAGTCGTCTGAACCTCGGAGTTTACGTGATATCTTACGCCGACTGGCAAGAAGTCCTTAAAAAATATTCTCCCTACAAGAGCGAAGTGGATGCGGCAGTACAATCGCTCAATATCAAAGGAGGCGGAGCCGGCAGGCCGATTGTGAAATTGGAAGAAGCCGCGGCCAGCGGCGAAGACGCGCCAATAATAAAAATAGTTGCCAAAACTTTAGGAGAAGCCGTTCAGAGGGGCGCTTCGGATATTCACATAGAGCCGCTGGAAAATTATTTGAGAATAAGATTCAGAATAGACGGCCAGCTGAAAGAAGAAGTGGCCTTGCCAACTGAGTTGTCGCAGCCGGTTGTTTCGCGCGTGAAGATAATCTCAAATCTAAAAATAGATGAAACGAGAATACCTCAGGATGGCAGGTTTAGGACAAAAGTTTTCGACAGAGAAATAGATTTCCGAGTTTCCACTTTTCCGACACCGCTCGGCGAAAAAGTCGCCATCCGCGTTCTCGACCCGTCGACGGGCCTGAAGAGTTTCAGCCAGCTCGGCCTTGAGGGGAAGAATTTGGAAATAGTGAAAGATGGCCTTGATAAGCCTTTCGGCATGATACTGCTAACTGGCCCGACCGGCTCCGGAAAAACGACAACTTTGTATGCGATTTTGCAAACGCTTAACAAAGAGAACGTGAACATTTTGAGTTTGGAAGATCCAGTTGAATATTTCGTTCCCGGAATAAACCAGTCGCAAGTGCGTCCCGAGATAGGATATGATTTTGCTTCGGGTCTCCGTGAAATTCTCCGCCAGGACCCCGATATTATCATGGTCGGCGAAATAAGGGACAACGAAACAGCGGGACTGGCCGTGCACGCCGCCCTGACAGGACACATAGTCCTTTCGACTCTTCACACCAATAACGCCGCCGGAGTTATTCCGAGGCTCATAGACATGAAGGTGGAACCCTTTCTTTTGCCTTCATCGTTGAATCTCATGGTTTCCCAGCGTCTGGTTGGACGGCTTTGCCAGGAATGCAGGAAAGCGGAAGTGGCTCCTCCGGAAGTGCAGAAAATAATCAAAAAAGCGCTGGCCGGTTTGCCGCCTGAAACCGTTTCCGTGTACCAGGAACCGTACAAAATTTATCACAGCGAAGGTTGCCAGAAATGTAATGGCAAGGGAATCGTTGGACGCATAGCAATATTCGAGGTTTTCAAAATGTCAGAAGCTCTCGAAAAAATAATAAATTCCGTGCTTGATTCGGAGAAAATAATTGAGGAAGGCCAGAGGCAAGGAATGGTAACTCTGCGCCAGGACGGCATTCTCAAGGCTCTTTCTGGCCTGGTAAGCGTCGAAGAAATAATTAGAGAAACTGGAGAATCGTGATATAATTATAAGAACTTAGAACTTGGATATTGGAAATAAGATTTATAAACATATTTTTACGCCAAGTTCCAAGCTCTAAATTCCAAAATTTTACACATGGCCACACCACAGGAAAAATTAAACGAACTTTTAACGGCAACGGCAAGACAGAACGCATCCGACCTTCATTTGGCCGTCGGCCGCAGGCCGACTTTCCGCGTTGACGGCGCCTTGGTCGCGATACAAACCGAAGCTCCGCTGACGCCCGAAAGCATAGACCAGTTAATATCGACGCTTCTCACTCCGGAACAGAGGCAGGCCTTTCTTGAAAAACGGCAGCTCGATTTCGCATACAGCTTCGAGGACAAGGCCAGATTCAGGGTTAATGTTTATTTCCAGCGCGGATACATGGCTGCATCACTCCGCCTTATACCGGCAAGGATAAAAACTGTAGAAGAGTTGAATCTCCCCCCGATGCTTCACGAATTCCCTAAACTTTCCCAAGGGTTCGTTCTTATGGTCGGCCCGGCAGGACACGGCAAGTCAACGACGCTGGCGGCGATGCTAGACGAAGTCAACCACAACAGAACCGACCATATCGTTACAGTCGAAGACCCGATAGAATATATTTTCACGCAGGACCGATGCATAATTTCCCAGAGAGAAGTCGGCAGCGATACAGTCGGTTTTCATTCGGCGCTCAAGACGGTTCTTCGCCAGGACCCAGATGTCATTATGATAGGCGAAATGCGCGATTCGGTTTCTATATCGACGGCCATGACCGCCTCAGAAACAGGCCACCTTGTTTTTTCCACTCTCCATACCAATTCGGCTTCTCAGACGATAGACAGGATAATAGATTCATTCAGTCCGGAACAACAGGGACAAGTTGTTTCGCAACTCGCTTCAACATTAGTGGGAATAATTTCGCAGAGGCTTATACCGCGGCTTTCCGGAGGCCGGGTGCCTGCCACCGAAATAATGATAGTGAATCCGGCTATAAGGAACTTGATAAGAGAAAGAAAAATCTACCAGATAGACCTTGTGATAGAAACTAGCATGCAGGACGGCATGGTCACTCTCAACCGTTCGCTTTCCGAACTGGTCAAAAACAAGGAGGTTTCACTTGAAAATGCCGAGCTTTATTCGCCCAATCCGGCCGAATTGAGGATTCTTTTAGAAAAAATGTAAAACTGGCTCAATGAGCTGGATTGCTTTCGCGAAATAAAAATGAAGTTCAAATATCAGGCAAAAACAATAGAGGGGGAAAGCCAAGTTGGAGTAGTGGATGCTTCGAACCGGGAAACCGCGGCTAATATTTTGGCCGGGCACAACCTTTTTATTCTAAGCTTGGAAGAATCGGAAAAAATCGCCTGGTATGAAAAATTCTCGGACTATTTATTCGGACGTTTCAGCCGGAAGGATTTGGTCATATTTACGCGCCAGCTATCCATGCTTTTGGAAGCAAGAGTCCCGCTCAATACGAGCCTAAAAACTCTGTGCGATCAGACCGTCCAGCCAGTTTTAAAGGAGGCGGCACTCCAGGTTTCCGAAGATATCGACGCTGGATTATCGCTTTCACAGTCGATGGAACGCCAGCCGCATATATTTTCCGGATTTTTTTCGAGCATGGTCCGTTCTGCGGAGGTTACAGGGAATATAGAGAGCGTAATGGGTTTTCTGGCGGATTATCTCGAGAGGGAATATGCGCTAAGGCAAAAAACGCAGTCCGCCCTGATTTATCCGGCGATTCTTATAGGGCTTTTCGGAGTTGTCGCCTTCATACTTGTAGCATTCGTGATTCCCCAGATAGGTCCGATATTCAGCGATGCGGGAGTTAATTTGCCGGTGTTTACGATGATTATAATGGGATTCGGCATGTTCATCGGGAAATGGTGGCCCGTAATCATTTTCGGAGCGCTGGTTATTTTCATGATGGCGGTTGATTATTTTCAAACCCCTGAAGGAAAATCGTTAAAGGATGAACTCAAAATAAACCTGCCAATAATAAAAAAAATTTATTTCCCCCTTACGATTACGCGCATAGCCAATTCCGCATCTATGCTTTTAAAAGGCGGCGTTCCCATAATCCAGGCTCTTGAAATAATAGGAGAGACATCGGATAACGTGATTTATCAGGAAATAATGCATAAAGTTGCCGATGATGTCCGTCAAGGGCAAACCCTTTCATCCTCGATTTCCAAGTACCCCGATTATTTCCCGGCTTCAGTCACGCAGATAATATCCGTCGGAGAGGCGGCTGGCCAGCTTGAAAAAACATTCTCAAGAATTTCTTCTTTTTACGGACGGGAAGCCGATATTGCTGTGGATAACATAGTTGAGCTTATCCAGCCGGCGCTTATAGTAAGTATAGGCGTGCTCGTTGGACTGCTTTTTTCCTCAGTGCTTTTGCCGATTTACCAGCTAATCGGAACAATAAGCTGATTCCAGAAACAAAATTTCAATAAATTATGATATACTTAAAGATGAAACTATTGTAACAATAAAAATGAGAAAAGGATTCACTTTAATAGAAATTTTGATAGTTACCGCCATCATCGCTTTGATGGCAAGTTCGGTTTTGGTAGGATTCGCTCCGGCACAGCGTCAGGGAAGAGACGCAAGAAGAATAGCCGATCTGAGGCAGGCTCAAAACGCTCTTGAACTCTATTATTCAAAATGCGGATATTATCCTGGTGGAGCGCAGGCGGCTTCCCCGTGCGGCAATTTCAGCCAGATATCGTCATGGACTAATTTGTCGACTGCTCTTACGGGAAGCAATATAGGCGTATCAAGAATTCCTAACGACCCAAGTAGCGGCAAGAATTATCTTTACGGGACAGATAGCATCGGTTCGAGCTATGTTGTAGCGGCCACATTGGAAGATGCTAACAGTTCAGCTTTGCGCAATGGAGTTGCCGGAACAATATTTGGAGTAGCTTGTACCGGAAAAGTTTACTGCATACAGTTCTGACGTATGTTTCTGGAATATTATATACGTTTTAAAAACGAAACGATCGTTTTGTTTTTAACGTCAAATAATCAATGAACGGAACAAATATATGAATTCTGTAATTCTGTTCATCCTCGGCGCGTCTATAGGCAGTTTCATGGGAGTGATAAGCGGCCGCTATAAAGAAAATCTGCCAATTTGGAGCAAAAAGATAATGGGCGGCCGTTCGCATTGCGAGTTTTGCAATAAGCAACTCCGATGGTTCGAGCTGGTGCCGGTTTTGAGCTTTGTTTTCCAGAGAGGGAAATGCAATTCTTGCGGCAAATGGTTCGGCTGGCGCTATCTTGCAATTGAACTTGCGAGCGGCCTTCTTTTTGCTTTTGTTCCGATTGTCGTTTCCAGAGAATTTTACGTTCTTAGCCCGTCATTCTACATCCTTTCCGTTTTATGGATATTTGTTTTTTCCGTGCTACTGGCTGTTTCCATCATAGATTACCGCTTGCGCATAATACCGGACGAAGCCAATTTGAGCCTCGCCATTCTGGGGTTGCTAATAACAGCCCTCCGGCCATTCAATGAAACAGCCGGTTCTTTCATGGGCTATTACGGGATACTTTTCGGTTTTCATTCCGACAGATGGCTTAATCATTTTCTAGCTGCGGCGCTTGTCGGGATTTTTTTTGCGATTTTGATACTCGTCACAAAAGGCCGCGGCATGGGCGGAGGCGATATGAAACTGGTTGCGGCGATGGGCCTTATATTCGGCTGGCCGGATATCGTTCTTGTGGCAATTCTTTCCTTTATCATAGGTTCTGTTTTCGGCTCCGGGGCCATAATACTTAAAAAAGAGAGATTCAAAAGCAAGATAGCCTTCGGGCCATTTATGGCTCTTTCAGGACTCCTTGTTTTCTTTTTCGGTTACCAAATCATGTCATTTTATTTCGGCCTTTTGGGCATCGGCGCATAATGGCGAGCGGGCATTGTTTTGTTGTAAAATAAACCCAAATGACAAAATTTTTAAAAAGATTTTTATCCGGTTCGGAACAATCCGGTTTTACGCTAATAGAACTCATTATCGTCATAGGGATAAGCGTCATTCTTTCGTCTATTTTGTTTTCCTATAGCCACACCACTCGACAGCAGCTGGCGCTTTACGCGGAAGAAATGAAATTAGTGCAGACAATTTTCCGCGCTAAGTCGCTCGCCTTGGCTTCCTATATACAGATGACCAGTTCCAACGTTTGCGGTTACGGCATCCATATTAATTATGTAGCAATGAATTATTCCCTGTTCAGCTACAATAAGCCGAACGGTCTCAATTGCAAAAACATTAATAGTATTGATGCCGCTTCCGAGACCAAAATATCTACATTCACTCTCGATCCGAATGTTAAGTTCATAAGTTCGCAGGCCGGACTTACTCGCCTTGATGACATTCTTTTTATTCCGCCAGATCCTTTGACCATCGTTAGTTCTGACGGCAACTCGGTAATCAGCGGTTTAGCGTCGGTCGTTATCCAGACACTAGATAACTCTCTTTCAGCGAGAGTGAATGTAAACTCCGCAGGCCTTATAGATTTCAGGTAAGGCAAAATTAAGTAAACGAAGGTATAATTACTATTATTATGCCCAAAGCAAGTTTATTCTCTTTTACCGGACGCCGATGCGTTTTTTCCAACAGCGGTCAGGTTTTAGTTGAGGCCATTGTTGCCATTTCTTTGCTCACAGTCGGTTTTCTGGCGATTTTCTCGTTACTTGGCCGTTCACTTAGCATTAACCGGGCGACTGTGCAAAGTTATACGGCTACCTATCTTGCCGCAGAAGGAATAGAAATAGCAAGAAATATCGTCGATACCAATGGAATCCAAAAAAGGGCCTGGAACGACGGTTTCAGAAACAACGATTACGAAGTGATATACAACAGCAATTCTTTTGCGCCGAATCAGGGGCGCTTTCTGACATATGATTCGTCGACGCATTTATATAGTTACGGCGGATTGATACAAACTCCATTCAAACGGGTAGTGAGAATAAGCTTGATCGGCTCCGAAGAAATCAAGGTTAATTCTATAATTACATGGACTGGCGTCGGCGGAGGGAATTTCCAGGTCAACCTTGAAGACCATTTCATGAATTGGCGCATTTAAAATGCTTAAAAATATTTTTTCAAAAAACAGGCGCGGATTCACTCTTTTGGAGCTTATGGTTGCTCTCGGCATTTTTTCGGTGGTTATGCTTATAGCCGTAGACGGTTTCGTCAGGTCTTTAAGAACCCAAAGGCAGGCTTCGGCGTTTTCCTTCGTAAACAGCAATTTGAGCACCGTTATCGAACAAATGGCCAAGGAAATAAGAACCGGAAAGAATTTTTGCGCTAACGGTATTCTTTGCGGGTCTTCCAGCCAGCTTTCGTTCGTCAATGCCAACAACAAAACAGTGACTTATTGCTTCGATAGTGGGTCTATAAAAAAGAACATAGGGCAGGATTGCTCTTCTGGCCAGAAAATAACCGGCGAAAATGTTTCGGTGCAGTATCTTAATTTCATCATTTCCGGCAATCGGGGCAACGACAGTTTCCCGCCGCGCGTGACTATTCTTGTCGGAGCCAATCCGAAAAACAAATCAGCGTCTTCTTATGTCGTCAATCTTCAAACAACAGTCAGTTCAAGGATAATAGGGGGATAAAAATGAAATCAATAAAATTACAATTAAAAAATAATTCTAGGGAAGGACAAGTTATGATTTTGAGCATCATTACTCTCGGGGCAATTATGC
Organism: uncultured Candidatus Saccharibacteria bacterium; assembly: GCA_964360535.1. GTDB lineage: Bacteria > Patescibacteriota > Minisyncoccia > UBA6257 > 2-01-FULL-56-20 > JACQKT01. The sequence goes on from CAYHXB010000015.1 coordinate 13,739, forward strand.
TTGGGGCAACGGCAGTATCCGGATTTCTGGTTATTTATCAGCTTAGAATGTCTTCAGACGCCGCCAGTTCGGCCAAAGCGATTTTTGCCGCTGACGCAGGAATCGAATGGGGCATTTACCAATTTTCAAAGCCGAGCTCGACTGTTGCGGCCCCGGTTCTTTCAAATAGAACTTCTTTCGTTTTGGCTTGCTACAATTCTTCTTCCATCCAGGTATCGTGCGCAAATTCATCGGTTTCCACAATCAGGTCTTCCGGAAGGTCGGGAACGGTGCACAGGGCTTTTGAGCTCGGTTTGTAAATCCGGCACCCGAGCTGGTTGAAAATAAAGTTATGGATAAGAAAACTGCCGAAGATAGAATAGAACATCTCAGGAAAACCGTAGCCAAATACAGGCGCCAGCGCCTAGTTTTAAACAAAGAAGGTATTTCACCGGAAGCGGAAGACACTCTCAAAAAGGAACTTTTCGACCTGGAGCAGGAATTCCCGGAATTTATAACGCCAGATTCTCCGACTCAGCGCGTCGGCGGAAAACCGCTGAAACAGTTCAAAAAAGTCCGCCACGAAGAGCGGATGACATCGCTTAATGACGCTTTTTCGGAAAAAGACGTTTTTTCATGGCTGGAACGGCTTTCAAATTTTCTTGGGAGAAAAGTGGATGGGCCTTTTTACGCGGAACTGAAAATCGACGGCCTGGCCATAGAACTTGTTTACGAGAATGGCGTTTTGGTTCAGGGTTCTACACGCGGCGATGGCGAAACCGGCGAGGACGTGACCCAGAATCTGAAGACGATTGAAGCAATACCTTTGCAAATAGGAATTCCAGAAAGATTGGTCGTTCGCGGAGAAGTTTTTTTGAACAGAAAAGAATTTGATGCGATAAACAGGGAACAAAAAAGAAAAAACCTCAAGCCTTACGCCAATCCAAGAAATGTCGCCGCTGGCTCTATCCGCCAGCTGGACCCAAAAATAACCGCCGGACGCAAACTTGATTCTTTCCAATATGACATCGCCACGAATCTTGGCCAAAAAAATCACGGCGAAGAGCACGAGATTTTACACAAAATGGGTTTCAGGATAAACCCTAAAAACAAGATCTGCAGGACAGCCAAAGACGTTTTTGAATTCCGCGATTATTGGAACAAGCACCGCGACAAGCTTCCTTATGAGATAGACGGCATCGTCGTGATTTTGGACGACAACAAAACTTACGATTCCGCTGGCATAATCGGCAAGGCGCCGCGGGCCGCCATCGCTTACAAATTTTCGCCAAAAGAGGCGACGACAATCATCGAAAACATAAAAATACAAGTCGGGCGCACCGGAGCTTTGACCCCGGTAGCAGTAATGCGTCCCGTGCAGGTCGGTGGTGTTACTATCACACATGCGACACTCCATAATGCGGACGAAATAAAGCGGCTCGGCCTTAAAATAGGCGACACGGTCATTGTAAGGCGCGCCGGAGACGTTATTCCGCAGATAACCAAAGTCCTGCAGGAAATGCGGATTGGCAGGGAAAAGGAATTCAAGATGCCATCAAAATGTCCGATAGACGGTTCTGAAGTAATTCGCGACGCCACGCCTGACGGCAGGCAGGGAGTTGCTTACCGTTGTTCAAGCAAGGCCTGCGGCGCGCGCCACAGAGAATCGCTTTATCATTTCGTATCGCGTTCTGCCTTTGATATTCGCGGCCTAGGGCCAAAAATAATAGACCGGTTTCTGGATGAAGGACTGATTTCAGACTCCGCCGACATTTTTGAAATAAAAGAAGGGGATATTGCCGTCCTTGAAAGGTTCGGCGAAAAATCCGCGGAAAACGTAATACGTGAGATAGAAAGCCGCAAAAAAATATCTTTGAGCCGTTTTATATATTCGCTGGGCATAATTCATGTCGGCGAAGAAACTGCCAATATCCTGGCACAATATATTTCTTCAACCGGCGCAAAGAATGCTTCAAAGCCGTCCGGCGTTTTGGAAATTTTACAAAAAATGAATCTAGATGACCTTCAAAAAATAAACGATATCGGGCCGAAAGTTGCCGAGAGCATTCACGGTTGGTTTCATGATTCCAGAAACGCAAAGCTTATTGAAAAGCTGGAAGCCGGCGGAGTGTCTATTGAACTGCCGAAGAAGCGCGCGGGAGGCGAAAAGTTGAAAGGAAAAAGTTTTGTCCTGACCGGAGGACTCGAATCGATGCCTCGCGACGAAGCCAAAGAAAAAATAAGGGAATTGGGAGGCGATGTTTCCGAATCGGTCAGCAAAAAAACTTCTTATGTGGTTACAGGAAGCGATCCGGGCTCGAAATATGAAAAGGCGAAACAGCTCGGAGTAAAAACGCTTTCGGAAAAGGAATTTTTGGAAATGCTCAAATAATTGCGTTCGGCGTTGATTTTTTGGATTTAAAGCAATATCATTTCTACGCATGCAGCCGTAGTGTAGCCCGGTTAACACGTCTCCCTGTCACGGAGAAGATCGCCGGTTC
>CAYHXB010000016.1:0-1426 GCA_964360535.1 uncultured Candidatus Saccharibacteria bacterium
CATTTTTTACCTTTTTGAAAATTCAGGTCCAATTTGATATAATACTTGTGTACTAAAAGCTAATCTGACAATATAATCGTTATTGAAATATGCAAACAGAATCTCAATCCTCAGCGAGGGCGTGGCTTAAGACAATTCCATATTCTACGGTGGATTACCCGGATTCCACTACGAAATTTCTTAGAAGCGGTTTTTGGCGCGTGTACATGCCTTTGCACTATCTGATGAGGAATTCGCTCTTTAATATTTTTGAGCACGGCAAGCTAAAAGATTTCTTGGGTAAAATTGCTCCGCATTTATCTATACAAGAATTTGTGGAGTTTTTAGTTGAACGTGGATACGGTAATCATTTTGTTGCCTGGAAATTTAAAGGAGAAGTTGTTAGCTTGCGTTATGTGGAAGAGTTTACTCATCAATACCACATCCGCGTATTTAAAGATGGGAGCGTTTGCGGACATTATGAATACACGCCGGAGTCGCATCCATTTCTTCATACGAAAAGATTTTTATATATGAAATTGGGAATCAAAAAAATAGAAACAAAAAACCAGCCGGAATATTTTTATAAACTCCTCGGAGACATGATAGTTCCACCGGGCAAATAAGAAATGAAACTCTCCATCGGCATAGTAGGACTTCCGAACGTGGGCAAGTCCACGCTTTTCAAGGCGCTTACCAAGCAGGAAATAACAATAGCCAATTATCCGTTCGCCACGATTGACCCGAATGTCGGCGTCGTAACCGTTCCCGATGAACGTCTGCAAAAACTGGCGGATATCAGCCATTCTAAAAAAATAGTTCCGGCGGTTGTTGAGTTTTACGATATTGCCGGCCTGGTTAAGGGCGCCAACAAAGGCGAAGGGCTGGGCAACAAGTTTTTGTCCCATATCAGGGAAACGCAGGCGATAGTTGTCGTTTTGCGCGTTTTTAAAGACCCGGAAATCATACACGTAGAGGGCGCGCCGGATCCGATTCGCGACTTGGAAATAATCAACGCCGAACTAATATTGAAAGACCTGGAAACAATAGAAAAACGGCTGAAAAGTTTAGAAACCGAAAAGAGGAGCGGCGATAAAAAAGCCGACAAGAATTTCGAAGTGCTTAACAAAATCCGCGAGGAACTGGGCACGGGCAATCTTGCAATCAAATATGCTTCAGAAGAAATCGTCCGTGAAATTCAGCTTCTAACCGCCAAGAAACAGGTTTATCTTCTTAATGGCGTAGAATTTGATATTCCCGATGGCCTTCTGCAGAAAATCAAAGAAATTAACGCCGATTATATTATTGCCGATTTGAGTTCTGCTTCGGCGATACCGGAACTAATCAAAAAGTCATACGAAGTTCTCGGACTTATAAGTTTTTTGACCACAGGAGAAGACGAAACTCGCGCCTGGACGATAGAAAGGGGAAGTTTGGCGCCGCAGGC
>CAYHXB010000016.1:1526-9170 GCA_964360535.1 uncultured Candidatus Saccharibacteria bacterium
AGGGTTGAAGGAAAAGAATACGTCGTTCAGGACGGAGACGTAATGGTAATCAGGCACGGGTAAATTACTCCCTCCGTTCCAAAGCGCTTCCTAACGTTTCGTCGTCTGCAAATTCTATTTCTCCGCCAGTAGGCAAGCCGCGTCCGAGCCGGCTTATTTTTTTAGCTAGAGGCCTTAATTCTTTTTCAAGAAGAGAAGAATTGAAATCTCCGACGCTGGTAAGATTAAACCCGAGAATTATTTCCTCCGCACCTCCGCTTAAATTTTTCTCAATAAAAGTTTTTAATCCCTGAAGCCGCAACTTTTGCCAATCCTCAAGAATTCCGCTTTTCGGTATGGAGCCGAGAATAAAATAACGCCCGTTGAACTTATCCGTGTTTTCAAGCGACATAAAGTCGGTTTCTTTTTCCACAATCACGATTATATCCTGTCGGCGTCCTGGATTACCACAGATATCGCAAAGAGCGCCGGTGTTTTGGTGTATAAAAAAACAGCGCTCGCAGATTTTTATTTTTTTAAGTTCGCCGATTCTCTGGGAAAGGTTCTGTATGTTATCTTGCCCCTGGTGAATCAAATGGAAAACAAGCCGGATGGCCTGCCTAGGGCCGATTGACGGCAAATTCGACAGCAAATCGGCGATTTTTTGGAAAGAATCAGGAAGTTTCATTTTCAAAATTCCTCGGTGACTCCAGCCATCTCTTCGCTGTGACGCCTGTCTATTGTCTTGAAGACCACGCGCTCGGAGTCGAATTTAAGTTTTATGGAGCCGGTCGGGCCGTTTCTGTGCTTGGCAATTATTATTTCGGCCATATCCTGCTCTTCGCGAGACGCGTCTGTTCTGCCGTGGTCTTTCCTGTAAATGAAAAGAACCACATCGGCGTCCTGCTCGATACTTCCGCTTTCGCGTAGGTCGGAAAGACGGGGGATTTTGTGGTCTCTCTGGTCTACTGCGCGGGACAGCTGTGAAACCGCAAGAACCGGCACGTTAAGTTCGCGCCCGAGCGATTTCAGGCCGCGCGAAATTTCGGTTATCTGGTGAACCATATTGTCGGAATTGGTTCTCGGGGCTATCAGCTGGAGATAGTCGACTATCAGAAGACCGAGTCCGTGCTCTATTTGCAGGCGTCGGGCCATTGAACGCATTTGGATTATGTTCGGGGACGGCGTGTCGTCTATGAATATTTTGGCGTGCGAGAGACGTTCAAGCGCCGCCTGTATCATCTGGAATTCGGTGTCGTCGCTGATGCGTCCGGTGCGGAGTTTCCAAAGTGGAACCTGCGATTCTGCGGATATCAGGCGGTCGATAACCTGCTCGCGGGACATTTCAAGCGAAAATACTCCGACCGGAATTTTGGCTACGAGCGCCGCGTGGCGGGCGATGTCCAAAGCAAGAGTTGTTTTGCCGAGAGAAGGCCTGGCTCCGAGAATCACCAAGTCGGAATTCTGTAATCCGGAAAGCATATTGTCCAAATCGGGAAATCCTGTCGGAACTCCGCGGAGCATGCCCTTGCCCTGATGAAGCCGTTCAATTCTTTCGTAAGCCGTTTTCAGTTCGTCGCGAAGAAGCATAAAATTCTGCGGCGCAGATTTTTGCGAAATAGCCAGAATTTTCTGCTCAATATTGTCTATGATATCTTCCACATCCTTGTCCGGCTGAAAAACATCTTCGTTTATTTGCGAAGATGCCTGAATGAGGTCGCGCAGGAATTTTTTGTCGCGGACCAGTTTGACGTAGTGTTCAAGGTGGGCGGCCGTGGTTACCTGATTGGTAAGTTCGGCAAGATATGCCGAACCGCCTACATCTCCCAGAACTTCTTTTTCTTTGAGCTTATTGGTTAAAGTTAAAATGTCTATCGGTTGGTGCTTTTCAAAGAGCTCAAGAATTGTTTGGTATATTTTTTCGTGAGCCGGCGCATAAAAATCGTCTGGCCTTAATTGGTCGGCGACTTTGAAAATGGCGTTTTTGTCTATGAGAATTGAACCGAGAACAGTTTGTTCGGCTTCAAGATTCTGCGGAGGAAGTTTTGGTCTTTTGGGCGCGGTCATTTTGATTGTCGTGATGGCCAGATGAGTTGTCCCCACGGGGTATCTTCAGTTATATATCCTAAACCTTCAATTTCTTTTCTCAAAGCGTCAGACTGCGTAAATTGTTTATTATCTCTTAATTTCTCCCGTTGGGCAGCCATTCCCTTTATTTTTAAGGGTATTTTGGGCAGTTTTGTCGATATTCCGAACAACTCCAGTCCTTTTTTGATAAAATCCTTTGTTTCTTTAAGTGATTTTTTATTCATTTGCCAGATTAATTTATTGCCGTAATTTACGCAATGGAAAATTGTTCCTAGCGCTACCGGTGTATTAAAATCATTCGCTAAACTTCTTTCAAAAATTGTTGGGAAATTAAAACTATGGGACAAAGTACCGCTGCCTTTTTTTATCGCTAGGTCTGTTTTTGCAAGGAATATTTTTATATTGTTAAGGGAAATTTCAGCATCTTCGGCTGATTTCTCCGTATAGTCCATAGGAGAACGGTAATGGTGCATTAAAACCATAACTCGCAGTATGTCTGCAGGATATTTTTTCAAGAAATCCCTAAGTGTAATAAAATTATCCAAACTTTTGGACATTTTCTTTCCATTTACTGTTAGTGCTCCGGCATGCATCCAAATTTTCACAAAAGGTTTTTTCCCGGATGCCGATTCTTGTTGGGCAATTTCCGCTTCATGATGTGGAAACTTTATATCTATGCCTCCGCCGTGAATATCATACTGAGGTCCAAAAAAATATTCAGTAATCGCGGTATCTTCTATATGCCAACCCGGTCGCCCGGCGCCGAGTTCTGTTTTCCATTTCGGTTCTCCAGCCTTAGAAAATTTCCAGACACAAAAATCCGCTTTATTTCTTTTTAAAACACTTTCGTCTATACGGCTAAGGCCGTCTTCTGCTTGGGCAATTGTGCGGCGCGCCAATTTTCCATATTCAGGAAATGTTGTTACGTCAAAATAGTATCCATCATTGTCTATCTTATAAACATTGCCTTTGCGAACAAGTGTTTTCACTTGTTTTACTATTTCCGGAATATACTTAGTTGCCGGTGCGTAACGGTTTACCGAAGAAATGCCTAGAGTTTTAACGTCTTTAAGATATATTTTCTTATATTTGTCAGCGATTACTTTTGAATCAGAGCTATCCTTAACTGCTTGGGCGATTATTTTATCGTCAACATCAGTTATATTTTGCAGGTAAAAGACGCTTATACCAGTCGAGCGGAGATATCGGACAAACATGTCAAAAATGAGATAGGTTCTCGCGTTTCCTATGTGTATGGGACCGTAAACAGTAGGGCCGCAGACGAATAACCTTATTTTCTTTCCCTTAGATGGTTTCTTAAGCGCTTTTTTGTTTTCGGAAAGAGTGTCAAAAATCTGGATAGGCATTTGTTATCAAAGCCACTTCTTCTTTTTGAAAAATATGAGCATCACGACAACGGCTATAGCCATTCCGCTTACAAGGAGCCAAAAACCGTTAGGGTTGTCTTCAAGGGGAACGCCGCCGGCCCTTACGGCAAATAGCGCGGCGATAAGCATCATTGGGAAAGTCGTAAAGGCAAGAGTGTTGAACATTTTCATTACTTCGTTATTTCTTACGTTAAGCAGCTGATTATTTGTTGCTTCAAAATCCAGTATGGCCTCACGGTGATATTCCAGCCGCGCGAGAAGCTTAAGATATTTTCCGAGAATGTCTTCAAGATAAATTTTGCTCTGCGGCCCCCAGAAATTCTGCCCTCTTTCAACGAGAGACGAAAAAAGATGCTGCTGCGGTTTGGCTATGAGCTGGTATTCGGAAATGTCTCGCTTAACATATGATATTTCTTTAAGGAGACTGCCCTCGTTTCCCTTAAAGAGTTCAGTGCCGATGTTTTCGGTTTTTTCCTGAATGTGGTTCAGCTGGCGCTGGTTGAAATTTATGAGATGCGCCATAAGGTGATAAGTAAGTTCAAGCGTGGTGTTCGGAAAATTTTTACCTCCATTTAACGATTTCCTAAATTCGTTAAAAACATCTACATCGTTGTACCGCACGGTTATCAAGTCTTTTTTAGTGACAATGAAATCTATTTCTGCGCGGCGCGAAACTTTTTCGGCAGCATCGTAAATGGGGAAATGGTATATAAGGTAGAGATAGCCGTCTGATGACTCAACTCTTCCGTGCACGGAATAATTTTTAAGTTCGTCCATGACCACCGGGTGAAGCCCGAATTTCTTCTGCAGCCATGCAAGCTCTTCTCCTGCCGGCTTTAGTATGTCTATCCACTTTATCTTTCCGCCGATGGTTTCCATATTGGCTCAATTTTATATTAAATGTGTTTTTGAGGCAATCTACCAGTTGTGCAGATAGATATTGATGTTTTTCATTACTATTGACTTTTTGACCGAAATATGTAATCATTTGGACACAAGGCAGGAAATCCTTTCTTGTCGAGTAAAGCAGTTTTTTGAAAAGGAGCAGAGTAATGAATACAAATTATCGCCTTATGGAAGATGTAATTTCCATTCAGGGATTGTATGACGCATACGGCGAATACGGCCATGGATTAATTGATATTTTCCAATCAGCTTTAAATTCTATAGGCTGTAGTTGCGCAGAGAAGAATTGGTATAGTGAAAGTTATATTTACGGTTGCGATACAGTTGCGGTGAGATCTGCGTGGCCGACATGCTACGACGAATATGATGATGATACTGAGCGTCTTGATGTCGCTAAAGAATTCGTCCGCATGCATCGGGAAGAATTAACCCAGTTAGTTCTCAAGGGCTTGATTAATCAAACTATGCTTGAAGCGGAAATGAAGTACGAAATGGACGAGGAAGTATGTTTTCCTGATCGTAGAGTTATTGAGCAGGAATGCGTTAAAGTTGTGGAAAATCTTTTCAATCAGCTCGGCTAACGAAATTATAGCCAAGTTGTAGCAGTATCTTGGGTTTGCAGTAATACAGGAGATTTGCGCATCGTGTCGTCAGAGCGCGTTAGAAATGACACCAGAATATTAAAGCCAGCAGGTTTATCTTGCTGGCTTATTCATTTTTATGAACACTTGATTTTTTAGGGGCTGTTCGCTTATAATCATCAGGTTATTTAATATGCCTACAGAAAACAGAAATTCAAAAACAGCCGTTCTCGAATCCATAAAAGACGAGCTTTCCAATGTCCGTCTCCGCGACGGAGAAATAGTGGAAGCGGTTCTTATGAAAAAAACCCCAAGAGGAGTGTTCTTTGATTTGGGCAGATTCGGAACAGGAATCGTTTTCGGCGTGGAACTCGTAAACGCCAGGGAAATCATCAAGAAGCTCGAAATAGGCGGGAAGATTTCGGCGCGCGTTGAAACCACTGACGGCGAAGGCGGATATGTAGAACTCTCGCTTGCCGAAGCCGGAAAACAGAAAGTGTGGCAACAGGTTCAGGAACTTCAGGAAACCGGAGAAGTTGTCAAAGTGAAAATAACCGGTTCCAACCAGAGCGGACTGCTCGTGGACCTTTTGGGGCTGAAAGCGTTTCTGCCTCTTTCCCAGCTTTCTTCCGAGCATTATCCGAAAGCCGCGGAAGGCGACCAGCAAAAAGGAATGGAAGCGCTTAAAGATTTTACCGGGCAGGAATTCAACGTGAAAGTCATAGCGGTAAATTCGCGCAACAACAAACTGATTGTTTCCGAAAGGGAAATGTTTTCGGCTAACGTCAAAGAACTTCTGGCTGCCTACAAAGTCGGGCAGGATGTCGATGGCATTGTTTCGGGAATCGCCGATTTCGGAATATTCGTCAGGTTCGTGGATAATCCGCAGATTGAGGGATTGGTTCATATTTCCGAAGTGGAACACCGCATAATAGACAGCCCGAAGGAAGTAGTCGCCATAGACCAGCCGGTCAAAGTAAAAATCATAGACATAAAGGAAGGCAGAGTATTCCTTTCAATGAAAGCGCTTAAAGCGGATCCATGGTTGGAAGTTGCCGCGAAGTACAAAGCAGGGCAGGAAGTTGCGGGCACCGTTTACAAATTCAATCCTTTCGGAGCGGTCATTGAGCTTGAAGGAGGAATCCAGGGACTCATTCACATTTCGGAATTCGGCGGCGCCGATGAAATGAAGAAAGTACTTATACCGAAAGAATCCAAGCAGTTCGTGATTGACTCGGTAAAACCGGAAGAGAAGAGGATAATTCTCAAAATGAAGAAATGATAGAAATCCGCGCAAGCGGATTTTTTGTTTTGTCCGTTCTTTGTTATTTTTAATGAATGAAAGGCCGGACTAAAAAATATGTCATCGGCATAGACGAAGTCGGGCGGGGAGCGCTTGCCGGGCCGGTTGTTGTGGCGGCGGTTTGTTTTCCCGCAAATCTTAAAATATCCAACAGGAAACTCGGCGCGCTGAAGGATTCCAAAAAACTTTCTCCGAAATCGCGGAAATTGTGGGTGGAATATTTCAAATCCACTCCGGAAATTTCGTATAAAATCGGGAGAATTTATCCAAGGGCGATTGAAAAGATAAACATATCAAAAGCGGCCAACCGCGCCGCGAGCGCCGCCTGCGAACGGTTAATCAAATCGTTATCCCCAAAACATTCTCACATTCTCAAGAATGTGAGAATGTTTAGTATCTTTTTGGACGGGGGATTATATATAAAAAATCAGGAGGATTTTGACGCTAGGACCATAATCAAGGCCGACGAGAAAATAACTGCCGTAAAAATCGCTTCAATTATCGCCAAAGTCCGGAGGGACAAATATATGGAAAAACTTTCCAAAAAACATCCCCGCTACGGCTTTGAAATCCACAAAGGATACGGGACGAAGCGTCATATAAGAGCAATTAAAAAACACGGCCCAAGCCCTGTCCACAGATTGACATTTCTCCAAAAAATAAAGTAGAATCTATTCAAATGGGAGGCGTACCAGTAAAACATCACAGCAAAGGAAAAGTCGGGCGGAGACGCTCGCATTTGGCTTTGAAAAAAGTGAAACTTTTGGTTTGCAAAAATTGCAGCGGGCCGAAAACACCGCACAGAACCTGCGCCCAGTGCGGGAAATAATAGTAATCGCGAATAATGCTAATATGCGCGAAATAATGCGAATATAGTCGATGACCACGTAATTTTACAATTTATCATTAGCATTATTTGCTAAATTCGCATTATTAGCGAACACTCACAGCATGGCAACTCGACATTTAGTAAGAAGCGTCGTTCTCCAGTCCCTTTATGAATGGGATTTTTATCATCGCAAAAAAGATGTCACCGCGATTCTTGAACGCAACCTTGCGGAATTCGCTCCGGGCATAGACGAGCCGGATTTTGCGTGGCGCATACTGAAGGGCATCGTTGAGCATTTGGACAAGATAGATAAAATAATAGTAAAAGCCGCTCCCGAATGGCCGCTTGAGAAAATCGCTATGGTTGAAAGAAACGTCCTTCGTATAGGGCTTTACGAGCTTTTGTACGCTGATAAAGAAGAAGTTCCGCCGAAAGTCGCCATAAACGAAGCCATTGAAGTCGCCAAGAATTACGGCGGGCCGAACTCCGTTAAGTTCATAAACGGCGTGCTCGGCACGGTTTACAGAGAAATGGAAAAAAACGCAGGAAGAACTCCTGAGGAAAAGCCGG
>CAYHXB010000016.1:9270-15611 GCA_964360535.1 uncultured Candidatus Saccharibacteria bacterium
AATGACTAATCAAAATATAATTTCAGGAGAACTGGAAAACATAATCGGATACACTTTCAAAAAGAAAGACCTTTTGGTTGAGGCGCTGACGCACCGCTCGTATCTGAACGAAAATACAAAATGGCATCTGCCGCACAACGAGCGCCTGGAATATTTAGGCGACGCTGTTTTGGAATTGGCCATAACCGAATCGCTTTTCAAAAAATTTCCGAACGAAGCCGAAGGCAAGATGACCGTTCTTCGCGCGGCACTGGTCAATTATCAGATGCTCGCGAGAATCGGCGACGGGCTCCGCCTGGAAAATTTCATTCTTATGTCTAGGGGAGAAAAAGGCGGTTCCGCAAAAGCGAGAGAAGTAATTCTCGCCAACGCCATGGAGGCGCTTATCGGCGCGCTTTATCTTGACGGAGGTTTTGCTGTTGCGGAAAAATTCATAAGCAAATTTGTTCTGACGCATCTTGATGAAGTTTTGAAAACGGGAAGCTACAGGGATGCCAAGAGCGAACTTCAGGAATTGATACAGGAAAAAAATAAAGTGACGCCGTCTTATGATGTCATTGATGAAGAGGGGCCGGCTCACGAAAAGCAGTTCCGAATAGGAGTTTATTTCGGAGACGAACTTATCGCCGAAGGCAGGGGAGCATCTAAACAGGAAGGTGAAATAGAAGCAGCCAAATCTGCTCTTAAAAATCTTAAGCACTAAATCCCAAATTTTAAACAAATTACAATGTTACAAATAACAAATTTTAGAAGTTTGAATAACTGTGATTTAAAAATTGTTTCAAATTTCAATATTCTAATTTAGAATTTCAAGGTTATGCCCAACCCGCTCAAACGCCTGGAATTAAACGGCTTCAAATCATTCGCAGGAAAAACAACAATTGAATTCCCGACAGGAATCACGGCCATTGTCGGCCCGAACGGTTCTGGAAAATCCAATGTAATAGACGCAGTCCGCTGGCTTTTGGGCGAAAGGGAATCAAAGAATCTCCGCGGAGCAAAAGCCGAAGACCTCATATTCGCCGGAACGCCCAAGCGCCCGCGCGTGGGACAGGCGCAGGCCTCCCTTCATTTTGATAACAGCGGGAATTTCTTTCCTTCCGAATTTTCGGAAGTCGTGGTTACCCGTCAGGTCAGCCGTGACGGCGACAACAAATTTTTCATAAATAAGGCGGAAGTCCGGCTGAAAGACCTCATAGATTTTTTCGCAAAAGCGCGGCTAGGCACCAAAGGACTTGTTGTCATTAGCCAGGGCAACAGCGATGTTTTCATACAGGCTGCTCCGGCAATCCGCAGGGAAATGCTTGAAGAAATGCTCGGACTACGCGAATACCGGCTCAAAAAGAACTCTGCCGAACGCCGGCTCAAAAACACGCAGATAAACCTGGACAAAGCGCAGGCGCTGATGAAAGAACTCGCGCCGCATCTGCGGTCGCTTAAAAGGCAGACGGGACGCTGGGAAAAGCGCTCTACTTTGGAGCAGGAACTCCGCGAAGGTGAAAATATGTTTTTCGGAAGCCAACTTCGCGAACTAAACGGAAAGATTTCGGAATCGGACAAGGAAATCGTTTCGCATAAAAACGAACTGGAAGTTTTGCACAAGGAAAGAGAATCGGCAGAAAATAATCTCAAGAAAGTTGAAGCCGGACAGCCCAAAGAACGCCAGGAACTCACCGAGATAAAAAAGAAAACACAGCTTCTCTTTGAAAAAAGAAGCGAACTCCAGAAAGAACTGGGACGGCTTGAGGTCCAGATGGAAATGGAAGATGCATCCTCAAGGCAGGTTTCCGCTCCGCCGGCGCGTCTTTCGGAACTTCTGAAAAAAGTCAGATTGAAGCTTTCGGGTTTACTTGACGCCGACATCAGTAATTTGCGTAAAACAATCTCGGCGCTTTTGTCGGAAATAGATTCCACGCTTGAGAGCGGCACGAAAGTAATTCGGAATTCGGGTCTGAAAAACCGGTTTTCGGAACTCAAAAAGAATCTTTTGGAGCTGGACTCCGAGATTTCCAAGCACCGCGGAGAGGAAAATTCGCTTGAAAAGAACCAGGAAGATTTTTACGAAGTGTTCAAAAGGGCGGTTTCAATGGTGGAAGCCGTCAAAGACAAAATAGAGAGATGGGAAAGCAAGAATCAGGAACGGCTTTTTGAAAAGGAACGGCTTCAGTTGCGTCTTTCGGAATTGGAAAGGCAGATTTCGCAGACGGGAAGAACTGTTGAGGAATTCAGTCATCAATCCGCTGCGGTTTCGGGCGATTTCAATTCGTTAGAGCACCGCATTTTCAAACTGCGGGGAGATTTGGCGAGCATCGGCGAAGTGGATGAAGCGCTTATCAAAGAAGCGCGCGAAACCGAAGACCGCTACACTTTCTTGGAGCGCGAATCGGCGGATTTGGACAAAGCGCGCAACGATTTGAAGCAATTGATAGGGGAATTGAATGAAAAAATAAAAACCGGATTCAAGGAGTCATTGGACAAAATAAACAAGGAATTTGATAAGTTCTTCAAGCTGATGTTTGACGGCGGAAAGGCGAAACTCGTCATTACTTCTCCGAAACCGGTAGTGAAAAAACAAAAAGAAGGAGAAGAAGCCGAATCAAGGGAAGGCGTTGTTGAGCAAATTGCCGAAGAAGAGGAGGAAGAGGAAAAAGAAGAAGGATTGGAAATAAGCTTGAGCTTGCCGAGGAAGAAATTAAGTTCGCTTGAGACGCTTTCCGGAGGCGAAAGAAGCTTGGTGGGAATCGCTGCGCTGTTCGCTATAATTTCCGTCAGCCCGCCGCCGTTTCTGGTTTTGGACGAAGTAGACGCCGCTCTGGACGCGAGAAATTCCCGCCGCTTCGCCGAAATGCTTGAGGAATTTTCTAAAAAGACGCAGTTCGTCATCGTCACCCACAACCGTTCCATTATGGAATCGGCGGATATCCTTTACGGCGTAACGCTGGCGGAGGACGGCTCGTCAAAGATACTTTCGCTGAAGTTGGAGTAGGATACTTGTTATTGACTACTTAATTCGTGGTAATAAAATTAAAACATGGCAAAAGTTGATCATTTGATATTTGTAGATGAATCTGGCGACCCGGGCGCCCCCTTTATTTTCGGAGAGAATGGGGAAAAAATACCAACCGGAACTACCCGCTTTTATATTCTCTCAGCACTATGTCTTTCAGAACAGAAGTTATTTCAAATGGAGCATAAAATGATGGAAATGAAAGCGAAATTTGGATACACAAAGGAAATTAAAAGTAATTACATTTCTCTAGCCCTTTATAAAGAATTACTAAAAATATTGAATGAACTTGAGATAAAAACCTATTACCGTCTCATCGATAAAGATATCTACAAAGGAATATATAAAGTTGACGGCAATCCAAAATTAAATAATGTATTTGATGAATATAACTTAGTTAAGGCAGTATCCTTTGCAATTGAACAAGATGACCTTGATTCAGTCGAGGTGTTTATTGATAGGACGGATAGACGTCTTTTTGATGGTAAATTTGATTCTTTTGATAACTATTTAATCAAAAAAGTTAGGAAACAAATTGGGGATAAGGACAAAGATAGGAGCAGGATTTCCCACATTGTTCACATAAACTCAATCTACGTGAATGCTATGCAGATGTCGGACTTAATCGGCGGGGCAATCAGAGATAATTTTACAAAGAAAAATACGGAATTAATCAAAGTTATAGACACGAAACATCTGATAAAGATCCCTTAAAAAGCAAAGGGGGCACCCACACCTGGGACACCCTTTACATGAGTAAATATATTCCACTTATTGAAAAAAGTCAACAATGGCTAATTATCCCCAGACATTATCCTTATTTTTCAAGGATAAACTATATTAGACCAATTTCTTTCTTTTGTCCTCGCACTTTCGCTTAAGTTGGAGTAGGAAATGTTTAATGTGCTAAAATATAAGCAATGATAAACATTAAAGAACTTTATGGCGTTTTTAAAGAAGCTGGTAAAATAGATGAATACCAAAAAATTTTAGATTTGTTAGATGATTCTTTTAAAAATCGAGAGAAAATTGAAGAGCTTATAAATGAAAATAAACAACTAAAAGAACGTTTAGCAATTGCAGGGAAGATAAAATTTCAAAGTAATGCTTATTATTTAGGAGAAGATGGTCCTTTTTGCATGCATTGCTATGACAATGATAAAAAACTTATTCGATTACCAAAAAGGCCTGGATTTGATTCTTTTCAATGTCCTAAGTGTAAAAATTATTTTAGCCAAGAAGGAATGACTGGGCCTCGTATAATGCGTAGAGATCGTGAGAATCCGGCAAGATAAAAATGAAGAAAAATTTGAAAGAAAAAGCTCTTACGCAAATTGAATATATCGGTTTTGTTTTTTATATTTTTGGCGTCCCAATAATTCTATATTTTTTCGCAAAGTGGGACCCATTTATCTCTTACGATGAGTATGGCGATCCGATAAAATTGGGAGCCTGGCCGATAATTATTGTATATTGGGTGCTAATATATTTAGTACATAAGTATAACAATGAACGCAAATCTTTTAAACATACATTAGAGTGGGTTCTAGAAGTAGATCGAAAACTATCTCAAAAGGAACGAGCAAGTATTAGAAAGGAAATAGGCGATATCGAAAAATACTACGAAGAAATACGGAAAGGCATAGATATAACTACATCTTCAAAATCATTTACATATTTAAGTTTTGAGGATTCTATATTTAGAATTGATGAAAGTTTATCTCTCTCTGAATGTTTCGCAATTTGGTCTGAAAAAGATTCTGCTTTCAAACGAATAAATGAAAACGAGTCGCTCTTTAGAGAAGGCATAGTAATTCCTGAAAGTTCTTTGCCCTTAGAAATCAGGTCTAACATCTGAGCAAAAGAAACTCATTCGCGCGAGTTTTTTTATTTTTTATCCTCAAACTGTTTCCGATAACACTCACGCTTGAAACCGCCATTAAAAATAAGGATAAAAACGGCTGTGGATAAGTATTGATTTTTGTCCGAAGACAATGTATATTATGTACATACACGCCCCGGCCAGCCGCAAGGTCCGCTGGGGTTTTTGTTTCCTAAATGGTAAAATAGGCTGTAATGGTGAAGTTTTTATTTATTGATGGCGAGAACTTTAAGGGTAAAATAAAATCCGTTTTCAAGGAGGCTGGGAAAGGCAAGCTCGTTTGGCACGAATATGATTTCAAGGGACTTTTGAGCAAGGCGTTATCCGGCATTGATTTTGAGCGAAAAGTTTTTTATTTCGCTCACATAAAAGAGCATAAAGAGAGTAAAGAGAAATCTCGCCAACTTATTGAGGAACAACGTCTTCTGAAAACTCATCTGGAGATGCAGGGTTTTGATGTGATATTAAGCGGGAGAGTTCGTGGGCAGATGGAGGAAATTCAAAATGGTAAGACAGCTTTAGTGTTTAGAGAAAAAGGCGTTGATGTAAAAATTGCCGTTGACATGGTAGTCGCGGCTTGCGACAAGAAGGCCGATGAAATAGTACTTGGCAGTTCCGATTCCGACCTCCAGCCGGCAATAAATGAAACTAAGAACCGTGGGGTAAATTGCGTATACCTTGGCTTTGAAGCACAACCCAACAAAGGACTTTCTTATACGACAAGCAGGACTATATTAATCAGAAATTCGGAAATATTTGAATTTGAAAAAATAAAAGGCAAATTGCTTTAATACTTAAGCTGCTTAATTCTCAAACTGTTTCCGACGATCCTTCGACAAAGCTCAGGACAAAAGCCCGTTTGACGCGGCTTCCCTCAATCCGATTCCCTCGACAAGGCTCGGGACAAGTCGGGACAGGCAGGACAGGTGCTCACGCCTGAAACCGCCATGGCTGTTATCCTTTTTTGATTTTTTAATAACCCATACGTCGATTAACATCTGTAGCTTTTTAAGCTACAGACAGGCGGAGCAAGGACGGGGAGTTTAATGCGCTTGCGTGTGGAGCTTCATTTTATTTCGTGAGATTGCGTTCAACGCGTTTCAATAGCACTGCGTTCGTTGCAACAATGATTGAAGACGCCGACATTAAAAGCGCCGCAATTTCCGGACGAAGCGACCAACCCAGCGAGTTGTAGAACACGCCAGCGGCCACCGGAATAGCAAGGACGTTATAAATGGCAGCCCAGAAAAGATTTTGTTTCATTTTCATTACAGTGGCTTTGCTTAAGCGTATCGCAGCCACAATGTCGTAGGGGTCGGATTTCATAAGCACGATGTTGCCCGTTTCAATCGCCACGTCCGTTCCTGCGCCGATTGCGATGCCGATATCCGATTGCGCCAGAGCCGGAGCGTCATTTATGCCGTCTCCGACCATAGCCACGAATTTTCCTTC
>CAYHXB010000017.1:0-14514 GCA_964360535.1 uncultured Candidatus Saccharibacteria bacterium
TTTCAAACGGCCTTAACGGATTGGCCAAAAAGTGTTTGTAATTGTCGAAGTTTTCTGCCACAAGGCCTAGTCCGCGAGCGGAAGCTGTAAGCGGATCGTCTACAACTTTGGTTTCAACTGATGTCTCTCTTTCTATAAGGTTGTCGAGTCCGCGGAGAAGGGCGCCTCCCCCGGAAAGATAAATTCCGTGCTTGAGCATGTCTCCGACGAGTTCCGGCGGAGCAAGTTCTATTATTTCCTTTATTGATTCCGTTATGGAACGGAGTGATTTTGCTAGAGCCGCGCGTATCTGGCTGTTTTTAACTATAACTTCCTTCGGCAAACCGGTAGAAAGATCCATGCCGCGCACGGCTACATCCAATCTTTCGTCCAAAGGTATGGCCGAACCTACGGCAATCTTGATGAATTCCGCAGTAGGTTCTCCGATGGCCATACGGAATTCTTCCCGCATGAATTTTATTATGTCTTCGTTGAATTTGTCGCCGGCAACTTTGAGCGTCCTATAAATAACCGTTCCTCCGAGCGAAATTACGGCTATGTCGGTGGTGCCTCCGCCAATGTCCACAACTAAGCTGGCCGTCGGTTCGTCAACCGGCAAACCGGCGCCTAGCGCCACAGCCATAGGCGCGCTCATCAGATAAACTTTGGCCGCGCCGGCTTGCATGACTGCGTCTTCTACGGATTTTCGTTCAACCTCGGTCAGATCGTCCGGAACGGATAGAATGGCGCGCCGCACTCCTCCGAGATTGCTGCCTCTGTTTACGCGCTTTATGAACTGGCGGAGAAGCTCCTGGGTCATATCAAAATCGGAAATGACGCCATTGACCAGTGGCCTGATGACGCTTATGTGGTCCGGCGTGCGCCCGAGCATTTTTTTCGCTTTCTCGCCGACTGCGAGAATTTCCATCGTCTTATTATTGATGGCGGCCACAGTCGGCTCGTTCAAAACCAAGCCGCGGTTTTTCTGGTAGATGAGCGAATTTGCGGTGCCGAGGTCTATTCCTATTTCTTTGAAAAAATTGTCGAAAATACTCATATTTTTAGTAATTAGTTAATAGTTATCAGAAATCAGAATTTTAATTTTTGTTGTCAAATCTCTGGTTACCATTGTTTTATTTCTGATGCCTGCTTACTGATGTCTGTTGACCATTTTAATAAATTCATCTTTGCCCATTAGTTTGGCGTCTTTTTCGTTACGCCTCTTAACTTCAACATTGCTGCCTGTTTTTTCACTGACAACCGCGCGGAAGGGCAATCCCACAAGGTCGGCTTCCACCAGTTTTTCTCCAGGCGAGGCTTCTCTGTCGTCATAGAGTACTTCAACGTTCTCCCTTTGTAAATCGTCATAAAGCTCTTTAGCCGAAGATTTCCCAAGCTCCAAAAGATGCACTTTAAACGGGGCGATTGTTTCCGGCCAGACGATTCCCCTCTCATCATGATGGGCCTCTACGGCCGTAGCCATAAGCCGGCTGACGCCGATTCCGTAAGAACCCATAACCACAAATTTTTGTTTTCCGTCCTTGTCTAAAAATTTCAAATCAAACGCTTCCGAATATTTCGTGCCGAGCGGAAAAATATTTCCGACTTCTATGGATTTTTTCATGGAAACTTTTTCTCCGCATTTGGGGCATTTATTGGAGTCCTTTCCGCCAGAGGCGGATCCGCCTTCGGCGGAAAGTTTTGAAACTTCGCCGTTCTCCGCATACATGCACGAGTCGCAGGCGTAAATGGTATCCTCTCCGGTTTCGGAAGCAACTTGGAATTCATGTGTGTTGTTGACCGTGAATTCGCCTCCGGCCGCCAACGTGTAATAGGCCTTCAATCCGCATCTTTCAAAAACCTTCATATATGCCTTGGCGACCTCGTCATAGTAACGGTACATATCCTTTTCATCCGCGTGGAAGCTATATAAATCCTTCATTAAAAACTCCCTTCCTCGCAAAAGCCCTGATTTGGCGCGCGGTTCGTGCCTGAATTTCGTTTGTATTTGGTATGCCGAAAAAGGCATGTCTTTGTAAGAACCGACGTACCTTTTGGCTATCTCGGCTATGATTTCTTCGTGCGTCCAGCTGATGTTGAACGACGGTTCTTTGTCGCCTCCCGAAACAACTTTAAAAACCACGTCAACGTCCCAGCGTCCGGTCGCTTTAAGATAATGCTTGTCGTGAAGAGCGGCCATGAACATTTCCTGTCCGCCTATGGCGTCCATTTCTTTCCTGATGATGTCCGAAATTTTCCGTATAACCCGCCACCCGAGCGGCAGATACGAGTAAACTCCTGCCGAGTTTTTATAGACAAATCCGGCTCTTTCCAGAAACCGCGCGTTCGGTGCTTCCTCGTCCTTCGGAAAACTTCTTTCTATTTTCGTGAATAATTTGGACTGGAGCATTTCGAATTTAGTTTATCACGGGTTAAAAATTATCGCAAAAATATCATAAATTTGTTAAGCTTAAAACCATCAAAAACATGGAACACGCATTTGAACCCGTACGCCCGGTCGAAAATGTTTCCTGGCGGCGCATCGCGATAAAAACCCATCTCATTGCTTTCGGGGAAAGTATTGTCTCGGTAATCAAAAAATATATCACTCCTCAGGCCAAAGAGGGCGACTGGATTGCCATTTCAGAGAAAGTTATTTCAGTAACCCAGAATAATATGAGGCACATTTCCACGGTTAAAGTCGGCTGGCTGGCGCGATTGGTCGTAAAAGGCGTAAAGAAATATAAAGACGACCTTGGCTGGGACAATCTTCCGAAAATGCAGTTGGTTGTTGAAATGGCAGGCTGGCCGCGCGTCTTATTGGCGATGATTGTCGGCGGAATCGGAAAACTTTTCGGAATTCGCGGTCTTTTCTGGATAATCGTCGGCGAGCGACTGGGAGAAATAGACGGATTTAACCCCATTGTTATGCCTCCCTACAACGAATGGGCCGCGCTGCCTCCGACTGAACCGGAAAAAGAATGCGATAAAATAGAAAAAGAAACCGGACTGCCGGCAGTCATAATAGACGGAAACAACATCAATGTGAAAATAATCGCAATGAGCAAAGGCATGCCAGTTGACGCAAAAACCGCCCGCCTTGTTCTGCTTGATAACCCTATGGGGCAGGACCGGGAACTTACTCCTATAATAATCGTCCGCAAAGAAAGCAAATAAATAATTAAAAAAAGAAGCCGCTCGGAAAGTAAATCTCCGGCGGCCTTTTTATTTTTCCCACGATGATGTTCCGGGCGAACTACGACGCTTGCACTTTGCGTACTGCCGCAAGTATCGTTTCCGCCAAGAAATCAAGGTGGGCATTTTTCAACGTAGACGGCAAACGCATGTCGCATGCATTCGCTAAGTACGACTTGGTCATGGGCACATCGGGAGCGTTCCCGATGTACTGCCAGTTCCAAGGCACACGGGCGTTGTCGTCGTCGGCGCCGAACGCGGAAAGAGGTAAACCCGCTGCGCGAACTTCCTGCATGAACTGCTTCATCTGCACCGGCGAAAAATCCCTGACGCGGAACTGGAGAGAGTCGGGCGCACGAAGCTCGCGCGCATCCTGAACCGGAAGTTCAATGCTTTCCGACACGGCAAATTTCGCCGTCAGGTAAGCATAGTTCTTCCGGAAAACGACGCCTCGCTCTTCAATGAGCGGAAGTTGCGGCCGGACAAGCGCCGCGGCGTACTCGGTCATCCTCATGTTGAAGAGTGGAAGAAGTTTCCGATAGTGCCTGAAAAACTCGTTCAGGTCCTCGCTCCAAAAATGCTTCTCATGGAGCCGTTCGTAGGCGCCGGAGAGAATCACGGCCTGCGCCATAATCTTCGGGTCGTTGGTTGTCAGTATTCCGCCTTCGCCGGCGTTTACGATCTTATTGGACTGGAAACTGAAACATCCAGCTACGCCAAATGAACCGACGAGCTTGTCGCGCCACTTGCAACCCAGGCCGTGTGCCGCGTCTTCAACAACCGTGACACTGCGTTCCCGACAGATATTCATGATTGCATCCATATCGGAAGTATTGCCACGCATGTGCGACAACAGGAATATGCGTATCTCCGGCGTTATTTTCTTTTCCAGGTCGCGAATGTCAACGCGGTAATCCTTATTGCATTCAACGACCACTGGAACAGCGCCGATGTTCACGATTGCGCTCGGCACCGCCGTGAAAGTAAAGGCGGGAACGAGTATCTTCGCGCCGACATGCGCTCCAGTCGTCCGCAACGCGATGACTATCGCGCTGCTGCAGGAATTCACGGCAAGCGCATAATTCACGCCCATGAACCGCGCGAAATCGCGCTCAAGAAGCGCAACCTCGGAATCCTCGGGTTTTGACTGGAGATATCTGAAAAGTTTGCCGCTCCGCATTATTTCCACGGCGCGTTTGATGCCTTCCTCCGGAACCGGTTCCGGCTGGAGAAAGTCCTTCGGGTCTGTCTTTTTCATTGTCTGCCTCGCTGAAAAATTGATGGGGAAATTCAAGAAGCTATAAGCATTAAACCTCTTAAGTGATGACAAAGTCAATTACTGAAACGATTTTCAGAAAAACCTTGCTAAGAAAAAGAGTGCCAAGCCGAGCGCGCTTGAAACGGCTGAAATTATCCAGAACCTCATGGTCACCTGCGACTCCGGCCAGCCGAGCGCCTGAAAATGGTGGTGTATGGGCGCGGAAAGAAAAACTTTCCGGTGGAAGAATTTTTTGGAAATAAGCTGAATTATGACGGATGCCGATTCAATGACCAGAACAAAAGCGATTATCGGCAGGAAGAAAACCGAATTCGTCAAAAACGCAATAACCGCTAGGGTAACTGTCAATCCCATTATTCCCGTTTCCCCCATATAAAACTTGGCCGGATGGACGTTGAACCACAAATAAGTTACCAGTGCCCCGATTATCACGGCTATGAAAGACGAAAGGTCGTACTGGCCGCGGACGTAAGCGATAACTCCGAAAGCAGCGAAAATCGGCGCGAGAACCCCGGCCGAAAGCCCGTCCAGGCCGTCTACAACGCTTGAAGAAAAAGTGGCTATGACAACCAAAACAAACAAAATCAAATACAATCCGTCTATCTGAACGTTCCCGTAAAAAGGAACATAGATGCTTGCCCAACCGAGTTTGAAATAAAACCACCAGGCGCCTACTGAAGCGATAAGAAATATCAGAAAAAGCCGCAATCTCAAGCGTATCCCTCCTCCTATATACCCGCCCCTATTGGTGACCACGAAAATATCGTCTATAAGCCCGAGCAAGGAAGACGAAATCAAAGTGAAAATTGGGAGCCATGTCTGCGAACGGGAAACAAAATTCATCTGCGGCCAGAAACTTCCACCGAAAATTTTTGAGAATAAGGAAACCAATAGTGTTGTCACGAGCACAGTCCACCAGATAAGTATTCCTCCCATCCTGGGCGTGTTGACTTCCTTTTCGGCGTGAAGCTTGGTAAAAATCGGCGTCTTCTCGCCGCCGAAAGTTTCTTCTCTCGGCTTCTTTTTCCAGGCCTTGGCCGAATAAAGAAATTTTATTAGAAACGGAGCCGAAACAATTGCAATCCCGAAAGAGAAAACGAAAAGTATCAGCGTTTTTACTATTAAAAAAATATTTTCTTGTCCCATGTTATATTATCAGCTTTTCTGAAAATTTTTCTCAAACCACTCCAAAATGGCGCTTGTCTCGCCGAAACTGTCATCCGTGCCTAGTACTATCACCAGAACCGGCCTTCCGCCGTATGAAAAAACAGAAAGGATATTTCCATTGGCGTCACCGGTGTAGCCGGTCTTGCCGCCGGTAAAACCAGTTGTACCGGCAAAAGTATTTATATTGGAAAGCGTTATTTTCTTCTTGGAATTAAGTTCCGTTATGGTTGCAGATTTTTTTCTTGTTATGTCAAATATTTTCGGATAATTCCTATAAATGTTCAAAACCAGCTTCTGCAAATCAAGCGCCGTAGACTGGTTGGCCACAGAAAGCCCGCTCGGATCGGAAAAATTCGTTGAACTCATTCCAATATCTCTTGCTTCGGCATTGAGCGCCATCATAAAATCGGCTCTGCCGTAAGCGTCTGCGAATGCCTCGGCAGCTTCGTTTTTAGAAATGATAAGCATGGCCGCCAGAACATCGTTGCCTGAATAAACATCGCCCGGCTTGAAAAACGCGGCTGATGTAGCCTGCCCTGCCTGTCCCGAATCGGATTGAGGGAAGTCCATCGAATGGGTTGCTTCTTCCATAGCCCCGGCGTTTTCTTCTCCGATTTTTACCGGCTTTGCCAAATCAATGTTTTTCAGCGCGATCATTGCCGTCATTAGCTTGGTAAGCGATGCCGTCGGCCAGCGAAGCGTCGGGTTCAGCCGGAAATAAACTTCCCCCGTTTTGAGGTCTGCCACGAGCGCGGACTGTGCCTGAATCTCTGGCGGAGCTTCGGAACCAGTTTGCCGGAACGCGCCGATACCGGATGCTGAATCGGATTTAAGAAGAGCGTCGTTATTCAGCGCGCTTTTTGAATTGTCCTGAGCCGGAGACAAAATTTCCGGCTGTCCGCTTACCTGGATGTTGCTTCCGGTAGTTGAATCGTTCTGTGCCGCCGGTTCGACTGTTGCCACTGGCGAAGAATTTTCCGGAATAGGCTTTTGGTCGGATGTCGAAACTATAATTGAAGCTGGGGGATTGCCGTTCGCTCCGCTGGTGTCGTTGAAACGGCTGCCTGCGGCCACGGATAAAATCACTACTCCGATGAAAAAAATTTTATGACCGGTGTTCATTTTAAATTAAGAATTTTCCTGGCGAATTTCCGGCGATTCTGAAAATTCCGAAACTGACAGCGAGGCCCTGAACTTTTCAAAATCGGGCAGTTCTTCCTTGCCGTTCACGCCAAGATGCCTGAAAAATTCAAAAGTCGGACGGTAAAGGAAAGAAGTGGCGCGCTCCGGGTCGGTAATACGTTCTATCAATCCGCGGAGCATAAGGTTTCTCAAAGTAAATGAAGAATTCACTCCCCGGCGGTAATCTATCTGCGCTCTGGAAACCGGCCCGAGATACGCGACTATGGAAAGCACTTCAAGTGTGGCTGGAGTAAGGTCTTCGCTCATTTCTTCTTTCACGAAACCCTCTATGAGCTTGGCGAATAACGGCTTGGTGGCAAGCTGTATTTTTTCGTTGTCGCGGATAAGCGCCAGTCCCCTGTCTTCGGCAGACAGGCGTTTTTCCAATTCCGAAACAAGGGATTCTAAATCTTCTTTTCCCAATTCAAGAATTTTTTCGGCTTTCTTTTTTGCGAGCGGCTCTCCGTGAATGAAAAGAAGCGCCTCAAGCTCGGCCAGTTTTTGTTCAAAATTCATGGTTTTTCATCAACGAATAACGAATTTGTTGCGAATATACGAATTCGTAGATTCGTAATTTATTCGCTATTCGCTGATTTTTTTATCATTATATCAGAAAAATGCGATTTTTGCTCAAGAAAAACGAGTTGGTCGTGGGCCATATGGAGAATCGCGAGAAACGCGGCTATCACCTCCGAACGTTCGCGATTCCCATGAAAATGGCTGAAACTGACCTCGGCAAATTTCTGAAGGCGCTCTATTATCTCCTTTACTTTCTCCTCAACTGAAACCATTTCCTTGGCGACGGTTGCTTCTTCGGAAACGAACTTCTGCACCACGGCGGCTATCCTCTCGGCAGAAGCAGTCAGCGATTCAATTGAAAGATTCGCGCCGGGATAAAAAATATTCGCGCCGGAAGCGGCTCTCGGAAAAGCAACGCTTAAAAAATACGGTCTGCTGAATTCTTTCGTCCCTTCGCGCCAGCGGTTCTGGACGAGCTTCATTGCCGGCCTCAAGGCGCGGTAAATTTTCAATCTTGCCTCCAGTTCTTTTATGTCCGATTCTTCGTCGCTCGTAAGAGGCGCGTCCGGAATGAGTGATTTTGATTTTATAAGTATCAGTTGACTGGCCACGGCTATGAAATCGGCCAAAACCCGCAATCTTGTCTGGTATTCCTCTTTTGTCTCGCCGGCCTGCGGTTCTTCCAGTTTTTTGAGATATTCCAAAAAGTCGCCGGTCACCTCGGCCAAGCTGATTTCCGCTATTTCCAGCTTTTTGGACTCTATAAGTTCCAGAAGCTTGCCGATTGGCCCCTGAAATTTTTCCATCTTTAATTCGTATGCCGTCATTGGTTATTTGAAATTTTTGTAATTATTCGCCGGGTCCCATAAAAGCCATCCGCCATATTTACTGCTGGAACTCGCGAATGCGTCGTCGGACGCCCGTATTTCTTCGGCAATCATCGCAGGCGTGTAAACGGCGCCGAGGTCAAAAACCTGGAGCCATGGCCGGAGCTTGGCGCGAAACGGCGGATTGATAGTTGTTACTGGCGTTGAAGTGCTTGTAGAAGAACTGCCTTGTGGTGAACTTGTCGAACCATTTGTTATTTGTTTTTTGTTGCTTGCCGTTAATCTCTCTAATGCCCTATCCATGGAATATTTTATTATCTCGTAAGGATGGTCTGCGGGATTCTTATAATTCAAAGTTCCGGCGGCATAATGCGACGGATAAACCATCGGGCTGACGTAATCAAAATATTGGTAAGCGTCTTCAATCACCTGCCCTATGCCAAGGTCGTCCCATGTGTCAAAAGTTGCAAGGCCGAAAAGGTCGGCGGAAAGTTTCGCGTCAGGCAGCTGCTCGCGGAGATACGCGAAAAATTTTTTAATTACAAGGTGCTTGGCTGTTTTTTCATCCCAGAAAGGAAAACTGATGGCGCCAAGATTCCCGTCGGAAGCGAAACGTATGTAATCAAAATTTATTTCGTCAAAACCGCGATTCAACGCGTCTTTGGCGATTGAAATTATATAATCCCAGGTCGGCTGTCCGGCCGCGTCGAGCCAGGCGAGTTTATGATTATCCACCCAGAGTTTGCCTGTGTTCTTGTCCTTAAGCGCCAATTCGGGATGCGCTTTTGCGAAAATCGGGTCCTGGAAAACGGTGACTCGCCCGATGACGTAAATATTCTTGTCGTGGAGCCGTTTAATCAGTTCATTTGGGCGTATAATTCTCAATTCTTTGTCGGCTCCGCTCGCTTTCACCTCGGGAACGTCCATCGCGTAGGACACATATCCGGAATAATCTTTTATGTCTATGACAACGGCGTTAAGCCCGCGCGCTTCAATTAAATTGATAAGCGAAGTCATTTTATTGTATGAGCCCGCCGACCATCCGGTTATGTAAATCGCTTTCGCGATTTGCGGAGGATTAGGAAGCTGTGCCTGGTTTGCAATATCGCCGGAGCCGTTTTTCTTGGTTTCCGACAAATCGGAAGTTGTCGTCGCTTCGGGAACAGATGGCAGATTTACGGCTTGCGCCGAAACAGCGCCCGTTTGGTTCTGTAAAACCACGGTCCGTGGCGAAAAAAACAAAAAAAACGAGGCACTGCCCATGAACGCGAGAAGACCACCTAATAGCACTTTCATAAAGTAAACTATATCCATAAAAGTTGCCCATGACAATAAGTTGGCATAAGATATAGCAATCAGACACCAGACACCAGATGTCAGGTTTTTATAACTACTGATGACTGATTACTGATGACTAATAACTAAACCAAATGGCACTCGCGCTCTACCGCAAATATCGCCCAAAACTGCTCTCCGAACTGGTCGGGCAGGAAACCAACGTTGAAATACTAAAAAATGCTGCCGCCCAGAACCGGCTCGGACATGGTTATCTTTTTTACGGCTCGCGCGGCACGGGCAAAACAACCACCGCCCGCCTGATTGCAAAGTTGCTGAATTGCGAAAAACGGCAGACAGACTCCGCGTTCGCAAAGCTCGGCGAGCCCTGCAACGAATGCCGTTCCTGCAAAGAAGTGGATTCCAACTCCTCTTTTGACGTCATCGAAATAGACGCCGCCTCCAACCGCGGAATAGACGAGATCCGCAATATAAAGGAGAGCATCAAATCGGCTCCGGTCGGAAGCAAATACAAGGTCTATATAATAGACGAGGTTCACATGCTCACCGGCCCGGCTTTCAACGCGCTTTTGAAAACGCTTGAGGAACCGCCGGCGCACGTGGTGCTTGTTCTCGCCACAACCGAATACGAAAAACTTCCGGCAACTATCACTTCGCGCGTCCAACGATTTCTTTTCAAAAAAATCCCGAAAGTAAAAATAATGGAAAAGCTGGCGGTTATGGCCAAAGCGGAAAAAATAGATATTGACCCGGCGGCGCTGGAACTCGTGGCGGCGGCAGGCGAAGGAAGCTTGAGAGATGCCGAATCGCTTTTGGACCAGATCGCCTCTTTCGGCGAAAAAATAAATCTGGAAACCGCCGAACGCCTGACCGGACGCGTCGGACTCAAGAAAGTTGAGGAATTCGCCTCGCTCATTATAAAGAACGATTTGAAAGGAGCATTGGACTATCTCGCGACGATAAACGAAGAAGGACACAATCTCGTCCAGCTTATAAAAGATTTGATTCACTATTTGCGTAAAGTGCTTTCGCTCAAGCTAAATCCGGGACTTGAAAAAATATTCCAATCGGAACTTACAACCGATGAAATCGTAAAACTCAAAAAACTGGCGATGGAATCCGAAACTGCCAAAACGGTAAAGCTCATAAAATCTTTTATCAGGGCGTATTCGGAAATGCGATATTCCCCATTTGCGATTGTCCCGCTTGAGGTTTGTTTGGCGGAGAATCTGTCCTGAATAAAAATGCAGTTAAAAATTTTATCGTGGAATATTTGGATTGACGGACATTTCGACCAAATCGTCGATTTTCTCAAGACGTCAGATGCGGATATTATCGGTCTCCAGGAAGTCCAAACAGATGACCCGAAACGAGATGTCATAAAATATCTCGAGGGTCTGGGCTATAAATATGTATTTGCCCCTGTAACAAAAGAGTGGGGCGGAAAAGTATGGAAAGACGGCCCTGCGATATTCAGCAGGTACAATATTATCGAAAGCAAGACACATACGTTATCTGAAGTGAACAGCCGCGCCGCGATACAAGCCGATATCCAAGTCGGGAATAATAAAGCGTTACACGTATTTTCAACTCATCTGCTACATACCCATCAGAAACCGGACGAACTACAAGTTATGCAAGTTGATAGCCTCATAAAAGTTTTGCCGGGCGATAATACTATAGTAATGGGCGACTTTAACGCCGCGCCGGATAGCATAGCCATACAAAAAATGCGCGGGATTATGATGGACGCAGACCCTGCGTCATCGCCCACATGGAGCGTTTATCCGGAAGGATGCAGTAAGTGTATCCCGCAAGCAATCAATACGCGCTTGGATTACATTTTTACCAGCAAAGATATTAAAACAAGTTCGTTCAAGGTCGAAAATTCAAAAGGGTCAGACCATCTGCCGATTTCAGTAATAGTAGAGATATAAATGGAAGTTTGTTTGGCGGAGAATTTGGGGAATAAAGATAATTAAAATATGATATACTCTTAGGTATGGAATTATTATCAAAAAGAAATATAAGTATATTGGTTTTAGTAGTTTATACTTATCTTAATATCAGAATATTTTATCCATTTTTGTTTGGTGCTGATCATTTAAGTTATTTATATGGCATGGCTATACAAAACAATGGCTCAAGCTTACTTGCTCTTTTTATTGGTCTTTTTCTCAATGCCGCTATAGTTATATATTTCTTGAAAAGGGATTAAAAAAAGATTTTTGATTGAGAGTTATTAGTGGATATCCGCCTAAATTTATGCATTCACTAATTTACTATTTAAATTTAAGAAAAAAATACAAACCAAAAAAGGTTAAATGTATCATTATTGCGGAATCGCCCCCTTCGTCGGGTAAGTATTTTTATGACAATACTGGGCTTACCACAGAACCCTTGTTCGCGGCATTAATGAAAATAATTAAATATAAACCATTAAACAAAGAAAAAGAATATGGCTTGAAAAAATTTCAGAAAAAAGGCTTTTATCTGATGGATTCAACTTATAGACCAATAGATAAACTTTTACCAAAAAAGAGAAATATATTCATAAAACAATCCCTTAACCTTAATAAATTATTATTAGACCCAAAAAAGATAAGGGCTGAACGAATACCGATATTACTTATTAAAAAGAATGTCTGTCAAATACTTAATCCTTATCTCGCGGAAAAATCTTTTAACGTGATCAATAACGGAGTTATTGTCCCTTTTCCCGCCTATGGCAATCAATCTCGTTTTCACAAAATCGTGTTAAGTTTATTACGCAAACAAAAGCTGTATTAAAGTATAATAATCACATGGAAGAGATCTTAGAAGAAAATTCTGAAAAAAGAATAAAAATATCTATTTGGATATTTTCTATTGCATTTTTAATTTTGACTTTTCATATTGCGATAGTGACGGATGTTTTGCCTAGTTTTTTCTACGCTAGTTTGGTTTATTAAATCAAAATAAAATGAAATTCATAATACTTAACGGAGGTTCTTGTTCCGGCAAAAGTACTATTGCCAAGAATATTTTAAAACAGAGGGACCGCCTTTTTTATTTGTCCTACGATGCCGTTAAATGGTCTTTTTCCAAATATTCCCCGGATGAGCATTTTGACGACGTGCACGCGGTAATGCTTTCTATGGCGCAGGTCTTGTGCGAGATGAAATATGACATTATTACCGATTCGGGATTATGGATAGAATGGAGGGAAAAACTGCTCGGCGTGCCCCGCTCGCATGGCTATGACATAATAGAAATTAACCTTGATGCCGAGTACGAAACGCTCGCGAAAAGATTCGACGAGAGAGTTGAAAAAGCATTGGCGAGCCCGGAAAAAAGGATTTCAAATATCTCAAAAGACAGGTTCAAAGAGCTGTATGACATATTTCAAAAAGAAAAAAATCCATCGGCTATAACCTTCAGAACGGATGCGCAAAGCATTGAGGAAATTTCAGAAAGCATAATGAAGCTTTTTTAATTAAAATGAACCTCCTCTAATTCGCGCGAATTAGAGAATAAAGATTGTTCCCTTTTTAGCTACAACTGGAAAATTGTCTGATATTTTGCTTGGTTGACTGCTTATCTGTATAGAAATAGTTCAACCAATCACAGGGTGGAAATAAATATTCACTTACCCAAAGATTGTTGACAAAAAGTCAACAATCGGAAATTGGCAATCCGGAGCGGCCTGTTTCCAAAAAGTGCTATACTTTAAACATGATTGAACACATTTCGGTTCCGGTGAAGGATTTCAAGAAAGCAAAAAAGTTCTATACCGCAGCGCTGAAACCGCTCAAGTACAAAATAAAATATGAATTTCCTGGCGCTGTCGGGTTTATGGCAGACGGTCACACGAGTTTTTGGATAGTTAAAAGAAAGCATAGCGAAAAACTGCACGTGGCTTTTCTCGCAAAAAGCAAAAAGATGGTTCACGACTTTCATTCCGCTGCTATTGCCGCAGAAGGCAAAGACCACGGCCAACCTGGACCGCGCAAGGATTACAGTCCCGATTATTACGCTTCATTCATACTGGACCCGGAAGGCAATAATATAGAAGCGGTTTACTACATTCGGCAGCGAGGAGTAATGTAAAAAAATTCTCCGCTCACGGCTACTGACACCAGTAATCCCATAGACATCCTTACAAACTGGAGTTTGTAAGGATGTTGTTTACGCCGTAAATGACTGTAGCTTTTTAAGCTACGGTCAAAAAATTGAAACAAAATTTTATGTTTTATAATTTCTTACACCAGCAAGAATATTCCGACAGCGAGCATCATAAATATCACAAGCTTCATCAAGATTCTTTTTTCGTGGAAATAAAGATTTCCGGAAAGTATTGAGAAAAATACCGAAGTGGACCTGCCTCCGGCCATTACGACCGAAGCCGGAGCGAAGTTATAGGCAAAACTTCCAAGAGCAATGGCTATTCCGTCGGAAAACGACTGGCTGAAAAATATCGGCTTTGCCATCATTTTAATCGGATTCTCCCCCCTCCTCGCGATTGCGATTGAAAAGTATGCAATTAAAATTATATTCGTCAGCAATTGTTCCGTTTCCACGGAATTGAAATTTGATATGTCGTATTTGAAAAGCGATGTCGTAATCACGGCTCCGATAGCGGAAAGAATCACGAAATTCATCCCCTTTTTATTTGTGCCGTGATTCATAAAAACAATGAGAAGCGTCAAGCTGATGACGGCCATTCCGGCCATCTGCGTGATTGAAATGGAATATCCGAGAGCCAAGTCCACGAAAAGAAGCATTATCACGGTGCTTGTGCGTATGAATCCGAAAGTTGCCCTTTCTGCCCTGACTAGCGCCTGTATCGCTATTTCGGTCTGGATTATTTCCAAAAAAGCCCTCGTGAGAAATGTTGGCAGGGACATAAGCGAGAAAATGAAACTATGGTTAAAAATCATGACTCCAAGAAACCAAAACGAACTCCAGAAATATGAAAAGAAAGCCATGGTGTACATGCTTTCTTCTTTCAGTTCCATTTTTCTCTTTCCGATACTCGAACCGATTTCGCTGAAAAGAGAACTTATTGCTACCAATACGAGCGCGAGCATA
>CAYHXB010000018.1:0-13490 GCA_964360535.1 uncultured Candidatus Saccharibacteria bacterium
CCTTGCAAATCCCCTATATCCTGCTATACCCCACAGGAAATACTTATTTCCTACGGGGCAGGCTAATTTCACCATTATAACCTTGCAAACATCAAAACTAATTGCTACCATATTCCCATGACTCCAGCCGCAACCTTAAAAAAGCTTCCCGGCGAAATAAAAAGTTTGATTGCGCAAACGGTTATAGACGTGTTGAACGATCCTGATTTTGGCTTGGAGCTCACGGAAAAAGCAAAAAGACGGCTTCGTGACGCCTCATTGCCCAACAAGAAGATGATTCCTCTTTCTGTGATCAAAAGAAAATATGGATAATGGCAAACGGATGGACGCTTGAATTGTCGGAACGAGCGGAAAAAGATTTGGCGAAACTAGACAGCGGAATCAGAAAACGGATTGTCGAAAAACTTGTTTGGCTTTCCAAAAACTTCGACTCAACCCTCCCTTCGGGACTTCAAGCAGAATTCAAAGATTTCTATAAATTCCGAGTGGGCGGATGGCGTGTAGTATATAAAGCAAACTGGAGTAGAAAAATGATCGCCGTTCACTATATTGATAAACGAGACAAAATATACAAAGTAAAATAATAAAAAATGCCAATCACAAGAAGCGCCAAAAAAGCCCGCAGGCAGAGCGCCCGCAGGAAAATACAGAACACGACCAGAAAAGAGGCCTACAAAGGAGCCATCAAAACCTATAAGAAGCAGGTTGCTTCCAAGGACTTGAAGGATATCCAGGCCAGACTTTCCGCCGCCTACAAGGCGCTGGACAAGGCAGCCAAGACCGGTGCCATCAAGAAGAACAAAGCCGCCCGCCTCAAATCCCGCCTCGCCAAGCAATTGGGAGTTAAATAAAAATCCCCCTATCACACAACATACCAACAAACTGGAGTTTGTTGGTATGTTGTGTGGGTTAGGTAATGAACAAACCCCGCCAGTCCATGGACTGGCGGGGTGTTTTGTCCCTCTCCTAAAACCACTACCTAAATAACGGGCTTAGGTGAGGGGCGGCGAAAGTGTTTGCTTTCGCGCGCCCGAGTTGATGCCGCGACTATTTGCGGCGATTTTTGCGACGGCCGTTGCGGTGCTCGGCGCAGATTTTCTTGATCTTGCCGTTGCGCTTCGGGAATATCTTCGTGCCGTCTTTTCGGCAGAGTTTCTCGGCGCCGGCGGCGTAGAAATCCAGTGGCTTGAGCCTGCCTGCGGTCAAATTAGCGCCAGTGGCTATTATCGCCAGCGCCAGCGCGCCCTTGTTGTTTGAAGCTTTGAGGGGAAGCGGGTTTGGTTCATTTCTGATGCTTCGTCCTTTTTGCATGTACAGCAGATACCCCGACATGGCAGCCTCCTTTTCAACGGTTGAGTAAATCAAACAGCAAATTATAGGATAGCAGAATTTAAATAACTAAATCAACTAGCACCTCTTCATATTCCAGTTTCCCGGATTTCACCAAAATATCGTATTTCGCGAGCCGCTCCAGTTTGTCTGGCAGCTGGTAAGCGAGCATATTAAAAATTCTTGGCATCGGTTCGTTGAGCAGAAAAAGTTTTTCCAACGACGCCAGGCGAACGCCCAGTTCGTAATTTTTGAGATTCTTTAGAAGGCCAAAATAATCCGGATTGATTTCTATATCGAGCGTTTCCAGTTCTTTGATGCCTATGTTCTTTCCCTGCCCTGAGCTTGTCGAAGGGTTTGGAAGCGAAGCGATCTTCCTGATTTCGGTCACGAGCGACCAGGTATCGTTCTGGTAGGCCTCTGCGAGAAATTTCACGGCCGGCAACTGAAGCGTCAGGCCGTTTTCCTTTGCAATTTCCAAAATGAATGCTTCCCACTTGGCGCCAGTCAGATACGGGAAGTCCTGGCTTTTGATATTTACCGATTTCCCTGCGCGGGCAGGCCCGGAAAGAAAAGTAAGCCCTTCGGTTGATTTGTTTTTCTCGGAAACCAAAATAGTGGCATTGGGATTTTTGGCCGCGCTTTTGAGCGAGGCGGTCAGATCTTTTTTAACTGATTCTCCTCCTGTGATTTCAAAAACATTTTCCAGAATGGCGAGCTTCTTCGGGTCGAAAAGCGACTGGCTTCCGATGAATTCCACAAACTTCGGGAATTCTTCCTTGTCCGCGAAATCAAAACGGCTCACGGCCACGCCAGAGTGCTTCTTCCTGAATTCCGCGATTATCTCGTTTTTTTTCTGTAGCCGGCGGTATTCATCCGCCCCGTGAAGGAAAAATATCATTTTTTGGAAACAACTTTCTTTTGCGCCGAAGCTGCCTTTATAAACTCAACGAAAAGCGGGTGTGGGCTTAACGGACGCGATTTGAATTCGGGATGAAACTGCGTGCCGAGAAAAAACGGATGGACGCTTGTCGGCAGTTCTGCTATTTCCATCAAACGGCGGTCGGGGGAAACGCCGGAAAACACCAGTCCTTTCTTTTCAAGGCGTTCGATGTATTTCGGATTCACTTCGTAGCGGTGGCGGTGGCGTTCGGAAATTCTTCCAGATTTATACGCTCTTTCGGCAATCGTTCCTTTTTTGAGAAGCGCCGGATACGCGCCAAGGCGCATAGTTCCGCCGTAATTCTTGTCTTCAAGATTTTTTTTCTGCTCTGCGATAATGTCTATGACCGGGAAAGGCGTTCTCGGATTTATTTCCGTGGTATTTGCCTTTTTCATATCGGCAACGTGGCGCGCGAATTCAACGACGGCCAATTGCATCCCGTAACACAGGCCGAAATAAGGAATTTTATTCTCGCGGCAGTATTTTATCGCGGAAATTTTCCCTTCAACTCCCCTGCTGCCGAATCCTCCCGGGACAAGAACCCCGCCGTAGCCCGAAAGCTTTTTGAGCGATTTTTCTCCGCCCGAGGCGGATCCGCCTTGGGCGGAAAATTCGTGCGAATCAAGCCACTCTATTACAACTTTTTTCTTAAGCGCGTAGCCAGCGTGCTTCACAGCCTCAATTACGGAAATGTAGGAATCGGTAAGGGTAAAATCACCGCTGCCGAAATATTTTCCGACTATGCCGATTTTTACTTCGTCTTTGCTCCGCTTGGCTGTTTCGCAAAGTTTTTTCCAGTCCTTCATGTCGCGTGTTCCCGGCTTCAAGCCGAGCTTGGCGAGAATTCTTTCGCCGAACTCGTCTTTTTCAAAATTAATCGGTACATCATAAATATTCTCCACGTTCGGCGCAGAAATAACGTTGCCCGGAGTGATGCTGCACATAAATTCCAGTTTCTCTTTGCGTTTTTTATCAAGTGGGATAGGAGCGCGGGCTATTATGAAATCCGGGTGGAGGCCTACGGAGTTCAAACTGCGTACGGCGTGCTGTGTAGGCTTCGTTTTGAGCTCGGTTCCGCCCGCACCCAATGCAGGCACAAAACTTACCAAAACCAGGGCTACATCGCCCGAATTCTTGAGCTTGAGCATTCTTACGGCCTCCAAAAAAAGGATGTTTTCGTATTCGCCGACAGTGCCGCCGATTTCTGTTATGACCACTCTCGCTTTATTTTTTACGGCCGCTTTCTCCAGCCGGTCCAGAACTTCCAAAGGTATCCTCGGCACGACTTCAACCTGCTTCCCTCCGTATTCCAAATTTCTTTCTTTCTGGATGACCGACAGGTAAATGCTGCCGGTGGTCATATAGTTCATCTTGGTCAAGCTTCTGTTGAGATAGCGCTCGTAGTTGCCCATGTCCTGGTCGCACTCGGTGCCGTCATCCAGAACAAAAACTTCGCCATGCTCGGTCGGGTTCATGGTGCCGGCGTCTACGTTCACATACGGGTCTATTTTTACGGATGTCGCCTCGATTCCGCGCGATTGGATTATTTTCGCTATAGAGGAAGCGGTAATGCCCTTGCCCACTCCGGACATGACGCCGCCGACAACGAAAATATATTTAACCGATTTTTTTGTCATTGTTGATTATTTACACTTCTTCTGGAGTTTCCCTCTGAGGAACGAGCGACTGGTCTGTGGGCAAAGTGAAGAAGAAAGTCGTGCCGCGGTTAAGCTCCGATTCGACGCGGACTTCTCCGCCGTGAGTTTCAATTATGTTCTTTGAGATATAAAGGCCGAGTCCGGTTCCCTGTGTCTGAAACTTTATGGCATTCTCGGCGCGGAAAAATTTAGTGAAAAGTTTCTGGATTTCTTCCGGCGGTATGCCTATCCCCGTGTCTTTTATGCTTATTTCGATAAACGGCCTGCCGGTAACCTGCGCGGCGCTGACGACAACTTCGCCGTTTTTTACGTTATAGCGGATGGCATTGTCCAGAAAATTGGAAATTGCGAAAGCCAATCTTTGCGCGTCTATGAAAACCGGCGGCAATTCAACTGCCGGTTTGTTGAAATAAAGACGTATGTTCGCCTTGTTTGCCGCAGGCATAGCTTGCCCCAGAGTTTGATTGAGAAAATCTTCCACCTTGGCTTGTTCAAATTTATAGCCGAACCTCCCTTCCTCTATCTTGGATATATTGAGAAGGTTTTCCACTATTTCGGACAGGAGGCGGCTCGCTTTAAGCGCTCCGGTTACGATTTCCTTATTTGAATCGCTGAGGGTAGTGTCGCCACTTAGCGCTTCAAGTCCCCAATCCACATATGTAAGCGGGGTTTTCAACTGGTGCGAAGCAACAGCAACGAAATCGCTTTTGGTTTTGAGAAGAGCCATTTCATGAGTGCGGTTTTGGATAACCTTCAAAAATCTCGCCGGCTGGCTGGGAATCTGATCGAGGCGCGAAGTGCTGACGCGAAGTTCAAGCTGGGGAATCGCGAAAGAAAGGTCAACAACCTGCGGCCAGGCGCCGGCCCGCGAACGCGGAACCATTACCGGAGCAAGCGTCGGGAAAATAGTTTGGGCCAGAAGGCGGAGATTCGGATTGTCCACCGCTTCCGGTTTTATTATTGTTTCCGTAACATCTCCGGCTTTGAGCATAAAAAGTTTTTCCGCGGACGAGTTGAAGAAAAGTATCTTGAAATTTTCGTCATAGATAATAAGCGTGTCGCCAAAGTTGTTCAGTATGGACTCCAATTCGTTCTGGCTGACTTCGGCGCTGGTTGCCTGCTTTATTTCGGACGCAACGCTTCCGCTGGCGGATTTGGCCGAAGCAAAAAGCAGGCCGAGAATAACCACTATTAGAGCAAATACACCCAGCGACCAAGCCAAGGGTAAGAAATATAGAGCTATTAAAACAACGCCGGCTGCGGGCAGAATTGAAATGAGAAAAAATTTCAGATTGGACATCGGTTTATCAGCAAGCTTTGTGAGATTATACCACAGAAGGCCGCCTGAAAAACCTCACAAAAACCTGCCCTGCTTTGAGCCGGAATTTTCCTCGGATTTTTTCGCCGGAGTTTTCGCCGGAGTTTTTTTTATGCCGTTATCCATTCTGTTCGACAAAGCTCTAAAACCGAAACTCTCGAAATATTCTTTTATAGCCAGCGTTCTCATTTCGGCTCTTAAATCTTCCAGCTTGATGTCGCCGATTGGAACATTCATTTCCAATGTCACCAGTTTCTTGGAAAGTTCCGCCTGCTCTTTGGATTCCAGAAGTTTTTCCCTGACTTTTTCCGGAAGAAGCGCCGGGTTGGCGTAAGCGTTTTCCAAAGTTCCCGCTTTATGCAGAATGCCCACAGCGGTTTTAGGGCCAATGCCGGAAACTCCTTTGATATTGTCGGACGCATCTCCGACAAGCGCTTTGTAATCAAGAAGTTGTTTCGGCTCAAGCCCATATTTATTTTTCACGGCGGCTTCGTCAAAATCCATCGTTTCGCTGATTCCTTTTTTGAAAGTGCGCACGATTATTTTTCCGTCGCTGACCATCTGAAGCGTGTCCATGTCTCCGGTCATTATTATGACCAATAAGTCATCCTTTCCGCCCGAGGCGGATCCGCTTTGAGCGGAAAATTTTTCGGCCAAAGTGGCGATTAAGTCGTCCGCCTCAAAGCCGGCTTTATCAAGCGGCGTAACTCCGAATTTTTCAAAAAGGTTCGGCGCTTCAATCAGCTGCGAGATTAAAATATCCTCGGTCGGCGGACGCTGGGCTTTGTATTCTTTATATATCTTGTCGCGGAAAGTCGGCTCGGGTCTGTCAAAGAGCGCGGCGGCGTAATCGGGAGGCGTCTCGCGGAAAATCTTCAAAAGCACGCTGGCTAAACCATAGAGCGCGCCACTTGGACGGCCGTCCGGTGCCGTGAATTTCGGCAAAGCGTGAAAACAACGGTGGATTATTGAATTGGCGTCTATAAGAAGGAGGGTTTTCATTTTAAAACACGTCTTTAAGATAACATTCTGTACAATAAACCACGGGTGCGTCTTCTTTCCGGTAATTTGTCCGGAAAGTTTTTTTACACTTGTCGCAATTTCGTTCAATGAGTGTCATCTGTCGAGCCCATTGCTTAACTTTTTCTTCTATCCGACAGAATGGACAACGCCTTGGAAGCGGAAAATTATGATGACGCAGAAATTGCAATTCATACTGTGTAATTCTGTATCCTCTTGGGCATGTTTCGCACTTGATTGCCTCGTTTAAAATATCGTCTTTAACATCACGAATATGGTCAGGTAAATCTGCGGTAGTTTTTGTAGTAATGTGCTCGCTCAACGGGATTTCAGCCCAAGTAAGTTTTTCATCTAAAACTTCTTCCTTTGTGAGCGGATAGAACATATGCGCAAAAGTATCGTTGTAGTCGTGTGGCGAGAACTGCATCGGAAAAAATTCTCCGTATTCGTACTTATTGCCTGCTGCATCTACATATGGCAACTCTTTCATATGGGCTATGATTTTTTCTCTCATGGCATAGAAATCTT
This sequence comes from uncultured Candidatus Saccharibacteria bacterium, assembly GCA_964360535.1. GTDB lineage: Bacteria > Patescibacteriota > Minisyncoccia > UBA6257 > 2-01-FULL-56-20 > JACQKT01. Next base: position 6,797 of record CAYHXB010000018.1, read on the forward strand.
CTTTGCTGTATTTTTTGTTAAAAATATAATAATTCTTGCTCCTTAAGCCGGAACATCCGAAAAGAAGACTGTCATCCATGCAGCTTTTTGAATATTCAACATTGTGGCTATTATGAATATCCTGACTGAATTTCACGTCCGCAACTTTATTGCCGACCGTGATACCTTCATAAATTCGTTCCGCGCCTTCTCCCCAATCGGTATAATCGTAACTGTCTTTTACGGAAGGGCTTTTAATCAGCATCATGTACTTACAGTCTTGGCAGTAGCCCGAGTCGTAACATTCTTTGCAATTCTTTGAATAGAAAACATAATTGCCTGTGCAGTTATCGTTAAACATATAATCGTAACAGGGATTCGGTATTGAATTTTTCCAAACTTCGGCGGCGCGCGATTTCATTTCCTGATACGTTTTGTAAGAGCCCAAGTCAATCTTGCTTAATCTTTCTTCATAATCTTCCTTTGTCAGCTGCTCATTGAAAAAAACGTGTTTTTTGTTGTGCAAATTGGCAGAACCAAAACAGTGGTTCGCATTCTTGGCGTCCCTTATGAAATAACAGTCAAATGAAGTGTGAACATTTCCGCGCGAGCCGTGAACACGATTGTTCTTAAAGCCGTTCATGCCGTCGTAGCATTCCTCGCATTCCCAGTAAACGCTGCAATCCAGCAATGATTTGTTCCGTGTCAGATAAAAGCCGTATTGAACGTCTTCGTTATAGTCCGAATAAAAAATCAAATAGCAGTTTTTGGAATGGTCAACGTGATTTGTGTACGGAGATAGCTCCGCGACGCTTTTTGTGACTGCGATTCCTCTTATCGGAACTTTATGCAAATGTTCGTTAAGTTGTTCGAAAAAGGGCCGTGAAAAATCGTAGTCGCGCGCGTAATCTTCCGGATTCCATTTATCCGACCACCAGCATTCCGTACAATAAACTGTGTACGGCGATTCCGGGCTGTACATGGAAATTTTTTCTTTCCCGCACAAATCACACTTCCGTTTGTATAAACGGAATCCTTTTAGCCAAGTCAGGCGCCTTTGGAGCCGGCACTTTGGACAAAAAGTCGGTGGCGGGACTTTAATTTTTTCGTAAAAAACAAAATCCTCCGGCTCAATCGTGAAATCTTTTTTACAACTCTGGCAGTTTTTTATTTCCTGTTCCATTTAATTTTATGAACTTTTAATTTCTATTCTCCGTTCGTTCTCCTTTTTCCCGTGGCCTAATTTCAGCCAGATTGCGGATTTCGGCAGAATCTTTTTTAATCTCTCAGCCCATTCTATCAAAATTATGTTTTTCGGGTCGGCAGCGATTTTCCTAAAGCCGAGTTTCAAAAAATCTTTGGCGTCCGCCCTGTAAGCGTCTATGTGAACAAAATTTACAAATTTAGAATTGCTCAATTGCGACAATTTTGTATTTCTCATTAATATAAATGTCGGGCTCTGTATTTTACTGCGAATACCAAGGCCTGCGCCGAATCCCTGCGTAAACGTGGTTTTGCCTGCTCCCAGTTCGCCGCTAAGCGCGACAATAACTGCTTTTTTGCTACGCCCGCTTTTCAATATTTTTTTTGCCAGTTCCCTGCCGAACCGTTTAGTCCCGGTCGAAGAAGAGCTTTGATAGGTAATCATTATTTTTGAAAGTCACGATTATGAAAAAAGAATAAATCAGCCCGACAAATAGCGCCAGTCCCAAGATATCAAAAAGGCCTATTGATTGGCCGAGCAGCTTGTCAACGGGATAATTTTCTGTAACTGAAATTTCTTTCACGATTATATTCACTGTGCCCGGTGTCGGTTCGGCGAAAACGAAACTATTCTGGCTGAACCCGCCGTCGCCAAGGCTTTGGCGGGCAAGGCTTTTCCCGTCCTGCGCGCTTCCGGAAAACGCGGATTGCGAAACAAGTTTTCCCTGACTGTCGTAAAGCGAGAGTGATTCGTTTTGGTTTCTTAAAACAAGTTTTGTTTCCGGTTTGTTTAAAACAAGATACCCGCCTGCACTAACGCTCTGGTCTTTAAAAATAAATTTCTTGCCGGTGCCGGAAACAAGCGTCCAATCACGCAAGAAAATTTTTTCGCCGCCGTTATTGAAAAGTTCCACCCATTCGGCCGCGCTGTCGGCGCCGGACGGATTGGGAAGCCATTCGTTTATTAAAACCATAAAATAATTTTCAATTACTAATTTACAATTTTCAATAAATTTGCAATGAAACAATTAACAAACTGTTTGAAAATTGCGATATTGAAAATTCATTGTAAATTGATGCTTGAAAATTAAAAATTTACAACAACTCTCCTTTCTTTTTGATGCCGAGGTGCTCGTAAGCCGCGGGCATAGCTATTCGGCCGCCTGGAGTCCGCTTCAAAAATCCGAGCGTCATAAGATATGGTTCGTAAATGTCTTCAATGGCTCCCTTATCCTCGTTAAGAGCGGCCGCCAAAGTCCCGACGCCCACCGGCCCGCCTCCAAATTTGTTTATTATCGCTTCCAAAAGGCGTTTATCCTGAGGTTCCAGACCGGCCTCATCTATATCAATCATTTCAAGGGTTTTCCTGGCTATTTTGTCGTCTACAACCGCATGCCCGTGAACTTCGGCGTAATCGCGCGCCCGTTTCAGGAGGCGGTTAACCACGCGCGGAGTAGCCCGCGAAGCTCTGGCAAGAATATCAATCGCCTCAGGCGTCATTTTCATTCCTAATATTTCAGCCGAACGCTTTAGAATCGCTTTGATATCATCAACGTTGTAATAATCCAAACGGAATGTTGCTCCGAAGCGCGAGCGCAACGGCTGGGACAAAAGATTTTCTCTGGTTGTCGCGGCTATTAAAGTAAATGGCGGAAGGTCAATGCTGAAACTCCTTGCGGTCGGGCCTTTGCCGACAACCAGATGAAGCTTTCTGCTTTCCATGGCCGGATATAAAACTTCCTCAATGAGCCGGTTGATGCGGTGAGCTTCGTCTATAAAAAGCACTTCGCCTGGTTCAAGATTAGAAAGTATGGCCGCCATGTCGCCGAGCTTCTCGAGCGCCGGCCCTGAAGTTGTTTTAACGCTTGCGCCAAGTTCTTTGCCGACGAGATACGCGAGCGTTGTTTTGCCGAGACCTGCCTGCCCGCATAAAAGAATGTGGTCCATCGGCTCATTTCTTTTAAGAGCCGCCTCTATTATTATTTTTAAATTATTTTTTGTTTTGTCCTGGCCGTAATATTCTTCCCAGCGCAAAGGACGCAACGCCTGGTCTATGGTCAGGTCTTCTTTGCCTAAAATTGAATTATTCTCGTTCATTTTGGTCTGGTTATTCTACAGGAACTCCCAAAACCCCGAAAGTCTCTTGTTTATAAGCACTATTGACAAAATAAAAAACTTGTGCTAACATATCAGGACTTTAATCGGTGATTTTCCGATTATTGACGCAAGTCGCCTCAGACCTGGGGGCGGGAACTATTTTGCGATTTGGACGGTTTGGCTCCGGCGAAACCTATCCTCGCAGGTAATTCTAAACTCTTTTAATTTTATTAAACAGAGTCTCTACTCCCGCCAGGGAAAAGCCCCCAGATCTGAGTCGATTTACTTCCGCTCCGACAACCGTCGGAGCGGTTTCGTTTTCAAAAAACTTTCTTTACCATTCCAGCGGACCGGTCGCGTCTTCCACTTCGCGGAAACTGGTTGACCCCTCCAGCGCCTTGAGGATGCCATCCTCCTGCATAGTTATCATCCCCTGCTTTTGGGCGAGCCCCTTGAGCGTCAATCTGGACGCGTCTTTCAGGATGGCTTCTTCGAATTCCGGCTTGATTTCCATAAATTCAAAAATTCCTACTCTGCCCTTGTATCCGAATCCGTTGCATTTTTCGCAACCGATGGATTCGTAAACTGAAATTTTTTCATATTGTTTTTTATCGACCTTGCCCGGCAATTTATCCAAGAATTTTTTAATTTTGGCTGAAAGTTCGGGGTCTATTTTAGATTCTTTTTTGCAGTTGGAGCAGAGGCGCCTTACCAAGCGCTGGGCGATGATTAAAGTCACTGCCGGCCCGATAGTTGCCGGCTTTACTCCAAGGTCCACCAGCCGCGGCACGGCGCCAATAGCATCATTTGTGTGGAGAGTGGAAAAAACAAGGTGTCCCGTAAGCGATGCTTGAAGGCCTATATCTGCAGTATCGCGGTCGCGTATCTCGCCCACCAGGATTATGTCCGGGTCCTGCCGCATTATGGAACGAAGCCCGTCTGCAAATGTATAGCCGGCCTCGGGATCAACCTGCGTCTGCTCTATTCCCTCTATGCGGTATTCTATCGGGTCCTCAATTGTAATTATTTTTACTTCCGGGTTGGCTACGTGGCGTATGAAAGCATAGAGCGTGGTTGTCTTTCCGGAACCGGTCGGTCCCGTGTTCAGAATCAACCCGTGCGGCATTTTGAGCTGGCGCTCAACTATTTCCAAATCGTCGTGGCGCAGGCCGAGCTGATTCAAGTCCACGGAAATGGAATCGGGGTCTAGCAAACGCATAACTATGGTCTCGCCGAACTCCGATGGTATCGTTGAAACCCTGACTTCTATTTCTTTCTTTGCCATACCGATTGTAAAACGTCCGTCCTGCGCCTGGTCGCGCACGTTCATCTTGAGGTCCGAGAGAAGTTTTATTCTTGAAACGAGATGTTCGTAATTTTTCAAAGGCAGGTTGGCGAAAATATCGTGCAGAATTCCGTCCAGGCGGAAACGCACTTTTGCTTTTTCTTTTTCGGCTTCAAAGTGGATGTCCGAGGCATGGATGGAAAGTCCGCCGGCAAGAACGACTTCCAAAAGCGAGGTGGTGCTGACATCCGTGAAATCAAGATTTTTTATTTCTTTCTGAACTTCTTCGAGTGTAGTAAGTTGTTTCGCCAATTCTTCGAGACGTTCTGCCGAGATATCCACCTTGCCTGTTATCTCCTTCGATTCTTTCGGCACAAACGAATACGATTCCCAAACTTTTTCGATGGCGCTTTTCGAAGCGATAAAAGTTCTTGTTTCGAATCCCGATGCTTTCAATTTTTCTATTATTTTCGCGAGTGTCGGAGATTCGGGGCTGATTACGGCCAAAGCCACCATGTTGTTGTTTTTTCCGCCCGAGGCGGATCCCTGCCCGTCCGGCAGGCGGGCGCCTTTGGCGGATATTTCTATGGCTGCGGCGCCGGCTTCTTTGGCATCGGTTTCGGTAACCAGCTTAAGCGCGTCAATGCTGACCGGCGTAATTCTAAGGTCTATATAGCGCAAACCCGATTTGGCCGCCAACCTTCGCGCGGCGCGCTCCTCGGCTTCGCGATTCATTTCGCTTAATTTCTTGTTAAGAATACCTTGTTGTTTTGCGCCGAACATTAAATTCAGCATACGCCCTAAAATAGAGGCGGGCAACCGATTTTTTGCCCAGTTGCTGTTTTACCCCCACACCAAACAGCAAATGTTGAATTTTTCGCACTTTGTGCAGTTTGCCGTTATGGTGTGGGGGTTAATTTGACAAAAAAGGTAATAAAATATATAATGTAGACCGATGCTTTGAGAATGCTCCTGATGTTTTGGGAGCTCTATAATGCTGTAGTTTCTCGCCATTGGCGAAAAGGAGATGTTATGAAAACGCTGAGGTTGTTGTTGATATTGACGGCTTTCGTTTTGGCTGGCTGCGCAAGCGACCCGGCCAAACCGAGAACAGCCGCGGAGCAATTCCCTGTCCGCAATCAGGACCCGAGAGTCGGGCTGATCGTGAATTCGGGAACAGCGCCGATGAATCTGTATATTTACGACCAGGCCAATCGGCTTGTCGAACAGGTTTATTTGTCCGGAGCCGAGCGGCATATCGTTTCGTACAACGGCCAGCCGTACCCGCAGTACTGGGCACGGAAATTCGGGCAGGGATGTTATCGCGTAGATGCAATTCCGTTTTACCATGCAGTAAAATGGGTACCACCGATGATGGTTAGGATTGACCTGCCGAAACAAACCGCTCAGTTCTGTGTCGGCAACAATCCAACCGCGCAATATTATGGCGGTTCGCATTGGGGATGGCTGCTCTACATCAGGGCCGACATTCCCGAAGGCCAAACCGGATTGCCGCTGTTCCAAGTTCTCAACCCGTTTCGCTGAAGGAGAACGTCATGAAACGAACGCTTTTTGCTGTTGTAGTAGCGCTTCTTGCCGGTTTGATTACGGCAGGATGCGCCATCACTGCTGGCGGGAAATCAATCGTCGGCATCGAAACGCAGGCGGACAAAGATGGAAAGCCTGCTCCGTTGATTGGTGGAACGAACATAACCGCGCATCACTACAACTATGCGGTTCAACCTGCTCCAACTCTGCCGGGAACTCCGCCAACGCCACCGGCACTTCAGCCTTCCGGCGCAGCAGTTCCCTTGCCGGCAGTTTCCTATAAGACGGTCTATCCGTCGAAGTGGGATGATCCGACACTGGTGGTCATCCAAAACCAGTCGGCGAGATTCGTGCGCGTGAAGATCGACGATGCCAAGGAAGAAATCCGTCTGGCGCCCTACCAGACAACAGCGGACCTCGACTTTGACGTCGGCGAACATCGCGTGCGCGCTACGGTCGAAAAACCAACGGCGGCTTTTGGAATGAAAACAGTTGAGCGAATTACATCGTTCGCTGTCCGACCTGACGGCCGCTCACAGATTATCCAGATATACGACTACTAGCCGCCCGGCTGGAAGTCGG
>CAYHXB010000019.1:0-6110 GCA_964360535.1 uncultured Candidatus Saccharibacteria bacterium
ATATGGTGCTTGAGTAAAGGGTTTTGACTTCGGTCGCCGAGAGAGCGCGGTTGTAAGCTCGGACTTCGTCAAGAATGGCATTGAGCTTCCTAGCAGGCGGAGGCGATACGCGTTCAACGCCCATATATAAATTGTCCGCCTGATTTATAGTTCCTGACGGGAAAGCCGGAGACTGCTGAAAATCAAGCTGGCCATTAAGATAGTAGTTTAATTTCCCATTAGTTTTATCAAAAACAACTACCCAATGCTGCCAGGTTGTTAGCGGCACGGTGCTTGTACTTTGCGTTGCAGTAACGTCAAATCCAACCGAACCATCGGCATAATGAGCGCCTATCTTGCTGTTATTGGAAGACCAGGAAACGGCCCACCCTTTATCGGTGCCCGTAGTCCATGGCCGTGATCCAATTATTTCCGGATAATCTCCTGCTCCGGTTCCAAGCCGGTATATCCAAAAACTTACAGACCAATTGCCGGCAAGCGGCTGTAAAGACGTTGAGCTTGAAACTGATATGTAATTAGTGCTGCCGTCAAATGAAAGTCCCTGAGAAACTTTCCCTGTTACATTTGTAGGAGAATTAATAAGTGTGCCATTATTCCCGTTTCCCGAAAAATCGTAAGCAACCGTTCCCGTTGATTCGTCCAATTTCCAATAACCGACCAGTCCGGAAGTTATGCCGTCGGAAATAACGCCCTCGGTTCCGGTGGCGGCGATAAACGGCGACCCTGGAACAAGAAAATATTTATTTGCGGAACTGGTGGCCAGATTGGAAATATTATGCCAGTCGCCTTCGCTGAAAGCCCGTGTGTTTTCTATAAGCTCCTTGCCCAGCGCCGCTGATACCTGTATTTTGTCGGCCTGCGTGTTGGCTCGCAACGACGGGATTATGACTCCGGTTGCGCCAATAATCAGAATCGTGCCGACTCCTAGTGCAACAAGTATTTCTACCAGTGACTGGCCTGTTTTAGAAAATAGAAAATAGAAATTGGAAAATAGAAGTTTTTTCATTAGTTTTTAAAAAAATTGTTTACTGAATTCTATTTTCTACTTTCTAGATTCTTTTTAGAAACTGACGGCTCCGGAAGATGCCACGCTTATAGTCGAAGAGTTTAGAGAATTCCCGCCGACATATATGGTTACCGATGTTGAAGCTGAAGCGTCGCCGCTGATTTGCGAAAAAGTGATATCGAGGTAAGAGCCAGATGGTATGTTTGACGTGGCATAAACCAAAGTTGGAGGCAATTTATAATATCCAATCGTCGTGGTGGAACCGTAGTCCCGCGCATAAAGCGCGTAAAAGGGTGATGTCGTCGTGGGATTGCCGAGCCGGACGCCCCAATTAGTGCTTGACGACTGCGAAACGGAACGGGTGCGCGCCTCGCGCAAAATGGATACTATTTGCTCGGTTGTGTTTATTAAATCGTTCTGGCTCCTTCTTTTAAAAAGGGTAGGCAAACTTATCAGAGTTATGATGCTGATTATGGCAATAACTATCAGAAGCTCCACAATGGTCATCCCCTGCCTGCCGCCTGCCTGCCGGTAGGCAGGGCGAGGCATGGCCTTTTTGTTGGAATATAAAAATTTCTTCATTGTTTTTTTGGCTACGAATTTACAGATTTTTACGAATGTACGAATTTTGTTTTAGGTATTCGTATATTCGTACTGATTCGTAAATTCGTAACCTTATCTAAAACTGCGCAGTCAGCTGATAAATCGGAATGATTATAGCTAGAGCTATGACGGCAACCATTACTCCCATTATCAAAAGAAGTAACGGCTCGAGAAGCGATACCAGTGATTTGATGCTGGACTCCACGCTTGTTTCGTAAAAATCCGCCAGGGTCTTAAGAACCTCCTCCAAATGTCCGGCTTTTTCCGAAATGGCGATAAGATTTGCAACAACGTTCGGGAAAACCGGCTCTCTCCTAAAAGCGTCTCCTATAGTCATGCCTTTGGCCAATCCTTCTTCGGCAATGCGTCTTAAGCTGACTTTGAATTTTTGTGAACCGACTACTTCGGCGGTTATGTTTATTGATTGTATTATAGGCAGACCTGCTTTCATTAGGGAGCTGAAAGTCGAAGCGAAACTTTGGATGGCCAAGTCTCGATAAATATTTCTGACTATAGGCAGATTTTCAAGTATGCGGCTGGCCATCACTCTGCCTACGGGATTCCTCCAAAAGAAATATATAGAAAAACTGCCGATAAGCAAAAAGGCTGTGGCCAGAATAACTATATTGTTCCCTATAAAAAGGCCTATGCCGAAAACAATTCTTGAAAAAGTTGGTGGCTTGATGCCGGCCTGCATGAAAGAATCGGATATCTTCGGCAAAGCGAAAGTTACCAGAAAACCTATGATTAAAATCGCCATAATGGAAAGTATCATAGGGTAAATCAAAGCCGAACGGACTTTGCTTCGGAGTTCCGCCTCACGCTGCATTGATGTGCTGATTTCTTCGAAGGTTTGCTGCAAATTTCCGGAAACTTCGGCTGCTTTGACAAGATTTACGAAAACAAGCGAGAAAATTCTCGGGTATTTGGCAAATGCTTCGTAAAACGGACGTCCCTTGCTGAGATTTTCTTTCACCTCAATAAGGAAATTTTTCATTGAAGGCTTTTCGAAATCTGATATAAGTATGTTGATGGCCGAGAGAAGGTCAGTGCCAACCTTAAGCATCAGAGACAAATATTTGGTAAGAAAAAGCTTGTCGGCAAGATTTATTCCATTGAATATCTCTAAAAGCCCGCCGCCGGAAGTTTTTACCGGCCTTACCGAAACAGGCCTCATTTCTTTCTGGGCGATAAAATGAAGAACCTGATTAAGGTTGTCGGCTTCCATTTCGCCCTCGGTTATTTTGCCGCTTTTATCCGCTGCGGAATATCGGTATAACATAAAATTATTTATTAATTTTTAATTACCAATTTTTGATTTTCAATGAATGAAACAATGGTTCAATTTACAAACGGTTTAAAAATTGGGATATTGTAAATTCATTGTAAATTGGCGCTTGAAAATTGTAAATTATACGACTTATTCCCGGATGACGCGGAGAACTTCTTCAATGGTTGTTTCTCCGAGCTGGACTTTATAAAGGCCGTCCTCGAACATGGTTTTAAAACCGCCGGCCATGATTTCTTTCTTTATATTTTCAAGGCTGAATTGTGGCTCTATTATCAGTTTCTTGATTTTATCGTCTATCTCAAGAATTTCGAAAATACCCAAACGCCCTCTGTAGCCAAAAAAGTTGCAGGACGGACAACCCCTGCCTTTGTAAATGATTTTGGGAATGGATGAATCGTCGTTTATGTTAAGGTCTTTTAGCTGCCGTTTCACGATGTCCACTACCTCGGGCGGAGTTTGATATGAATATATGCATTGCCGGCAGACTTTTCTGATCAGACGCTGGGCTACTATCAGGTTTACGGTCGCCGCGAGTAAAAACGGCGGAACCTGGAGGTCCACGAGCCGCGGAATGGCCGTCGGGGCGTCGTTTGTGTGAAGCGACGTAATAATGAGATGTCCGGTAAGCGCCGCCTGCACCGAAATTCCAGCGGTTTCGCTGTCTCTTATTTCACCGACCATTATTATGTTCGGGTCCTGCCGCAGAAGCGCCCTGAGGCCGTTGGCGAAAGTTATGCCAGCCGTTGGATTTATTTGCGTTTGGTTGACGTATTTTATGTTGTATTCAATCGGGTCCTCGACAGTGGTTATGTTTACTGTCGGCTTGTTGAGAATGTTCATCATTGAGTAAAGAGTGGTCGTCTTTCCGGAACCGGTCGGGCCGCAGGAAATTATCATGCCATATGCCTTCTTGAGGTTTTCAATCAGGATTTTTGAGTTTGCTTCTGTCATTCCGAGTTCTTCAAAAGAAAGCGGCTTCTGCGTGGATTCCAAAAGACGCATTTCCAGCTTCTCGCCGTAAAAAGTCGGCATTACCGAAACACGAATGTCTATGAACTGATTTGATATCGGATAACGGAATCGGCCGTCTTGGGGCTGGTGATGTTCGTCTATCTTGAGCCCTGACAGTATCTTGATTCTTGCGACAAGCGCCGGGTGGACCTCCTTTGGAATCTTAAGAATCTCGTAAAGTATTCCGTCTATGCGGTATCTGACTAAAGTGCTTTCCTCGAGAATTTCCAGGTGAATATCGGAAGCGCGCAAAGACGCTGCGTACGAAACCAGATTGTCGACAATGGCGACAATCGGCACCTGAAGCGATGCCTCCTCTATGTTCTTGCTCGAATTTCGCAGCGATTCCTGTATGTCCTCCTCGATTAGCTTTTTGAAATCCCGGGTCATCTGCATTCCGTATATTGAAAAAGCGCGGTCCAGGTCTTCGGGTGTCGCCAAATAGGTTTTTATTTTCCCGTTAAGTCGCTCTCTTAAAAATTCTATTGTTCCAAGATCGCTCGGGTCAACCATGGCCACATCGAAAGTCCCATCCTCTTCCTGCCTGAAAGCAACAGCGCGCCTCTGGCGGGCGATTTCCTCCGGAAGCATTTTGATCACTTTGTCATCGACGCCCATTGCGGAAAGATCGGCGATTCCAACTCCGAGAGTGGCGGCTATAAACTCATTAAGAAAATTGCGTTCGACTATTTTTTCGGAAATAAGCTTATCTATGAGATTCTCGTTTTTTCGTTCTGCTTCCTCGGCGAATGCGTCGAACTTTTCCGGAGAAATGAGATTTTCCTGAACAAGCTTGTTTTTAAGCTGGGTGATTGATACTGGAAGACGCATAAAAGTTTAAATAATTAAAAAATTCAAAGCCGATTGCGGAATCTGGCTTTTTAGAAGTATAGCAAAAATGGCTACCGGCAGCCAAAGATAAAAAAACGGCGCTCTCCCCTTCCCGGCAGCGGCATAAAAAAACGAGAGTAGCAAACCGGTAACCAGCATCAGCGGCGCGTAAAAAATAAATCCCGGGTAGCCGGTTCCGAAAATACCGAGCGCGAAGAGCCAGCTTTCTTCGGTTTCCAAAAAGCGCTCATTGAACCGGCGGTTTAAAAATTCCGAGACAAACTTAAAAATCAGCGCGAAAACAAGCGCTACGATAAACGGCGCAAAAATCCGCGACCCGGCGTAATAAACGAAATATGACCAATCCCTGTGGGGTGGCAAAAGAAGAACAGAAAGCGGATTGGTTTTCCAGGACTTATAAAGAAGAAACGCGTAATAAAAAGAGGAGCCGAATAAGACCGAAATAACAAAGAAAAAAATGGATTTTACGTGCTTCGCGAAAAGCTGGCGATTAAAAAGTTGTCCCAAAAAAGACAAAATTAAAACCGCTATGCTGAATTTATCAGCAAACGACATCTTGTATTTTACAAACTCAAACTTGTTCCAACTTCGTAGGCCGCGGTATTCGAGCCGCCGTCGGTTGATTCAATGTCGTTTGTTCCGCTTGCCGCGTACCTGGTGCTTTCCATATCGGAGTTAATCTCAAACTGGTAGTTTGGCGAAGCGTTGGTGGCGTAGCTGTAAAAATAGACGGCGTTGTTGACGGGGTCGATAGGCAAAGAGCCAATCGGAGCTCCAGAGCTGATGGCGGTGAAGTTTATCGGTATCCAGCCGTTTCCAGCGGCGCCGCCGACTGACGTGGAGCTGGCCGCGGTTGTCGTGGTAACAGTCGCATCACTTGCAGACATTCTTGAACCGCAACCGACGCCGGCAGGCGTAGCGGGCGCAGAGCCATAACAGGTAGCCGAACTACCGATTGACAGCGTACTGACATCCTGAAGGTAAAGCGATATGGCGCTCTTGAGCGTGGCCATGTCGGAGAGTCGTTGCGAGTCCCTTGCCTGCTTGAGCATCTGGGCAGGGTTAAGCGTCAGAATAACTACAACTGACAGTATTGCTAAAATGGCAACGACTACCAGAAGTTCTATCAAAGTGAAACCTTTTGTGGTGAGCCGCGCCTGCCCTGAGTTCGTTGAACCTGTTGAATGGGTCGAACTATTTTTCTGCATTTAGTTGTGATTTTTTAATTTTACAAACTCAAACTTGTTCCTACTTCGTAAACTGCAGTGTTCGTTCCGCCATCGGTTGATTCTACGTCGCTCGTTCCGCTGGCCGCGTATCTTGTGCTTTCCATATCGGAGTTAATCT
>CAYHXB010000019.1:6210-12906 GCA_964360535.1 uncultured Candidatus Saccharibacteria bacterium
ATATGGCAAGAATCGCTATGACGACCAGAAGTTCTATTAAGGTAAAACCTTTCTTTTGCATGGGATTATTTATTTATTTTGTGACTTTTGGCTGAACTTCACATCAAACCTTATATTTAGATAGAATTATAGCAAATTTATAATTATATTGTTGTGCATAACTATTTCGTGCCTAAAAACTGCTGAAAGACGGCCTGGGCTCGGCCTCAAGTTTGAACCGTCTGCCGTTAGGCCTGCCTGCCTGCGCAGGCAATGAAAACTCTATGGAGTAAGCGTGGAGCATCAAATTGCCGCCTAAATTTGCCCAACCCTTGCCGCCATAAAGCTTATCCCCTGCTATTGGGTGCCCTATTGACGCAAGATGCACCCTTATTTGGTGGGTCCTGCCTGTTTCCGGCTCAACTTCAAGCAATGAATAAGGCAAGCCGCCGTGAATAAAAGTTTTTTTTACTTTATATCTTGTAACAGCGTTTTTTTTCATTTTTTCGGAATGAACACTTCTTTTAATTGAACCGTTTTTTATTCCTATGGGTTTGTCGATGACACCCTCTTTCGTTTTTGGCTCCCCCGACACCAGGGCGAGATATATTTTTTTAATCTGCCTTGTTTTGAAAAGATTTTTGAAATATTCGAAATATTCCTGCGTCCTCGGAATGAGCATTACGCCGGAAGTTTCTCTGTCCAGCCGGTGCACTATCCCAGGCCTTATTTCCGGGTTATCACCCACTTTTTTTACTTCCGGGTATCTCTGGACGAGCCAGCTGGCCAGCGTCGGCTCACTCCTTATTTTTTCGTTAATGGAATGTACCAGCAATCCCGCTGGTTTGGAAATTCCGAGAAAATTCTTGTCCTCGTAAATTATTTCCGGTTCTGAGTTTTCAGAGGCAGACGATTCGAATTCGGTCATACCAGGTAGTAGAAATTTCCGATTAAAACAAATTAGCGACGTCTCTGACGGTGATTATCGCCATCAAAAAAAGAAGGAAGGCGAATCCGGCCCCGTTTATCATTGACTGGGTTTTAATGGAAACAGGCGAACCTTTTATTTTTTCCACGATTATCAGGAAAATGCGTCCGCCGTCGAGAGCTGGAAAAGGAATCAGGTTTATGACCGCCAGATTAAGCGAAATCATGCCGATTAACTGCGCGAGATAAATAAGGCCGATCTGCCCGGTTTGCTCGGCTACAGAAAAAATTCCGACAGGCCCGACTACTCCGGCCAAAAGCGAACCATGTAGTATTAGATTCTTCGCCAATTCGTAAAAAGCCGAAAATGTGGCGCCGCTGATGAAAAGAGATTCCTTGAATCCGCCTGCCAGCGCGCTGAAAAATCCCTGGCGTTTCATTCCGCTTTCCGAAAAAACAACGCCAAGCGCCCCTTCGTTCTCGGCATTTGAAATTCTGGGAATTGCCGTAATGCTAAGGCCTTTGTTCCCGCGAATTATGTCTAAAGTTACCGGCTCGCCACGGCGGGCATTGATGAATCCGATGAAATCTTTCGACGAAGAATAATTTTTTATTATATCCCCCGCCATAATCCCGGCTTTTTGCGCCGGAGAACCTGGCTGGACTTCGCTTATCAAAAGAAGACTTGGTGTTCCCGCCATAAAAACGAAAGAAATCATGAGCCAGCCGATTATGAAATTTACGAAAACGCCGCTCGCGATGACAATAAGGCGTTTCCAGGCGGGCTGAAAGAGGAAGTATCGTTTTTTTTCCGCCGGCGGCAGTGATTCCAGTTTTTCCGGATTGGTTATCTGCTCTTCTTCGCCGGAAATTTTCACGAACCCGCCGAATGGCAGCCAGTTGAAGCTGTATTCAGTTTCGCCCCTGCGGATTGCTTTTATCCTCGGCGGGAATCCGAAGCCGAATTCATCCACTTTCATCCCGAAAAATTTCGCCGACAAAAAATGCCCGGCTTCGTGGCCAAGAATCAGAACAGCTAAACCGATTATTACTATCAAAGCCGTAATCATTCTTCTATTTCTTTTGTTTTGCTCTCAAGTGTCGATTCCGTTTCCCTGTTTGCCATGTCGATGAACTTCTGGATTTTTCCTTTGGCCTGGAAAAATTCATCCTCTGTTATCTCGCCTTTTTCTTCGGCTGCTTTAAATTTTTTGATGGAGTCGTCGCGCAAATTCCGCAGGCGGATCTTGGAAGTTTCGGATATCTTGCTGGCAAGCTTTATAAGTTCTTTGCGGCGCTCATCTGTCAAAACCGGCAAAGAAGCGCGGATGATGTTGCCGTCACTTGAAACGCCCATTCCTATTTTTGCATCTTCAATGGCTTTGATTACCGCCTGCGCCGTATTTTTGTCCCAAACCTGTATCTCTATTTCGCGCGGCGGCCGCAAACTCAAAGAACCGAGTTGGTTAACGCTCATCATCTGGCCGTAGCAGTTCACTTTGACGTTTTCCAAAATCTCAACAGATGGCCTGTTGCTGCGAACGCTCTGGATTTCTTCCTTAAGCGAAGCCACTATGCCATTAAACGAAGTTTCCAATTCCTTTAAATTTTTTTCCAATTGCTGATTCATCCAGTTAGAGACAGGGTGTGCTTTGTAAAGCACATCCGTTATTTTATAGATTTAACGTTATTTAACGACTTTATTATGATTGCACGATAAGTATTATTTTAAAACTCGGTTGTCTCTAACGGGATTCATTATTTATGAACCGCCCAGTAAACTCTCGAGTTGGAGACGGGGATTTATATTATATGATTCGCTGTCGCGGCGCAAAGCCGAAACCTTATGCCACAGTCCGGAATCTTTGGCGGCGCTTTTCGAAAGAATTATCATGACAATCTCCAGAAATTTTGATATGTTGAATTTTTCGTCATCCATCATCGATTTGATTATGTTCCGCCTGTCCCAAAATCCTGATTTCAGAAACTTTTCGGCCTGCCCTAGTAAAGCCGCGAATTCCTTGTCGGAAGCCATCGCCCAAGCCAGACCTGGCTGCCCGTAAGAGGCCTTGGAAAAATTTTTCGCTTCTTCGGCTCCACATTTTGCCGTTTTCAAAAGCCATTTTTCTATTGCCGGAACCGGCACGGAAGCAAAATAAACTTTCTGAAGGCGCGACCGAAGCGTCGGCCAAAGGTGTTCCGAATCGCGGGAAATGATTATTAAAAGCGAGGATTCAGGCGGCTCTTCGGCTATTTTCAAAATTGCGTTCTGCGCTTCAGCCGTCATCGCTTCGGAATCGTTTATGACTGCCGTGCGGCGCGGGCTGGCAACTGGCTTCCGCCACAAAAAATTCTTTATGTCGCGTGATTGTTTTATGCCGATAGTCCCCTGGATATCCGGCTCCACCGATAAAAAATCGGACAGAATTTTTGGTTCCTCAAACTCCCCTTTTTCCAGAAAATTGGCCAGGCAACTGGCGAACAGTTTTTTGCCGACGCGGGGCTGGCCAAAAAAAAGATAACTGCCGGACAAACCGTTATTCGCAGCGAGCTTCTTGAAATCTCCGATAAGTTTTTCGTGGCCGAGTAACATGAAATTTTATATCAACGAATAACGAATATCTTACGAATAAACGAATTCGTAAATTCGAAATAAATTCGTTATTCGCTGATTCATCTTTTATTCAGCAATGTCTGCTTATATTTGTCCAGGTGGTCGAGAATAAGCCCGGTGCCTTTGGCTACACAGAAAAGCGGGTCTTCTGCGACGTAGGTCGAAACGCCCAAAAATCTTTCAAAGAACTCCGGCAAGTAGTGAAGCTGCGAACTGCCACCGGAAAGTATTATTCCTTTCTCCATTATGTCTGCCACCAGTTCCGGAGGCGTAACGTTGAAAACATTCTGAACCGAAGCCGCTATATCCATCAGATGAGAATTGAGCGCTTCGGATATTTCGTTGCTGTTGATGACCATGTCCCTAGGCAAACCGGTGACCAGATTTCTTCCGCGAAACTGGTACTCCATCCTGTCTTTGGAAGGAAGCGCTGAACCTATTTCTATTTTTATCTGCTCGGCTGTCTGTTCGCCTATGGCGATGGAATATTTTTTCTTTACGTAGTCGGAAACGGCCTGGTCGAATTTGTTGCCGGCCACGCGCAAACTCGTCCAAGAAACAATATTGCCGAGAGCGATGACGGCGACTTCGGAAGTCCCTCCGCCCATGTTGATTATCATGTGCCCGCTGCGCGCGTTAATCGGTATTCCAGCTCCGAGCGCGGCCAGCACCGGCTCGCGGACGATGAAAGCGTTTCTGGCGCC
Organism: uncultured Candidatus Saccharibacteria bacterium; assembly: GCA_964360535.1. GTDB lineage: Bacteria > Patescibacteriota > Minisyncoccia > UBA6257 > 2-01-FULL-56-20 > JACQKT01. The sequence continues at coordinate 10,435 of CAYHXB010000019.1, forward strand.
GGCTTCCTTGGCGGCGTTGATGACCGCGCGCCGTTCCGTCTGCGTTACCCCAGCCGGAACTGAAATTATTACGTCGGGCTTGAAGAAATTAAAACGCCCGACGGCTTTTGAAATGAAATAAGTCAGGAGCGCTCTGGTTATGTAGTAGTCGGCGATGACGCCGTCTTTAAGCGGACGATAGGCAACGATTTCCTCAGGCGTTCGGCCTATCATTTCCTTCGCCTCGACGCCGACGGCTAAAACGGAATTGTCCGGCTTCCGTAGCGCGACAATGGTCGGCTCGTTTATGATGAACCCTTTTCCTGGTACGAAAACAACCGTGTTAGCCGTGCCCAAATCAATTCCTATTTTTCGCGTGAACATATCCAGTAGTATAACTCTATGTTTATTTATTTATCAATAATTGCTTTATGAGGATTTTAATAGAAAAATGCCCGGACAACACTGTTCATCGTTCAAAGTGCTGTGCTATAGCACAGCACCTGAAAATATATCTGTATTCTATCGTCCATAATTCATAATTCTTTATTCACTATTCAACCCGTACTATTTCTGCTCCAAGCTTCTTCAGCCGCTCGTCTATTTTTTTGTATCCTCTGTCTATCTCTTCAATGCCGTCTATTTCTGATTCACCTTCGGCGGTCAGAGACGCGATAAGATTTACGATTCCGGAACGAAGGTCGCGGACAGTTGTTTTCCCTCCATGAAGTTTTGTCGGCCCATAAATTTTCGCCGAGTGATAGAAATTTTTTCCGTTGAAATGGCATCTGGAATCGGCGGGGCATTCCGTTGAAACTTCAATTTTCGCTCCAAGAGAAATTAAATCTTTGGCGTATCCGAAACGGTCCTCGTAAATCGTTTCATGGATTTCGGAGACTCCATCCGCCTGCGTCAGAACGAGCGACAACGGCTGCTGCCAGTCGGTCATAAAGCCAGGATGGACGGCGGTTTCAATCCGCAGCGGTTTTAGCGAATTCGCGCGCCAGAAACGGATTCCCTCCGGAACAACTTCGTATTCGGCGCCGAGCCGACGGACGACATTCAGGAAAGTTATCAGATGGTCCTGGACCGCTTCGCGGACCAATATCTTCCCGTTCGTTGCGATTGCCAGACACGCGAAAGAAACCGCTTCGTTCCTGTCTGGCAGAATGCGATGTGAAACGCCGCGGAGCTTCGGCACTCCTTCTATATAAAAATCGCGGTTTGCGCCAAGCTCAATTATGGCTCCCATTTTCTGGAGCATTTTTACCAAGTCCATTATTTCGGGTTCAAGCGCCGCGTTGCGGAGAATCGTTTTTCCCTTGGCCATTACGGCGGCGAGCATTGTGTTCTCGGTTGCGCCGACACTCGGAAATTCGAATTTTATTTCTGCGCCATGAAGTCCGTTCGGCGCGGTGGCCCGATAGCTCTCCGAACTTATTTCAATTTTTGCGCCGAGAGATTCTAGTGCTTTTATATGTAGGTTTACCGGTCGAGGCCCGAGCTTGTCCCCTCCGAGAATCGGAACTTCGGCTTCGCCGGCCCTGGCGAGCAGCGGCCCAAGTGCGAGAATCGGAATGCGGTTCCTGCGGCTCAAATGAAAAGCTTTGTTCTGCTTTATTTCGGCCGTCTGTATTGTGAGCTTGGAACCGGAAATTTCTATTTCACTTCCTATTTCGCGGCAAAGTTCCCCCGTTATTTCGGTGTCGCCGATATTCGGAAAATTCTCAAAAACGCACGGCTGGTCGGTCAAAAGCGAAGCCACCATCATTTTGGTGGCCGCGTTCTTCGCTCCACTCAAAGATATTTCTCCCTTAAGCGGTTTGCCGCCTTTAACTATAAATTTTGCCATGGAGATAATTTTCCAGTTCTTTTATTTTGACGCGTTTCTGTTTGGCCGTATCGCGGTCGCGGACGGTTACATCGTCTTTTTTCAAACTGTCAAAATCAACGGTGATGCAGAACGGCGTGCCGATTTCATCCTGCGAATAATATCTCTTGCCGATGTTGCCGCGGTCGTCCCAAGCGACTGTAAAATGTTTCCGCAAATCTCCGCAAATTTTTTCTGCGAGCTTTGTAAGTTCGGGTTTATTTGCAAGGAGCGGAAATACGGCAACTTTATAAGGAGCGAGTTTCGGCGGAAGTTTTAAAACTACCCTATCTTCATCTTCGTGATATGCATCAAGTAACGTAGCAAGAACCGAGCGATCCAAACCGAAAGTCGGTTCAATAACGTGTGGTAAAAATTCTTCTCCCGTTTCCGGGTCGCGGTACTTCAAATTCTGTCCGGATATTTTTTCGTGGTTCTTCAAATCAAAATCTGTGCGGTAAGCAAGGCCGTAGAGTTCTTTCTGCCCAAACGGATAATCGTATTCAAAATCAATCGTTCTCTTAGAATAATGCGCGCGGTCTTCTTTCGAAATTTCCACTTCGTGGACTTTTTTCGGATTGATTCCCAAATCATTCGTTATCCATTCTTTCATTTCGTTCTGC
>CAYHXB010000020.1:0-12889 GCA_964360535.1 uncultured Candidatus Saccharibacteria bacterium
CGATAGAACCGGAAGATTTTAATTTCTATAAAAAAATAGACGTTCCGCCGCCGACTTGGTGCCCGGATTGCCGCATACCAAGGCGCTTGAATTGGCGCAACGAAAGGACTCTTTATAAAGGCAAGTGCGCGGCAACCGGAAAGGATTTTCTGACAATGTTTTCTCCGGATAGCAATGCCGTTATTTATGACCGCGACTACTGGTGGGGCGATAAGTGGGACCAGCTTGATTCCGGCAGGGAATACGATTTTTCCAAGCCGTTTTTTCTGCAATTCAAGGAACTTATTGCGCGCGCGCCGCTTCCGAATCTTGCCAATACGAATGTCGTAAACAGCGATTACGGAAACCATAACGCCGATTGCAAAAACTGCTATCTGGTGTTCGCTTCGCTTACGAACGAAAACCTTTATTACTCCAGCGGATGCATCAGCGGGAAAGATTCAATGGATCTTTACATAGCCGACCATGTGGAAAATTGTTACGACGATTCGTTCTGCGCGGGTACGAATAAAGTTTTCTTTTCCTTCGACAATGATGATTCTATGAATTCGTCGTTTTTGCGCTATTGCAGGAATATGAGTGATTGTTTGTTTTGTATAAACATGCGCAGCAAATCGTTCCATATATGGAACATACCTTACTCAAAAGAAGAATACGAAAAGCGCGCTGCGGAATATGATTTCGGCAGCTACAAATCCATTTCCAAACTGAAACAGGAATACGAAGATTTCATAAAGCGGTATCCGCGCCGCTACGCATCTATCTGGAAGTCCGTCAACACAACCGGAGACGCTGTGATGAACGCCAAAAATTGCAAAAACTGCTTCGATGGATATGGCGGCACCGAAGATTCCAAGTACGCCATTCACGCGGCGAACCTGAAAGATTCTTACGACGGCTACGGATTCGGAGCGGTGGGAGAATTGCTTTACGAAGGAGTTGATTCTGGGATAAACGGATTCAATTACAAGTTTACGGTCATTGTCCATAATTGCCGTGATGTTTCATATGTTTATAACTGCCAGAATTCGTCCAATCTTTTCGGTTGCGTAGGTTTGCGCAGCAAAGAATACTGCATTCTTAACAAACAGTATTCCAAAGAAGAATACGAAAAACTTGTTCCGCAGATAATACGGCATATGAAAGAAATGCCGTACATTGATTCCGCCGGCAGGAAATATGAATACGGAGAGTTTTTCCCGGCAGAAATTTCTCCGTTTGCATATAACGAAACAATTGCCCAGGAGTATTTCCCGCTTACGAAAGAAAAGATATTGGAAAAGGGATTATTGTGGCGCAACCAGGAGGAAAAAAAATATGATATCACTTTACGGCCCGATGATCTGCCAGATCATATAAAAGATGTTAAAGACGATATCCTGAAGCAGGTAATAGGCTGCTTGCATAACGGTGAATGCACCCATCAATGTACAACTGCCTTTAAGATAGTTCCGGAAGAACTTAAATTCTACAGCCGTTTTAATCTGGCTTTGCCACGGCTGTGTTCCAATTGCCGCCACTACGAGAGGTTGGCAAAACGCAACCCTTTCAAGTTGTGGTCCAGAAAATGTCAATGCAGCGGAGCGAAATCCGAAAATGATGTTTACAATAACCAGTCCGAACATAATCATGGCGAAGCGCATTGCCAGAACGAATTCGAAACTCCATACGCTCCGGAACGGCCGGAAATCGTTTACTGTGAAAATTGTTACAATGCAGAAGTAGTTTAAGGTTTATAAAGTTGAAAGTTTTTAAAGTAAAAGCATGAAAATAGATAAATTTGAAGATATAATTTCTTGGCAGAAGGCTAAGGAGCTTTCCATAAGGACATATAAGAATTTTAGCAAGAATAGAGATTATTCATTTAGAGACCAGATTCAAAGGGCCGCGATTTCCATAATGAATAATATTGCAGAAGGATTTGAAAGGAGCAGCAATAAAGAATTCAAATATTTTCTATTCATAGCAAAGGGTTCATGTGCGGAATTCAGGTCAATGCTTTACGTTGCTCACGAATTGAGCTATATTTCAAAAAAGGAGTTTGATGAAATGCATAATTCAACCCTAGAAATTTCCCGACTTATTTCCGGCCTCATAAAAACTTTATAACTTTATAAACTTTATGACTTTACAAACTTTACTATGAGCGAACTCAGGCAAGATTTGGTCTGCGGCGACTGGATAATTCTTTCAACTGAAAGAGCCAAGCGCCCGCACGATCTTATTAAGAAAAAAACTGAAAAACGCAAACCGACGCCAATCAAAGATTGTCCTTTTGAGGACCTGAAAAAATCGGGAAACTGGCCGCCGGTTGAGATTCAGCCCAACGAAAAGAATTGGAAAGTAGCAATCATTCCCAATAAATATCCCGCTTTGCGCCACGAGAACGACTGCGCGTTTCCGTTTAAAACCGGACCGTATGAAAGGATGGACGGAGTGGGGCATCACGAACTGGCAATAACAAGAAACCATTCCAAAAATATCGCGCATTTGAGCGCCAAAGAAGGATACGAAGTTTTCAAGCTTTTGGGCGGACGTTATCGCGAACTCCAAAAAGACAAATGCCATATTTATACCCTCGCGTTCGCGAACTGGGGACAGAGCGCCGGCGCTTCGCTTTATCATCCGCATTTCCAGATGCTGACATTGCCGATAATTCCGCCGCACGTCAGCCGTTCTCTTGCCGGTTCGGCGGCGTATTTCAAGAAACATCGCCGGTGCGTGCATTGCGAAATGTCGGCGTTTGAGAAGAAAGACAAAAAAAGGATAATTTATGAAAACTCCGGAGCTTTGGCAATCGCGCCGTTCGCCTCAATGGAGCCGTTTCAGGTAAAGATTTTCCCGAAAAAGCACAGGCCTTATTTTGAGAAAACATCGGATTCTGAAATGAAAAGCGTTGTTTCCGCCCTGCAGGCAGTTTTGCTGAAAATTGAAAAAAATCTGCGTGACCCGGATTTCAACTTTTTCATACACACGGCGCCGTTTAGAAACCAAGCGAGCTATAATCATTATCACTGGCACATAGAGATTCTTCCCAAGATCTCTACGCTGGCCGGATTCGAGCTCGGGACGGGGGTTGATATAAACGTTGTTGATCCGGACGTTGCCGCGGCGATATTGAGAAAATAAAAATGAAATAAAACCCATCGCTCCTTATACCCCTTATTCGCGCGAATAAGGGGTATAAGGAAAATGTATAACATGCAAAAACTCTTGAAGCACAGAATAGTCAGTTTAACGTTCCTTTTGGGATTCTTTTTGATAATCGGGGGATGGCTTAAGGCGTATTTCGTGCTCCGTGGCATTCCCGAGCCGTTAATCGTCCATTTCAATAACGCGCTTGGCATAAACCAGATAGGCGGACTGAAGGACCTTGCCGCGGTCGCTGTTTTCGGCATAGTTTCACTCATATTTGATTTCCTGCTTAGTTTGGAACTGGACGAAAGAGACCAGTTTTTGGGCAAGCTTACGGCCGCAGCCGGATTATTCCTGGCCATCTTGATTTTTATAGGCTTCTCGGCTATCATATCAGTCAACTAAAAGTATCTGCATAAATCAGCAGGTATCGGCATAAATCGGCGTTTACCAGCATGATCAAGACATCTGCCGCTGATTAATACTGATATGGCTGATATATGCCGATTAATTTATAAACATTATGAAAATCGCTGTAATAGAAACCGGAGGAAAACAGTACAAAGTTTCCGTCGGACAAAAGTTAAAAGTTGAAAAACTCGCCGGAGCGGCTGGGGATTCTTTGGTTTTTGACAAAGTGCTTTTGACGGCAGATGGCGAAAAAGTGGCTGTCGGAACCCCGTTCGTTGACGGCGAAAAGGTTTCCACTAAGATCGTAAAACAGGCAAGAGAAAGGAAAAAGATAGTTTTCCGCTATCATTCAAAGACCCGCTACCGCAAAAAGAAAGGACACCGCCAGGAATTTACAGAAGTTGAAATAACAAGCGTCTAGCTATAATTCTCAAAATTCGTCTTTGCGGCGTATTTTACTTCTTACTATCGGCTAATTCGTACGAATTAGCCGATGGGGCGCGGGTGGTGTATAATTGGAATATAAAAATAAAGTAAAAAATTATGAAAAGCGCTGAAAAAATGCTCAAGGCGTTCGCCAACCGGCGGCGTCTGGCAATTGTGAAATATCTGAAACGAGGCGAAGCGGCAGTTGGAGATATAGCCGGCGAAATTAATCTTTCTTTCAGGTCCACCTCGCGTCATCTCGCCGTGCTTACGGCGGCAGAGATACTGGAGCGGGAGCAACGCAGTTCGCAGGTCTATTATCGGCTGGTCCCGCCTCAAAATTCCGTTACCCGCGCGATTATCAACTCTCTTTGATTGGTTTTTACCAATTTTGATTAGCTTTGATTTAGTTTTTACCAGCTTTAATCATCTTTCACTAGCTTTTACTAATTCTCTTGTTTTTGACAAATAATTCGTATTTCCTCTTTCCTCGCTCCTCATAGGCTAATTCGCACGAATTAGCCTATGAGGAGCTGTGGGGGTGAAGGTGGAGGAAGGGGGAGAGTTGATATGAGAATAGCGGGAGCATAAGAGATATAAGGGAAAAGAGATAGGAGGGAAATGAGCGAGGGCGTTGGAGATATTCAGGGAATGATATAATTAGAGCAATCAATTGCCGAAAAACATCCCAAAAGGAAAAACCGTTCTAATCGGTGTTTTGAAGAGCAAAAACGACCGGCATATCCTTTTTAAGGAGCGCTGGTATAGAATCCCTCTCGAATTTCTGCCGAAGCGCGCGTTCGGATATACCGCTTTTTACCAGCCGGCGATTTTCGGCAAAAGAGGCAAGCGTATCGAGTATTACGCCAAAGTTTCAAGTAAAAGCGTTCATCAAAGAATTGAACTTTTTCCCAAGGAGGCGAATCATCCGCGTGCGCACGACGATTATCTAAAAATAAAGTTCGCGAAAATCGAAAAACTGCCGCGAGCGATTAAAAATATCATCCCGCGCCGCGTTTCTTTCGGCTTTACGACCATGAAAAAGCTGCTTTCTTCCCGCGACATTCTGGAGCTTTACGGCGTTCCGAAAACAGAACAGATAGTGGAAAACCTCCTGAAACGGCTCAGCGTCAAATATCTGCCGCAATTTCCGGTTTCAATAAAAAGCAAGCGTTTTCGCATTGACCTTGCGATTTTCTCCAAGAACGGCCGTTTGGCGATTGAATGTGACAATCGGAAGGCCCATACTGGCAAGTTGCAGAAATCAAAAGACAAAATCAAGGACTCATACCTCCGCCGCGCCGGCTGGCGCGTCATCCGCCTCAAGGAACGGGATATCATAGAAAATCCGAATGCTTGCGCGAGGAAAATCGGCAGGGTTTTGTCGACGAATGAAGATTAGGTGAGGTCGAGGAGAAAAGGCGACGAGATACTGAATCCAGCAGGATGAATGTGAAATACTGAGCCGACCACGGCGAACGTAGAAAATACTGAGCTTGGCAAAGTAGGGGCTTGCCCTGCGTAGTCTTGGCGAAGCATGGGGAAGGGGGTAGAATTTATGTAAATTGGAATGTATTAAAATAAAACCATGGATTTTCCTCAAGATATTAAAAATAAATTTATTGTTAGGAGCGACTACCTCGACTGGATTAATAAAGAAACGGCCATATTCGCATATTTAGATTTAACAAATATGTTCCATTGGCAGGATGTTTTAGGCTGGAAATTCAGAATGGAAGACGTTATTGGACAACTTTCCACACTCCCCAATGTCAAAGAAGTAAAAGTTTACTATGGACTCAACCCGCGAGATAGAAAAAACTCCGAAGCTTTTCTAAGCCGAATCAGAAAAGCTGGCGCAAATTTGAGGCCAAATCCGCCCAAAGAAATGAAATTTATTAAAAAAGATATTAACGAAGGTTTATTTTTCCAACGTAAGACCATCACTTTATTTGACGGTGGAGTTAAAAAGAAAATTCAAGAATTAATAGACGAACTGCAAAAATCTGGAATAGTGATAGAAGAGCCGAAGTGTAATTTTGATGTTGAGATGACGATGGACATGTTGGACGACGTAGATAAAATAACAGCGATCATGCTTTTCTCTGGTGATTCTGATATGTGTGCGCCATTGGAACGTTTGAAGGTGAAAGGAAAGAAAATCGGAATTGTAGGAGTAAGAGGAATGGTTGCTGATGAATTGCACAAGATTAAGCACAAGTATATCGATTTTGGTAAGTTTTATACCGGCAAAAGGAACTATATAAAAAGCGAAAATCCCGCTTTTGGCGGGACCGCGTGACTAGTAGACTTTCGCCTACGCCGATAGTATATCATATTCGCTAAAAAGTTGTCCACAGGACACTTTAGCGGTCAATTTTCTATCTCCTGATTAGGTTTTTTGCGGATGAGCCAAAAAGGTGGTTAAATCAATGAGAGTCAACAAAATATGGATTTATCTGCTGCGGAAAAATACATTACCGAGTTACAAAAGATCTACGAGACAGGTCGGGCAGGAGAACACGCTTACCGCCCGGCGCTTGAAGCGTTTTTTAAGGCAATTACTCCGAAGCTTCAGCCAGTGAACGACCCTAAGCGCTCTGAACACGGCGCGCCAGATTTCATTTTTATGAGGGGTCTTTTTACTGCAGGGTATGCCGAGACAAAAGATATCACGGAAAAATTGGATAAAACCGAAAAAACCGAACAAATTGAACGCTATCTTGGCTATTCAAATCTGATTCTTACAAACTATCTTGAATTCCGCTTTTTCAGAAACGGTATGCGGTATGGCGAGCCAATTGTTATCGGCGAACTCAAAAGTAATAGCATCATCTCGCACGCGGACTCTTTTCAATCACTCATCGCAACCATTGCTGATTTTCTTGAGGGAGAGCCGGAGAATATAAAAAGTGCCGCGCGGTTGGCGGAGATAATGGGAGGAAAAGCACGAAGAATTCGCGATAATGTGAGGATATATCTTGCTAACGATTCAGAAAAAAACGCCGAGATACTTCGTATATATGAAGCGATAAAAAAATTGCTCGTTCACGATCTTACAACGGATGCCTTTGCGGATATGTATGCGCAAACGCTCGTTTACGGTCTTTTCGTTGCGCGACACAATGATGAATCACGGGAAACATTCACTCGCAAAAAAGCGCGCGATCTCATTCCTGCGTCCAATCCATTTCTTCGTCATTTTTTTGACCATATTATTGGTCCTGATTTTGACACGCGGTTAAGCTATATCGTGAACGAACTTTGCGAAGTATTTCAAATGAGCGACGTGCAATCCCTAATGCGCCAATACTTCAAAACAGATCTCTTTGGCGATAAACAAACCGGTCCTGACCCAGTTATCCATTTTTATGAAGATTTTTTGCAAGAGTATGATCCGGCTTTGCGCAAAAAAATGGGTGCCTATTATACGCCATTGCCCGTTGTGCGATTTATAGTGCGTTCGGTTGATTATCTGCTCGAAAAAGAGTTTGGTCTTACAGATGGTTTAGCTGATACCTCAAAAACAAAAACTGGCATGCATCGGGTTCAGATTCTCGACCCAGCTGTTGGAACAGGAACGTTCATCAGTGCCGTAATTCGTTCTATCTATGAACGGTTGTTGGGGAGCGGCCAAAAAGGGCGCTGGCCGACGTACGTGCATCACGATTTACTCCCGCGTATTCATGGTTTTGAAATCATGATGGCGCCGTATACAATAGCCCACCTGAAGTTAAGCATGGCTTTTAAAGAAACTGGTTTCTGGAGTTTTCACCGCCGCCTCGGCATTTATCTTACTAACTCTCTTGAAGAAAGCGCCACCCAAAGCGGCCTGTTCACGGGTTTTGGTTTTGCTCAAAGTATCGCCGAGGAATCCAAAGAAGCTTCAATCATAAAAAACAAAATGCCGATAATGGTTGTCGTCGGAAATCCGCCATACAGCATTAGTTCGCAAAATAAAGGCAAATGGATTCAAGAATTAGTTGAGGTTTATAAAAAAGGGCTAAAGGAGCAAAACATGAACGCCCTTTCTGATGATTATGTAAAATTTCTTCGCTTTGCCGAACACTTTATAGAGAAAAACGGGAGCGGTATTGTAGCCATGATTACGAACAATTCGTTCATGGATGGCATTATCCACCGCGTTATGAGAAAACATTTGTTGGAAACCTTCAATGATATTTACGTTCTCGACCTTCACGGCAGCAGTCGCAGAGGAGAACCGGCGTCCGGCGGCGGAAAAGACGAAAACGTCTTTGATATTCAGCAGGGAGTGGCCATTTCTATTTATGTTCGTATGCCAGGCAAAAAGCAAAAACTCGGAGTGGTTCACTATGCCGAACTTTACGGGAAACGGGAGGACAAATTCAAGGCGCTTAATGAGGGCGACATATCAACCGTTAAGTGGAGAATACTCGATTACTCCGAACCGCATTATTTTTTCGTGCCAAAGGATTTTGAGGGAGAAAATGAATACGATAAAGGTTTTAAACTAAGTGATTTATTTGTTAATTCTGGGAGCGGCATTAAATTCAGAAAAGATAATTTACTTGTAAAAAACCATTTTAACAAAAAAAGTGTTGAGGATTTACTCAAAGACATTAATACTCTTGACGCTAATTCTCTCCATACTAAATATGATTTTAATGATACTTCGGATTGGAAGTTAGAGGAAAAGAAAAGCTTCTTTATTGGTGGGGATTTTGAAAATATAGAGCCGGTTCAATATCGTCCTTTTGATACGCGATATACTTATTATCCACTTGATCAAATACGAGAGATTATTCCGAGGGGTGATTCGAGAAATAAGCTGATGAAGAACTTTTTGTTAGGAAAAAATGTTGGACTTGTGACTAAAAGAGGACAAGATTTTTCTTCCGCCCCTTGTTTTATCTCAAGCATGATCGTGGATATGAGAGTATATTCGCCACCCGGCGTTCAGGGCACAGATTACGTTTTCCCTCTTTATCTATACTCTGACGATGGCACAAGGATGCCTAATCTTAAAAAAGAAATTGTCGTGGCGATAGAAAAAATTGTCGGCAAGAGCATACCTGAAGATATTTTTGATTATATCTATGCGGTTTTGCACTCGCCGAGCTATCGCGAAAAATATAAGGAATTTCTAAAAATTGATTTTCCGCGCGTGCCATATCCAAAAGATGAGAAAAGTTTCAAAAAACTTGTGGCGCTCGGCGCCGAATTGCGCTCGCTCCACCTCCTCGAAGCGCCGAAAGTAAATAAATTTATTACTACCTACCCTATTGATGGCTCAAATACCGTTGAGAAAGTTATTTACAAAGACGGCAAAGTGTTTATCAATAAAAATCAGTGTTTCGGTGACGTTCCCGAATCCGCATGGAACTTCTACATTGGCGGCTATCAGCCTACTCAAAAGTGGCTCAAAGACCGCAAGAGCCGCGTGCTTACCAACGAAGATATTGAGCATTATCAAAAAATGATAGTCGCCTTGGTTGAAACAGAGAGAATCATGAAAGAAATTGATAATGTAATTCATATATAAAACCCCTACGGCCTCCCTCCAGGGGCGGGCAGGTGCCCCCAGATGAGATAAAAATTGTTGAAAATGCTAAATAACCCATCACGAACCGGAGTAAATAAAGCAAACTATTTTAAGTTGATATCTCATTTGCAAATACCAACAAAATAGCATAATATGTTGATATTAACATGGACAACATCAACAAACCGAAAATAGGCCGATATATTGCGCAAAAAGAGGGGTTCAAAACCTTTACGCCCTTTGATTTTCCTCCAAAGGGTGGTTTTCCTATTAGTTCAAGACTTTACAAGAAACACGAAGAAGCTATTAGGTTGGTCGGCAAGTTAGATGGCATAACACGCCTTTTGCCCGACAAGAACTTTTTTTTGCTGATGTTCGTCAAAAAAGATGCCGCGTATTCGAGTCAGATAGAAGGCACTAAGGCGACGCTGCAGGATGCGGTGGCTGCGCCCGTAACAGAAGAAAAATCACGCTTGCATCCAGATGTTGATGACATCACTCATTATGTTGAAGCGGTAAATTACGGCATAGAAAGAACAAAAACATTGCCGATTTCTCTGCGTCTTATAAAAGAAATACACGAAAAATTAATGACTGGCGCGCGCTCGACTCAGCATGCTTACCCAGGCGAATTCCGTCGTTCACAAAATTGGATTGGCGGAAAAACTCCGATGGATGCTTCTTTTGTGCCGCCTGCGCCGAGCGATATGCATAAATCACTTGATGATTTGGAGAAATTCATCCACGCAAAAGATGAATACCCTTCGTTGGTAAAAGCTGGACTTGTCCACGCGCAGTTCGAAACAATTCATCCCTTTACCGACGGAAATGGACGCACGGGACGGATGCTCATCGCAATGTACATTCATCATGCAAAACTTTTGGAGTTACCAGTACTCTATCTTTCAAGTTACTTCAAAAAACATCAGAAGCTCTATTATCAAAAATTGCAGGCTTACCACGATGAAGATGCCGACATTGATGGATGGCTCGGATTTTTTTTGGAAGGTGTGGCGGAAATCGCTTCCTCCTCTATTGAAGCATGTACAGAAATCACTGCTTTGCGCGATCGCGATTTTGCCAAAATGCAAAAACTCGGCAAAAAATCTGCTGCATCAACACTGGAAATAGTTCGCAAACTTTTCAGTCAGCCGATTGTAGGCGTGTCGGAAATAGCGAAATGGACAAGTTTTAGTTCGCAGGGGGCGTACAACGTAATTGAACGACTTAAAGAACTTAAAATTCTTGAGCCTCTTGGTAATACTACTTATGGGCAGAAATATATCTACGCCGATTATTACGAAATATTTGACGAAGTATTTCGAGAAATGCGTAAGAAATAAACCATAAATTTATGCCAGAAGATTCTCAAACGCAACCCGATTGGCGCCACTAATTTTTATCCCTACCTCACCCAGAACGTCTCCGCCTGTGGTGAGCTTGTCGAATCCGCTCCGGCGGGGATAGTTTTTTTCTGGTCCGGCAATACGTAATGGATATTTTTCGCTTTTTGGCCTTTATGCAGGCAGAGATAAAAATTGTTGAAGGTAATGGCTAGGCCAGTTATACACACTATTTCATTGACTTTTTAGAGCGTTCTGGTAAATTGACAATATGGTCAAATTAGTGAATCAGACAAGTTTTGCTGCTAAAATAAAGAGTAAAAAACTATATATATTCAGCGGGAACAATATCCGCTCGCTTTTTGGTGTGTCTGCCGTTGCCGCCTCTGCCTTGCTTCATAGGTATAAAAAACAAGGATTTATCTTACAACTTAAGCAGGGATTTTATGTTTTTCCGGACGCTTTGCCACCAGATGTTTACGTTGCCAATAAACTTTACAGCCCATCTTATATTTCTCTTGAATTTGCATTGTCTTATCATGGAATTATTCCAGAGACCGTTTATGAGATTACTTCGGTAACTACTAAAGCCACGCGCAGATTTGAAGCATTAGGAAAAATTTTCTCTTACCGCAAAATAAAAAAAGCTGCTTATACTGGTTATGAAATTCAAAAACAAAAAGGCCTAAGTTTTAATATTGCTGATGCTGAAAAAGCTTTTGTGGATACTAACTATTTACGTCTTAAAAATAAACAAAAACCAATTTCTCGATTTAATAAGGAAAAAATCAATCCTGCAAAGGCGGTAAAATACGCTTCGTTATTTGGTAATAAAAAACTTACAGGTATAATTAGATCTACATTAAGATGATTTCAATAGAAACGCTCGAAAAATTAGGCAGGCAATGTCAAATGGGAGTATTTCCAAATATTATCCGAGAGTATTTCCAACACATTTTTTTGACAGAGTTATATAAATTACCCGATTCCGAAAAGTTGCTTTTCAAAGGCGGTACGGCGCTTCGTATTGTCTATGGCAGCCCTCGTTTTTCCGAAGATTTGGATTTTTCTATTTTTGATGTCGCTGACCATGAGGTAAAATCTTTTGTGGAGAAACTTTTCGTGCATGTTTTATCGGAAATAGAACAAACTGGTATAAAAGTTGAACTTGGAGAAAAAATCGGCCCTACTGGTACAGGAGGATATTTCGGTGTTGCTACTTTCAAAATGTTTGAGTATTCTCCGGTTAGCGTAGAAATAAATGTATCATCACGGGATAAAAGGGCTATTGCCGGGGAAGTTGATAGTATCGCAAATAATTTTGTGCCCACTTACAACATTAAACATTTGCCACAAGTAGATATCGTGGAGGAAAAAATTTTTGACGCGCTCGTGAAACGTAAGAAACCACGCGATTTTTATGACCTCTATATCATGATGCGCAAGGGCATGCTTTCTTCGGAGCAGAAGAAAAAACTTGCCGGGATTAAAGATAGCGTTATTGCAGAGGCAAGGCAGATTAATTTTAAAAACGAGCTTGGCACATTTTTACCAATTGATCAGCAGGGAATTATAAAAGATTTTCCGGTCACGCTTGAGCGTGAATTAAACGGTCAAATCAGCGGATTATAAAATCTTTGGCCCGGGAGTATTCGTATAAAAATTCGCCCCAATTAGAAACAAAATTTCTACCTTACCCAAAACTTCTCCGCTCCGTTAGGAATAGTTTTTTGCTGGTCGGGAAGAACATAGTGGATATTCTTGGCTTTCTGGCCTTCGGTGGAGTTGTAATCAAAACCGTGAAAATCTGTGTTTTAAAGCAATTTTTCACGGTTACCCGGTTTTAATGCATAGTTATCATCATTTAATGGGTAGATTACTATATTTTTGGGTAGATTTAAATACTACTTGTGTAGATTTTGATACTATGATACCATCTCTCTATGGAAGAGGAATTGCTCACAATCAGCCAAGCCGCTGAATACCTAGGGGTTTCTTTGAATACGCTTCGTCGTTGGGATGAAAGTGGCAAATTAGTCGCGATCAAAAA
>CAYHXB010000021.1:0-12569 GCA_964360535.1 uncultured Candidatus Saccharibacteria bacterium
TGGGCGTTGGAGGTATCGAACCTCCGGCCTTCACAATGTCAATGTGACGCTCTACCACTGAGCTAAACGCCCAAGAGTAACGGGGCAATACTAACCGCGCCTAGATTCCTATTGAGCAAGACCTTTTAAGTTTAATTGCTTAGCGCCTTCCAAGTCAAAGTTCATGCCGGTTTTTTTGTCGTTGCCTGAAGTTATGGCTTGGCCGATATCTCCAGCCAGAAAACCGATTCCCCAGACGAAAATCCATATCAGTGCACCAAGCAAGACAATGGCTATGACGCCGAGAATCAATTCGTACTGATATTTAATGAATTTATTCATTATTTTTATTATGAGAATCGTGACTAGTTTTTATCTGAAGAAAACACGCCCGTTTATGACAGAGGTATAACTATTGTCGTTCCGTTTCAAATCAAAACTGTCGAAGCTCGTGGTATATTTCGCCGACCTCAATTCGACATCCCTGACGAAGTCGGCAAGGTTGGCGTATCCTCCGCTTATGTTGAGCGTGAATTTGATATAGCCGGCGTTACTGCCGGTTGAGGGAACGGCATCGCCGTTGAAACTGAAACTGACATTAACGCTGTGGGCCCTGGAAAGTCCGTCAAGCCATTTTGAAAAGTTAACCAATTCGTCTTTTGAAGGAAGGATTAGATTTATCGCCTGTTCGAATTTTTTAACGTCGGGACTAAGGGCTTTCTGATTAGCCAGTCCTTCTATTAAATCGGAATGGGCACGTATGGCGTTTTTTGAATCTGAAACTTTCTGCGCCTGGACGGTTATCGCGTTCGAAAGAAAATAAGCGGCTACTGCGAACACAAGAAAGCTGCTGGCTATGAAGCTTGCTCCAATAATAAGGTCTTTCCGGAAATTTTCTGACATTGCCTTAAGTATACAAAAATAGGCAAGCGGACTCAAAGGGTGCCTCATACCCGGTTTCTGTTGACTATTAAACAAGCTAAACCATAATAAGGTAAATGAACGCCGCAACCACAAGCGAAAAAGTGTTTTATAACGCGGCTTGGAAAGCGACGACTTGCAATCACCGGGAAATAAGGAAACTGAAATCCAGCGGTGAAACCTGGAAGGAAATCTTCTCAAAACTTCAGCGTTCGGCGGAGGTCGCGGATCCGGAAACGGAATGGGAGAAACTGAAAAAATATGGGATAGAGCTGATTATGGCCGACGAAGACAATTTCCCGGCACTTTTGCGCGAAATATACTGGCCGCCATTTGGCATTTATTTAAAAGGGGAAACGGGAATTTTAAAAAAGCCAGGTATAGGAATAGTCGGCACGAGAAAAGCCACAGATGACGGCGTTGAACTGGCGCATCATTTCGGAATGGAACTCGCGCGGGCAGGCATGCCAATTGTCAGTGGACTTGCTTTCGGCATTGACGCAGCGGCGCACAAAGGATGCCTGGCTGCCGGCGGGCTTACGGTTGCCGTTCTGGCATGCGGCCTCGACGAGATTTACCCCAGAACGAACGAACGTCTGGCTGCCGAAATATTGTCAGCGGGCGGAGTTTTGATTTCGGAATACCCTCCGGACACCTCGCCGCTTCCTCACCGTTTCATTGAGAGGAACAGATTGGTAAGCGGGCTTTCCTTGGGAGTCGTCGTAGTTGAAGCGCCGGAAAAATCGGGATCGCTGGCAACAGCGCGTTTCGCTTCGGAACAGAACAGGGAAGTATTTGTTGTTCCGGGGCCGGCCAATCACAGGAATTTTTCCGGCTCGCATGGTTTAATACGAAACGGCGCGCGGCTTGTGTCCAAAGCATCTGATATATTGGAGGACCTGAATATGATTGAGCCATCCGGAGAAACGGGCTCCGGAGAAACCGATGAAGAAAAACTGATTTCCGAAATCATAAAAAATTCTTCGGAACCTCTTGGGATTGACAAAATAACCGAAATCGCCAATCTTGAATCCCGAACAGTCAGCCAAACTCTGACTCTTCTTCTGCTGAAGAATGTTGTCAAAGAGAAAGGCGATGGTTACTCTATAATCTAGTTTATGAAATTAATCATTGTTGAATCTCCAACCAAGGCCAAAACAATCGGCAAATTTTTAGGCGGCGATTATAAAGTTGAATCGTCGTACGGTCACGTGCGCGATTTGCCAAAAAGCAAAATAAGCATAAACGTGGAAGCCAATTTCGAGCCGACCTATTCGATACTCCCAAAAGCCAAGGAGCATGTTTTGGTTTTGAAAAAACTTGCCTCCGAAGCAGATGAGATAATACTTGCAACTGATGAAGACCGCGAAGGTGAAGCTATTGCCTGGCATTTAACCAAGGCGCTGGATTTGGATAATACGGACGCCAAACAGGGGTCAAAAAAGAAAACGGCAAAAGCAGCCGCATCCGTCCCAAAGAAAATAGAAAGAATCGTTTTTCACGAAATAACGAAACAGGCCATAGAGGAAGCACTAAAAAATCCCCGAGCCATAGACATGAATCTGGTTGACGCCCAGCAGGCCAGGCGCATTCTCGACCGCTTGGTCGGCTATGAACTTTCTCCTTTTTTGTGGAGGCGCGTACGTTACGGGCTTTCCGCTGGCCGCGTTCAGAGTGTCGTCGTGCGTCTGGTGGTTGAAAGAGAGCGCGAAATACAAAGTTTCAATAAGGAGGAGTATTGGTCAATCGAGGGGGAATTTTTTCCGCCCGAGGCGGATCCGCCTTTGGCGGACAAAAAAAATAAGAAAACTTTCCGCGGACGCCTTATTTCCGTGGATGGGAAGAGTTTGGGCAGAATGGATTTGAAAACCGGAGGCGAAGCAGAAAAACTCGTTGCGCTTCTGAAAAACGCGGACTATAGGATTAAGGAAGTTTCATTGAAAGAAGTAGGACGCAATCCGTCTCCGCCGTTCACAACGTCTACTTTGCAGCAGGAGGCCTCGGGGAAGCTCGGATTTTCCGCCAAGCAGACAATGATGCTCGCGCAGAATCTTTATGAAAACGGATACATAACATATATGAGAACCGATAGCGTCAATATTGCAGAACAGGCCCTGAAGCAGGCCAAGAAAGTGATAGACGACAATTTCGGAAAGAATTATTCACTTGATGCCCCGCGACATTTCACAAACAGGAGCAAGGGCGCGCAGGAAGCCCATGAAGCCGTCAGGCCTACAGACCTTTCAAAAAGGACTGAAGACATTAGTTCCAAGGAAAGAAGAATCCAGCGACTTTACGATTTGATTTGGAAAAGGACGCTTGCTTCGCAGATGAAAGAAGCCGTTCTCGAGCAAACGGCGGCTGACATCGAAACGGCGGACGGTAAATGCGTTTTCCGCGCCAACGGACAAAGAATAGTTTTTGACGGATTCATGAAAGTTTACCGCGAAGACGAGAACGGTACAGAAAGCGGAGAAAACATTTTGCCAAAGCTTAAAAAAGGGGAGGAGATAAACGCGCGCGAGATACTACCGTTCCAGCATTTCACCGAACCTCCGCCTAGGTACACAGACGCTTCGCTGATAAAAATGCTTGAGGCGGCAGGAATCGGCAGGCCATCAACATATGCTCCAACCCTTTCCACAATTCAGGACAGGGGATATGTTGAGAAAATAGACAAGCGCTATCATCCGATTGACGTTGGCATGATAGTCAACGATATACTTGTGGAACATTTTCCGGAGATTGTGGACATCAATTTTACTTCGCATATAGAAACGGAGCTTGACGATATTGCCGAAGGGAAAATCGCATGGACCGAAGTCGCGCGTGAATTTTACGGCCCGTTCAAAAAGCATCTTATTGAAAAAGAATCGGAAGTCGGCAGATATACCGAAATTTCGGAAACGCCATGTCCGCACTGCACAAAACCGATGCAGTTCAAATTCGGCCGCTTCGGAAAGTTCATGGCATGTCCCGACCCGGAAAGCAAAGTGACTTTGCCAATGCCGGAAGAAGCGGCGAAAATCAAAGAGCTTAAAGAAAGCACCAAAGGGGAAAAATGCCCGCTTTGCGGAAAAGAAATGGGGATTAAGCGCGGCCGTTTCGGATTTTTTCTTGGTTGCGTCGATTATCCAAAATGCAAGGGGATAAAAAAGATATTGAAAAAAACCGGTTTCAAATGCCCGAATTGTCTCGCTTCGGATGACAGAAAAGACAACCCCGGCGATATAATAGAGAAGAAGGCCAGGGGCCGCGGAAACGCTTTTTACGGATGCAGTCGCTATCCCGACTGCAATTTTATCGGAAATAAAAAGCCGGAGAAGCAAGAAGACGTAGCCGAAGCCTTTGAGAAATTCTCCGCCAAAGGCGGATCCCTGCCTGGCCGGCAGGCAGGCGCCTCGGGCGGAGAAAATTCCCCGAGAGTCACCGGCAAGAAAGCAGGCGCAAAAAAAACAGCGGGCCAAAAAAACAAAAAAATAAAATGACAATAGAAGAAACCGCGCGCAAAAAACCAAATACGCTTATCGGCAGGGCTTACAGCTTCGCGGAGCGGGCGCATCGGGGACAGAAAAGAAAAAACGGAGAGCCGTATTTCAACCATGTTCTGGCGACAGCAGAAACACTCCAGCAATGGCGTATGGACGAACAAACAATCGCCGCCGGCCTGTTGCACGATGTCGTCGAAGATTCGCCTGTTACCGAAGAGGAATTCAAAAAAACTTTCGGCGAAGAAATGACGTTCCTTGTGGACGGCGTTACCAAGTTAAGCCGTATCAAATACCGCGGCACGGAGGCCAAGGCGGAAAATCTCCGCAAAATGATTCTCGCCATCAGCCAGGACCTCCGCGTCGTTTTCATAAAGCTGGCCGACCGTTTGCATAATATGAAAACGCTTTCTGCCCTGCCTCCAATCAAGCAAAAAAGAATCGCGCTTGAAACGAGCGAAATTTATGCGGCCATCGCTTACCGACTAGGCATGTGGGAGTTGAGCGGCGAGCTCAAGGACTTGGCATTCGCTTATCTCCAGCCGGAAGAATTCAAATGGCTTCAGGAACACGTCGCCGATGAGTTCGAGTCGAGGATGAAGTATCTCGAATCGATAAGGCCGCTCCTTGAAGAAACGCTCAGGCGCGCCAATATCAAACCGGTTTCCATTGACTTCCGCGCCAAGCGTTATTACAGCCTTTACCAAAAACTTCTCCATTACGAAATGGACATAGACAGGATTTACGACCTCGTGGCGCTCCGTATGGTTTTTGATACAATTCCGGAATGCTATGCCGCGCTTGGAATTATCAATAATCTCTGGCCGCCATTGCCAGGACGCATAAAGGACTACATAGCAATGCCCAAGCCCAACAATTATCGGAGTTTGCACACGACGGTTATCGGTCCGGATGGGAAGCACATCGAAATACAGCTCCGCACCAAGGAAATGCACGACGAAAACGAATTCGGAATCGCGGCTCATTGGCTGTATAAAGAGCAGCAGAAGAAAAGTTTTTTCTCCGCCAGAGGCGGATCCGCCTTGGGCGGAAAAAAGGAGCCCCAGCCCCTGGGAGAAAAACTTGCGGCCAGCCTTGTCTGGCTCAAACAGCTCCGCGACTGGCAGGAAAGAAGAAAGCAGGATGACGAAAACTCCGATGAATTCGTTGAAAATATGAAAGCCGATTTTTTCAAGGACAGGATATTCGCAATCACTCCGAAGGGAGATGTAATTGATTTGCCAAAAGGCGCCACGCCCGTTGATTTCGCCTATCACATACACACGGAAATAGGGGACAACGCCACCGGTTCCAAAATAAACGGAAAAATAATGCCGTTAGACACCACTCTCAAGTCCGGCGACATGGTTGAAATGCTGACCCAGAAAAACAAAAAGCCGTCCGAGGATTGGCTTAAGTTTGTCAAAACTTCCATAGCCAAAGACCATATCAGGGCTGGCCTTCGCGAAAAGCGCATGAGTTTAGCGCAGAAGCGCCCGGCGTCAAAGATAGAACTTCAATTGACGATAGAAAACAGATTAGGATTAACCAAAGACATTTCAGGAATCATCGCGCGTTCTCACGTCCACATAACGAACCTACAGCTTTCTGAGCACAAAGGCAGCAAATTTTCTTCATGCAGAATAGGATGCGAGACCACTGATTCTTCCAAAATGGAAAAAGTTATTTTGAAACTCAAAAAACTGAAAGAAGTGAAGGAGATAAGCTACAAACTCGTTTGATCTTCTCCTCCGAGCTTGTCCACGATATTTTGCAGTTCTTCGGGAGAGAAAAAAGTTATGGTTATCTGACCGCGTTCTCCGTGCGATTCTATTTTCACCGGAGCGCCGAGTTCCGAGCTTAGCTTTTCCTGCATCATTTTTATCTCGGGCTGCATTTCTTGAGATACCGCATTTTCATTTTCCGGTTTCACGCCGCGCACGCGGTTTTTGAGGTCGCGCGTCGTCATTCTCTTTTCAAGAAGTTCGTGGAAAATCCTGTTCTGAACGCCCGGGTCTTCAACGGCCAAGAGAAGCCGTCCGTGGCTTTCGCTTATTTTTCCTTTTTCAAGGGCTTCCATTATTTCAGCCGGCAGGTCCAATAGGCGCATAGTGTTGGCCACCGTTTCGCGGCTTTTGCCGAGCCGTGAGGCAATTTCTCTCTGGGTCAGCCGGAATTCGTCCTGGAGCTTATTGAAGGCGCGCGCTTTTTCGATGGGATTGAGCTCCTCTCTTTGTATGTTTTCTATAATCGCGAGTTCAAGCCGTTCTTGTTCGAGGTCGACATTCCGGATTATAGCCGGAACGCGCTCAAGTCCGAGCATTTTAGAGGCAAGCCAGCGACGCTCTCCGGCGATTAGCTGGTATTCCACGTCGGTGCCGTGGGGCGTTTCTTTTTCAATTTTTGTAACGACAATCGGCTGGATGAGCCCGAACTCCCTTATTGATGAAGCAAGGTCTTTGAGCCCCTCTTCGTTAAAATTCCGGCGTGGCTGCTGCGAATTCGGTTTAACTTTATCCAGTTCTATATGAAAAATCAGGTCGGTGTTTTCCGGACGGCCAGGTTTTTTCTGATTGACTTCGCGGATTTGTTCCTGACTCTGGCTTATCGGGCCCGACGGTAAAGCGACTGGCTGTTGCGGCTGTGCGCCGACTTGCGGACTTACCGGCGCCTGTCCGTCGCCCTGTTTATTCCGCGGTATTAAAGATTCAAGTCCTTTGCCTAGCATTTTATATATTGAAATCGCCGAAGTTTTCGCTGGATACCGACTGCTCCATTTTTTTAACTTCCTGTGAAATTATTTCTTCGGCTAGTTTTTGGTATGCCTCTGCGCCGATGGAATCGGGGCGGTAGAGTATTATCGGTTTCGAAAAACTCGGCGCTTCGGCAAGTGCGACACTACGCGGGATTTCAGTTTCAAAAACATAATGCGGGAAATGCGCTCTCAAATTTTTTCCCACTTCGCGACTTAAGTGTTCGCGCTTATCGTACATCGTCAAGAGGGCGCCGTTAACTTTCAAATCGTGCTCGAGATTTTTTCTGATAAGATCGATTATTTCGATAAGCTGTCCGATGCCCTCCAAGCTGTAATATTCCGCCTGGACCGGGATGAGGACTTCGTCGGCGGCTATCAAGCCGTTGATGGTAAGCAAACTTAAGCTCGGCGGCAGGTCAATGACGATATAATCGTATTGGTGGCGGAGGGAGTGAAGGAATTTACGCAGAAAATATTCGCGCTCAGGCAGATTAACGAACTCAACCAGTATGCCGGCGAGATGCGGAGCCGAAGGTATGAAATGGAAATTGAAAAGCATCGTCGGCCTGATAAGTTGTTCGGCGGGGGCTTCGCCGATGATGCCGTGGTAAATACTTTTTTCGGTCCGCAGCGGGTCGCTGCCGAGCGCCGAGCTGGCGTTGGCCTGCGGGTCAAAATCAATGAGAAGAACTTTCTTGCCGGCAGTAGCGAGATAGGCGGAAAGGTTTACGGCGGTAGTCGTTTTACCGACTCCTCCTTTTGCGTTGCAGATTGAAATAACCCTTGCCATAAAATTTATAGTTTATTGAAATCCTGAACTTATTGAAGGATTGCGATTACGCGGGCCATTTAATTAGAATAATACAGATTTTTCTTGATTTTAGCAACAAAATCGGGTTGAATAAGGATTGGATAAAACCGCGGTGGCGCTTTGTCCTCCGTAGCTTTAGCGAAGGAGGGGAATGGCAGATTTACCCCGCATTAAATTTGCCTGAGTGGCGGAACTGGCATACGCGTAACACTCAAAATGTTATGGTCTTACGACCTTGTGGGTTCAAATCCCACCTCAGGCACAAAATATCCTTGATTCTTATTCCGGTTGGTTCTAATATTTCCCCCAAGAGCCCGGACTAGTCTTGGCTTTGTAGCAACCTGAAAATCAAATAGGGGAACGCCATGTACAACGAAATAGGAAAACCTGGGTTTGACGAAAAAATGAAAAACTTGAAGTTTGATTCCGAAGGAAGGTTCATGGTCCGTGTGGATATAGCCGGGGAAGAACACGCGCAGCGCGGACACGTGAATTTCAAGCCAGAACCTTGTACGCCGAACATCGTTAAGTACGTCATGGACAGGCTTGGTTCAAGATGGGAAAAGGTTGAACGCCTGGAGATATTAAGGATAAACGGACCAAGTTGGGTCCATTTTCCGGGTAGCATCAACACAGCAAGCGACTAGACGCAGCGGCGCTTGTGCCAGAAATAAGTCGCGGGAAGCCCAAAAAGCTAACCGCGACGTTTCATTTTGAAAGCAATTTTTATTAGTAGCTCAGAGATGCTAAAATAAACCCATGGTAAAAATCGGACACCAAATCACCGACTTTGAACTGGAGGCATTCCTGCCCGCGCAGGCAGGCCAGGACGAAGACATCAAGAAAATAAAACTTTCCAATTACAGAGGCAAATGGCTGGTTCTGATATTTTATCCGGCTGATTTCACTTTCGTATGTCCAACGGAACTGGAAGAAGCGGCGGACAATTACGAGGAATTCAAAAACCTCGGCGCCGAAGTATTGAGCATCAGCACCGACACCGTTTTCGTTCACAAGGCCTGGCATGACCAGTCGCCGGCCATCAGCAAAATAAAATTCCCGATGGTGGCAGACCCGACCGGCAATCTTTGCCGGGAATTCGGCACATATATTGAGGAAGAAGGGCTTTCTCTCCGCGGGACTTTTATCATAGACCCGGACGGAATTCTCAAGGCGCTCGAAATAAATGACAACAGCATCGGACGGAGCTCAAAAGAACTTTTGCGGAAACTTCAGGCGGCAATTTACGTAAAGACGCACAAGGGACAAGTTTGTCCGGCGAGCTGGGAGCCGGGAAAGGAAACACTCGAGCCGGGATTGGACCTCGTCGGAAAAATTTAATGCAAGAGTATTTGAGCGAAGCGATAGTTCTGGACCGGCTGCCGAACGGCGACCTTAACGGGAGGGTGATTTTTTTGACGAAGCGTTTTGGAAAATTGACTGCCAGGGCCAGAAGCATCAGAAAAATAACCTCCAAGCTTTCCGCCCACCTTCAGCCGGGAAATTTGGTGCAGGTAAGAATGATAGAAAAAAACGGGCTTCAAGTCGTTGACGCGCTCAAAAAATCGCAGCTCGGCATGGACTTGTCCGAACTCCGTTTTCTCGGAGAAATTCTTTCCGAGGCCGAACCGGAATTCGTGATTTGGGAAATGCTTGTCGGCGGAACCCGCCTAAACGGCGGGCAGGCCCGCCTGCCGGCGGGGCAGGGATTTTCATGGAATGAAATCCTTAAAATACTCGGCTGGGACCCCAATTTTGCTTCCTGCGGATTATGTTCCGGCGACGCAGGAGTTTTCCATCCAAGAACACAGGAATTTTTCTGCAGAAACTGCGCTTTCAAACTGCCGGCCAGCGAGGTAATATACATCGGAGAAAGATAAACATGCCCCCGTCTTTTCCTCAAAAAAAAGAAAAAATAATCTCTCCATGGAAAGAGGACGAAAAACTCGGCGATTTTGAGCCTGGAGAGGACGAAAGCGAAACTCCGACTATGAATAATTTCATGAAAGCGACAATTTTTGTTTTTGTTTTAGCTTTGCTCGGCGGTGGTTATTACTATTTTATTACGCGTCCAACCGGCGCCAATGTCGGCGTGGAATTTTCAAAACCAGACCAGATTTTTTCCGGACGGCCATTCATACTCAGAGTTCCTTTTTCGAATAATTCCGACCAGATTCTCAAGAACGCCAAACTTTCGATTTACTTGCCGGAAAAAGTTTATTACATGGAAGGTTCGCAGAACCAGCGCGTTATCGAAAACCAGCTTGGCGACGTAGGGCCGGGTAGTGTTAATACGAGCAATTCTTTCAAGCTGCTTGTCGTCGGCGACAGCCAGTCGGTCAAGCGCGTTGAAGCCAAACTTTCTTACCAATTGACCGGTTCGAGCGCTCAATTCGAAAGCAGGAATACAATTGATTTGCCGGTCGGACAGCCAGCCATAGATTTGAGTTTTGAAACTCCGCAAAACGTTTTCAGCGGCTCGACTTTCGACATTACGGTCAAATACAAAAATAATTCTGGCGAGGATTTCGTAGGCGACGTCATTTTAAAAATGGATTATCCGTCTGGTTTTCAGTTCTCTAAAGGCAATCCTACCGCCACGACTGCCAATAACCAATGGAATTTAGGCAAGTTTCCCAAGGATGCGAACGGCAGCATAATAATAACAGGGGTTATCATTGGAGCGGACCAGTCGTCCATGGAATTCCATGCAGCCGTGTCTGGCGGAGGTTCCGATTTCAACGGGCAGACCATAGTTGTTTCCGAGCAGACAGCGAACATTTCAATTTCAGCGTCGCCACTCTCGGTTTCCTTAAAGGTTAACGGTTCCGATAATTACATTGCCCGTGCCGGAGACGAATTGATTTATAACATCACTTACAAAAATTCTTCTGCATCCACTTTTGAAAATATCACGCTCAAGGCGTCCCTCTCGGGCGACATGTTCGATTTTTCTACTGTCAGAACTGACGCGGCATTCGATCCGATAAAAAACACTTTCACCTGGCTAGCCGCCAACTCTTCGGCGTTGGCACGCTTGTCTCCCGGGGAAGAGGGAACTGTCAGCATAGACGTCAGATTGAAAAAAGATTTTTTCATACGGCGCGTCAGTGACAAGAATTTTTATCTGAAAATGAAAACGGAAATAAGTTCGCCGACCGTGCCACAGGAAACGCAGGCGTCCAAAACGATTTCCGTTGCAAACTTTGAAAATAAAATCGCTGGCAGAGTGGATATCAAAGCAAAAGCGTTCTGGCGCGACGCCGTTGCTGGAATTTTGAATAGCGGTCCGTATCCGCCCCGTGTTAACATGCCGACTCAATACACAATCCACTGGATACTTGCCAATTACGCCACAGATGTTTCCAGCGTGGAGATTTCCGCCTTCCTCCAGTCAGGAGCACGCTGGACGGGTAAAGTGAAATCAAGCGTCGCCAGCTCGTCACCTTCATACGACCCGACCAGCGGCAAAGTTATCTGGAGCGTCGGTGACATCATGGCAAACAAAGGAGTTATAAGCGACCCGGTCGAAGCCGTTTTCCAGGTGGAATTAACACCGGCTGCCAACCAGCTCAATAGGTATGTGCCGTTTTTGGGAGATACCGCCGTCAAGTGGACCGACAATTTCATCGGCGCTCAATTTACCGGCTCCTATCAGGCTTTGACAACGGCTCTTCAGGACGACACGACTATAAGCGCTTCGGTCAACAGGGGAGTGCAGCAGTAGCCAAATTAGAAATTAGAATCTAGAATCTAGAAAACAGAAATAACACGAAAATGGCAGAAAATTTAATGGATAAGATAGTCAGTTTGTGCAAAAGGCGGGGGTTTGTTTTTCCCGGTTCGGAGATTTACGGCGGATTGGCCAACTCATGGGATTACGGACCGCTCGGCGTTGAGCTCAAAAACAACATCAAGCAGCTTTGGTGGGACAGGTTCGTTCGCCGCCGCGGCGATATGGTAGGCATAGACGCGGCTTTAATAATGAATCCCAAAGTTTGGGAAGCAAGCGGGCATCTGGCGACTTTTTCCGACCCGCTGGTGGAATGCCAAAGCTGTCACGAGCGATTTCGATTTGATGGTCCAGATTCTCCATCAACTAAAGAACTCTGGAATCATATCTCTAAAAAACACCCAGAAACTATAGGAACCCTCAAAACTGACGCCACTGTGACGAGTTTTAATTTGGTGGAAAAAGATTTCACAAAACCCAAACAATTCAATCTGATGCTTAAGACATTTCTCGGTCCCGCAGAGGAACAAACGAATCTTGCATATCTCCGTCCCGAAATAGCGCAGGCAATGTTCGTCAATTTCAAACAAGTTTTGGATACGACCAGGAGGAGATTGCCTTTCGGCATTGCGTCGCAAGGGAAAGCGTTCCGCAACGAAATAACTCCGGGAAATTTCATTTTCCGCACGCGCGAATTTGACCTGATGGAATTCGAATATTTCATTGAAGAAAAGGACTGGAAGAAATGGTTTGAATACTGGCAGAACGAAATGAAAGAATGGATAACGAATGATTTGGGCATCAGTCCGAAAAAAGTCCACGAAGTGGAAATTGCAAAAGAAGACCGCGCGCATTATTCTAAGAGAACGATTGATTTTGAAT
>CAYHXB010000022.1:0-11940 GCA_964360535.1 uncultured Candidatus Saccharibacteria bacterium
TCGATTCTCTCCCCGGGCACACTAGAACTCGCTTAGCGAATTTATGAGCTTAGCAATTCTGATGCCCCGCCATCGGCGGGGCACAACGAAAAGAGAATCCTAAGCGTAGCGACGAGGAAAGTATTATCCTTATTTATAATACACCCTGTTTTCCACGCGAAAATCCATGTACTGAAGGCCGACGAAAATCGATTTTTCCTTAAGCGAATTTATTACGTCCGGGACATTGTCCGCCGGAAAACGCAGGCTGAAATAAATCTTCGGCCCATCATACGTATCAACTTCCATTTCTTCCAGGGAAATATCATTCAGGCGCGTCTCCTTCACTCTCAAGCCGCTTTGGGAAACCGCCCTGAAAATCGAGAGAATATTGGGCATGAATCTTTCTGGCAGTATTTTGCTGTTCAAACCGATATTTTTCTGGGAATAATCATTCACGGAAATTATCAGGTTTCCTTCCGCTTCTATCGCCTTTTTGAAAATAATCCCGCCGGAATCGAACCAGAAGCAATTTGAAGAAGCGTCTGCGGTGCTTGTGCCATTCACGCCCGCGAAATTCTTAAGGCACCAGACTCCGAACGCCTGTTTTTCTTCGGCGATAATTTTGATTTTTCTTTCCCAATAATTTTTCTCCACGGAAACCGATTTCAGTTCTGGATAAAATCTGAAAATCTCGTCTGAAAAATTTCTGGGCCAAATCAATATATTCCTCATTCCCAGAACGCGCTTAATAAACGAGTAGCGGTAAATATCGGCTTTGACCAAAGTCATTACGTCGTCATTCGGAACGTTTTTGTTGCCTGTTATATTAATGTCCTTAATGCTAAAAAACGGAGAATAGGCCACAATCCAAACTGCGGCGACAAAAACCAAATAAGCCGTGATTAAAAAAATAAAAAAGAAAACCCGGCGGCGGCGGCGGCTTGCGCGCGAATGCATATCCGACCATGATGCGGCGGTTTCTTTTTTCATCCCGTTAGAAGCAGGTCGTCGGAGACGACCGTAACGCCCGCTCCATTAAATAATACGACGTTTTGTCTAAATCGAAACATATTTTACACAATTATGGTTTTGTTGCTTCTAACGGGATTCATCACGCTATCACTTTTTCCATAAGAGGATTTAGTCGCGTCAAAAATTCGTAATGTGAAGTTCCAGAAAGTTCGGCGATGTCGGCTGCGCGGATTTCGTCCTTTCCGCTCCTCCCTATTATAGTCGCTATGTCGCCCGGTTTGCAGACAATGCCGGAAATATCCACGACAACCATGTCCATTGAAACCCTGCCGAGAATCCTGGCTCTTTTGCCGTTAATCAGCACTTCCCCTTTTCCGGAAAGCGAACGGGAAATACCGTGCCAATATCCAAGCGGCAGTAAAGCATATTTCATCGGCTTTATTATTTTTTCGGTCATATCATAGCCGATATAACCGCCGGGTCTGGCTGTTTTAATTTCGCTGATTATCGCCCTCCACGACAAAACCGGGTAAAGCTTAATTTTGCGCGCCAGCCCAGGGCTGGTCCGCCTCGGGCGGAAAAATTCTTTTTCAAGCTCTCTTGATGGCCACAATCCATAGAGTCCGATGCCAACACGGACAGCATCCAGCCGATATTCTGGACTTACCAATGTTCCTGCCGTGGCGGAAATGTGCCTTACCAAGCCACTGAAGCCCGCGCATTCCAGAAGGAATAAAGCTTTTTGAAATTCGGCAAATTGCTTTTCGGTATATGAAGATTTGAGTGGGTCGCCGGAATCCTTGGCCGAAGAAAAATGGCTGTAAACGCCGGATAATTTTGAATCAAGATATTTTGTTATCCGTGGAATGTCTTCTGGATAAAAACCTTGGCGGTGCATCCCGGTGTCTATTTTCAAATGATAAAACGGTTTTCTTTTAGCCCGCTTGAGCGCCTTCAAAGATTCCAAATTGGAAATTGTGATAGTGATTCCGTTGGCGGCCGCCTCGCCAAATCTGTGTGGCAATGTGAAACCGAGAACCAAAATCGGTTTTTTAATCCCTTCTTTTCTTAGACGAAGGCCTTCAATCAAACTGTCCACGCAAAATCCGTCCACGCCAAACTTATCTGCAAGTTTCGGAAAAGCCGGCAACCCGTGTCCGTAAGCATTTGATTTAACAACTGCCCAAAGTTTAATTTTTGGGCCTATTAATTTTCTGAAAGTTTCTATATTCCTGCGGCAAGCCGCAGAGTCGAGCTCTATCCAGGTTCGAACATCTTTGTCTTTAGCATAACTGGGCTTAGCCGATGATTTTTTTGCCGACATATTCCTGGAGTACTTTGGGGACTTCAATTTTGCCGTCTTTGGTCTGGTAGTTCTCAAGAATAGCGATAAGCGTGCGGCCTATTGCGAAAGCCGTTGCGTCGTTCATGTGAACAAATTGCGTTTCGCCGTTCTCTCTTTTAACTTTTGTCCCGAGACGCCTTGATTGGTAATCATTCATCAGGTCGGCAGAATGCGTTTCGCGATATTTATTCTGCGCCGGCATCCAGGTCTCAAGGTCCAAGTGCCTGAAATCAGGTCCGCCCTGGTCGCCCGTGGAACATATTATTATCTGGTAAGGCAGTTCAAGCGACTGCATCAAATATTCCTGAACGCCGACAATAAATTCCTGTTCTTTGAAAGAATCTTCCGGCAATGTGAATGATTCCATTTCCAGCTTGTCGAACTGATGCACGCGCAAAATTCCCTTGACGTCCTTGCCGTACGAACCGGCCTCCCTCCTGAAAGCAGTGGAAAATCCGACGTAGCGGATAGGCAATTCGCTTTCCTTCAAGGTTTCGTCCATATGAAGAGGCCCAAGCGTGTGTTCAGCGCTGCCAATAAGATACAGATTGTCGCTCGGAATATAATACCGCTCTTCTGTCGGCTCAAGGCGCGCCATTCTCTGGAAAACTTCTGGCTTTATTAAAACCGGAGGAATAACGGGCACGAACGGCTTAGGGCTGTATCCCGGCTTAACTTTATCGGCTATTTTTTTAAGAATTTTTTTGTCCCCAAGTACCTTGAATCCAAATTGCATTAACGCGAATTCAAGAAGTACCATATCTCCTTTCAAATAACCGAAGCGTGTTCCGGAAACTTCTGATGCTTTTTTGGTATCTATTATTCCGAGCGTTTCACCGAGTTCTAAATGGTCTTTGGGCGTGAAATCTCCGCCAGAGGCGGATCCGCCTTGGGCGGAAAATTTTCTCGGCTCGCCCCAGGAACGCAGAAATTTGTTTGACGATTCGTCCGGACCGACCGGAGTATCATCGCTTGATAGATTCGGGATTTGCATCCATATCGCAAGCCGCTCGCCTTCCAAATTGGCAAGTTCTGTTTCTTTGAGCTTTATTTTTTCCTTTACACCCTTGGCCGCGTCTATGTCGCGCTCCCGGCTTAATTCGCCCTGTTCGTTCCTTAAATTATCCAGTTCTCCGGTCACGCGTCTCCATCCCCCGTCCAGTTCCAAAAAATCGTCGACTATTTTGGGGTCGGCGCCTTTGAGCTTAATCGCCTTCTTTACTTTATCCGCATCCTCGCGGAGAAGTTTTATATCTAGCATTTTTTTATGATACAACGCGCCCGCCTGTTTGTTAAGTTGATAAATCTAAGCCTGCCTGCCCTGAGTAAATCGAATGGGCCGAATGGAGGCTTTAAAAAATCGGATTTACGGCTTATTCCGACGAGCGAGGACGCAAAGTGAAAAACTGGTTTTTCATTTTGTCCGAACGCTGTCGGAACAAAGGGAATATACTAGCCACTTTAAAAAAGTGAATATTCCCTTTATAATTTCCAGAATGAATAAAATATCAGAAAACGAAGACTCCAAAAAACGAGACCATAAAGAGCTCGGCCCCCAGCTGGACCTTTTTGCCTTTTCCGACGCCGTCGGCAAAGGCCTTCCCCTTTTGACGCCTAAGGGGTCTGTTATAAGACGGGAATTGGAACGTTTTATCGTTGACGAAGAAATAAAGCGCGGCTATCAGCATGTTTACACTCCGGACATAGCTAAGTTGGATCTTTACAAAAAATCCGGACACTACCCGCACTACAAGGATTCAATGTACGCGCCGATAGAAATTGACGGCGACGAATTTATGCTCCGCCCCATGACCTGCCCGCATCACTTCGAACTTTATCTCCGCCGCCCGTGGAGTTACCGAGAGCTTCCAATTCGCTATGCCGAACTCGCGAAATTGTACCGTTACGAACAGTCCGGAGAACTCATGGGATTGCAGAGAGTCCGCTCGTTCTGCCTCGCAGACGCGCACATTATCTGCAAGAACGAAGAAGAAGCGGTTTCGGAAATGGGCAAGGCGCTTGATTTAATCGAATACGCCAACGGCGTGCTCGGCCTTAAAATGGGAGAGTATTATCATTACCGGCTTTCTTTGGGCAGCCGCGCCAATTCTGAAAAATATTACAAAAACGACGCCGGCTGGGAAAAGGCGGAGATGCTTTTGAGAAAACTTATGAAAGAACGCGGAGTTGATTTCGTGGAAGCGAAAGATGAAGCCGCTTTTTACGGACCGAAAATAGATATCCAGATGAAAAACGCAAACGGCAAGGAAGACACGGTCTTCACGGTCCAATACGACCTTTGTATGCCGGAGAAATTCAACCTCACTTATATAGGTGAAGACGGAAAGGAGCACCGCGCCTTTGTCGTTCATCGCTCTTCTATTGGTTCAATTGAGCGCACCATCGCTTTTCTCATTGAACATTACTCCGGAGCTTTTCCGCTTTGGCTTTCTCCTGTTCAGGTAGCCGTTTTGCCATTAAGCGAAAAATTTGTTGATTACACAGGAAAGATTTTTGAAAAACTTAAAGAGGAAAATATCCGCGTGGAAATGACTGATGCGGACGAACCGCTCGGCAAGCGAATTCGTGAATCCGAAATGCAAAAAATTCCTTATGTTCTTGTCGTTGGCGAGAAGGAAGAAAAAGAAGGAACGGTTAGCATCAGGCATCACAGCCGTGGACAAGAAGGCGAGGTCTCAATAGAAGAATTTATTAAGAAAATAAAAAAGGAAATAAAGGATAAGGTTATCTGAAATTGAAAAGTCCCTTGGCACTGGGCGAAGGGACTGTTTCTGGAAGAGCCACAGGGCTCTTCCCTGATTCCGGTCTGCGACCGGTTGCTCTTGATCTATTTTAGGGTTTTTCCTTCTTGATATAACCCCCTTTTGTGAATGGGCAGTTTATAGCTTAATTCAACCAACAAACCAGTCAATAACCCCTGTGCAAAACCATCTACCCAAAATAATCGTTATTGTAGGCCCTACGGCCTCCGGCAAGACCGATTTAGCCATAAAACTAGCCCAAAAATTCAACGGCGAGATCATTTCGGCCGACTCTAGGCAGATATACAAAGAAATGGATATCGGCACCGCCAAGCCAGACTACGAAGAAACCAGGAAAATAAAACACCATTTGATAGATATAAAAAATCCCGATGAAGATTACACAGTTGCCGAATATAAAAAAGATGCCATTGCGGCAATAGAAAAAATAATCAAAAGAGGCAAAGTGCCTGTTCTTGCAGGCGGAACCGGGCTTTATGTCAAAGCCGTAACCGACAACCTTGAAATTCCTTCAGTAAAGCCGAATCCGGCGCTCCGCAGAAAACTGGAAAATAAAATAGAAAAAAACGGGCTTGAATCGGTTTATCGCGAACTTCTTGAGTTAGACCCTGAAGCCGCTTACATAGTGGACGGGAAAAATCCAAGACGTGTAATTCGCGCCTTAGAAATCGCTATCAGCACCAAGAAACCTTTTTCGGCCCAAAGAAAAAAAGGTAAACAGCTTTTTGACGCCTTGAAAATAGGAATGAAAATTTCGGACACGGAACTGCAAAAAAGGATAGACAAGCGCGCCGATGAAATGATTAAAAACGGATTATTGGAAGAGGTTAAAAAGCTCGTTAAAAAATACGGGGAACGGCAAGTCGCATTTGACGCCATTGGTTATAAAGAAATGATTGCTTTTCTGAAAAAAGAAATATCTTTGGCGGAAGCAATTGATTCAATAAAAAAGAATACGCGCAGTTTCGCGAAGCGCCAGATGACCTGGTTCAGAAAAGACAAAGAAATAAAGTGGGTTAAAGATCGAGATGAAGCGCTACAACTTGCAAAAAAGTTTTTAAACGAGGATTAAAAAGATTACTTGTTCAATTCCTGCTCAAAAATCTTTTTTATAGTTTCCGGATTGCCTGCGCCGCGCAACTTGGCCATCGTCTTGCCGACAAGAAACTTCAAACTTTCTGTTTTACCTTTTTTGAAATCGTCTATCGCTTTTTGATTCTCGCCAAGAACCTTCGATACCGCTGTTTTTATAATGGCTTCGTCGGAAACGGTTTCCAATCCTTCCCTGGAAATAATATCTTCAGGGCTCTCGCCTGTCTCAAACATTTTGCGGAGAATATCTTTCGCCTGGCGGCTCATTATCTTTGCCGTGGAAATAAAATTAATCAAACTAGCGAATTGTCCTGGTTTTATTTTAATGTCGGAAAATCCTGTTCCATATTCATTCAAAAGCCCGGCTAAATCGCTTGTCAGATAGTTGAAAAGCAATTCTTCCGTTCTTTTTTCAGCAACATTCCTGTTTTCATCAACGGCCAATTCGCCGACAGCCGCTTCGAAGTAGTCGGCCAAATTCTTGTCGTCCACGAGCGCCGATGCCTGCTGTAGAGAAAGTCCGAATTCTTTCCGGAAACGCTCGCGTTTTGCCGACGGCAATTCCGGTAAATGCCGTTTCATGTCTTCTATATCGAAAACTTTGGTCGGCTCCATCGGCGGAAGGTCCGGTTCCGGGAAATAGCGGTAATCGTGGGCATCTTCCTTTGCCCGCTGTGAAAATGTTTTCTGTTTAACGTCGTCCCAACCGCGAGTTTCCTGAATAATTTTCTCCCCTTTCCCCAAGACCTCTTCCTGTCTTTTTATTTCATAATCTATCGCCGAACCGAGTGACCTGAAGGAATTTATGTTTTTTACCTCAACTTTCGTGCCGAGCTTTGCCTGCCCTGAGCCTGTCGAAGGGCTTATTGAAACATTGGCCTCAAGACGCATATGCCCCTTTTCCATATCGGCATCGGAAACTCCGAGATAGCGCAAAATCAGGCGCAATTCTTTTCCGAAAGCGACAGCTTGTTCCGCATTTTTGATATCAGGGTCCGTTACAAGCTCCATCAGTGGCACTCCGGCGCGGTTAAAATCAACCAATGTTTCTTCCTTGCCTTTTTCGTCCGTAGAGTGAATCAGCGTTCCAGTGTCTTCCTCTAAATGAATTCTTGTCAGCCGAACGCCGAGTAATTCCCCGCCCTGAACTAGCGGCTGGTCGTATTGCGAAATCTGGTAGGCCTTCGGCAGGTCGGGATAAAAATAGTTCTTGCGGTCAAATTTGCTAACATCGCTTATTTTCCCGCCCAGAGCCAATCCGACCTTAATGACAAATTCCACCGCCTTTTTATTGATAACGGGCAAGGTTCCGGGATGGCCCATGCAGACCGGACAGACATTCACGTTCGGATGCTTTTCGTCGGCGTCGTTAATTGAATCGCAGAACATCTTGGTCCGCGTTTTCATCTCTGCATGAATTTCGAGGCCTATTGTCGGTGTATATTTCATAATTCTATTTTACATTTGGCAGCGAGGAGTAAAATTAAAATCTATTTTTATTTTAGCCGAGCGAACCAAATGAAGATAATGTTTGTATTTTACAACATTATCTTATAATGACAGCTGCCTTTTCTGCAATCTCCTTATGAATTCCCTCGATTGTCCGCTCGCCATCTATAAAAACCATATTTTCGAAACGGTTTCCTAGATTTTTGTAGTTTTCCATGACTTTCCGCAAACTTTCCAATTTCTCAAAAAGAGTTGTTTTAAGCCCGCGGCTCGCTATTCTCTCAATTGATGTTTCCGGCTTCACCATCATGACGAATGTTATGTCCGGCAAAAGAAAATCGTTGTTTATTGAAATAAGCCATTCCAAATCGGCGCCGAGTGAACCGAAAGCGAAAGTAGAAAAAAAGTATCTGTCGGAAATAACCACGCTTCCCTCCTGCAATGCCGGAATGATTACTTTTTTCAAATGTTCTCTCCTGTCTTCGGCAAAAAGTTTCTGGAGTTCTGCGGGTGTGGATTTTTTCTCGCCATTTAGGATGTCCCGTATTTCCAAACCGGCCTTGCTGTCCAGCGTCGGTTCTTTGGTAAGAAGCGCTTTTTTGCCAAGCCCGGAAACATATTCTTTCAAAAGCGTTGCCTGTGTCGTTTGCCCCGAACCATCAGGGCCTTCAAAGACAATAAACTTTCCTGGATAAGTATTTTTTAGCATTTTATACTCCAGAATTATATCTCAAAAATCGGCAAACAAAAACTCCGCAAAACAGATTTTGCGGAGTTTTATCGGAAAATCTAAGAAATATTACTCTACTGTAATCCCCATGCTTCTGGCCGTGCCTTCGATTATCTTCATGGCGCCTTCAATGCTGTCGGTATTGAGGTCAACCATTTTCCTTTCAGCAATTTTCCTGATGTCGTCCTTGGTCACCTTGCCTACTTTGGATTTGAGCGGGTCTTTTGAACCTTTTTCCAAACCGGCTGCCTTTTTGAGAAGAGCCGCAGCTGGCGGGGTTTTTAGCTTAAAGGTAAAACTCCTGTCTTCAAAAATAGTGATTTCGGCCGGAACTATATCGCCGGTCATTTCCTTTGTGGCGTCGTTAAACTGCCTGCAGAACTCCTGGATGTTCACACCCTGGGGTCCGAGCGCAGTTCCTATCGGCGGCGCAGGATTTGCTGCTCCAGCAGGAATCTGGATTTTTATTATTGTTTTTATCGGTTTTGCCATGGGTTTATTACCATCAACGAATAACGAATGAGTTTCGAATTTACAAATTTAGAATTTTTTATTCGTAGATTCGTAATAGATTCGCTATTCGCTGATTTATACCTTTTTCACCTGCAATGCGTCTAGGTCAACCGCAGTGTCTCTTCCGAATATAGGCACCATTACTTTGAGGCGGCCCCTCTCTTCGTCTACTTCGGAAATTTTTCCTTCATATTCTTTGAAAGGTCCGTCAGTTATTTTAACCAAATCTCCCGCCTTGAAGTCAACTTTGAAACTGCTTTCGTCCTTGCCCATCCTGCCGAGCAGCGCCTGAATTTCATCTTCGGAAAGCGGCGTTGGCGTCGTTTTGTCCGGGCCGACGAATCCGTCAACGCGCGGAGTGTTCCTGACAACGTACCACGAATCTTCCGTAAGAATCATGTTGACGAGAACGTAGCCGGGATAAATCTTTTCTTCAATGGTTTCTCTCTTGCCTCCTTTAACTTTTATTTTCTTTTCTTTGGGAACGATGACTTCAAAAATCTTGTCGCCGATTGAAAGCGATTCTATTCTCTGCTTGAGGTATCTTGAAACGGCTTCCTCGTAGCCGGACTGCGTGTGTACCGCAAACCAGTGTCTTGCGTTGTCTTTTGATGTTTCCAGTGATTTTTCCATGCCTATTTTGTATTATTTTATTAGCATTATTTGCTCAATTCGCATTATTCGCGATTACTCTAAACTTTTAAAATAAATTTCTTAAGTATGAAAGTGAAAAAATAATCAAAGGCTCCAAGAAAAACAGCCAAAGCTATGGAAAGAATCACCACGAAAGCCGTAAGCCGGACAGCTTCCTGCCTGGTCGGCCAGTTGATGTGGCGTAGTTCCTGTCTCGTTTCCTGAAAAAATGTCTTTATTCGTCCGAACATAGTTTACCAAAGATACTAAAAAACTGCTTAAAAATCAAGTTTATATGTCCAAATTCCTTACCTCGCCGGCATAGGCCTGAATGAACTGCTTTCTCGGCTCAACCAGGTCTCCCATAAGAATGTTGAAAAGCTTGTCTGCTTTTGCGGCATCCTCCACGACAACAAGCTTCAAAATTCTTTTCTCGGGATTCATTGTCGTTTGCCAAAGCTGTTCCGGATTCATTTCTCCAAGACCTTTGTAGCGTTGAATGGTAACTCCGGGGATTTTGTTTTTCTCATCCAAAATTTCTCCTTCCTCGACTTCAACGATTTCAACTTCCTCGGTCTCTTCGGTAGTTTCTTTCTTTCCTCCCTTCCCCTTCTGCGCTTTGAGTTTCAGCATCTCCGCAATCGTCTTATCCTTTTCGGCATCGCTGAAAGCGTATCTCACATCCTTTCCCGCCTGTATCCTGTAAAGCGGCGGCTGGGCAATATAAAGATGCCCCTTTTCTATAATCTGTGGGAAATAACGGTAGAAAAGAGTAAGGAAAAGCGTCCTGATGTGAGCTCCGTCGACGTCGGCGTCGCTCATCAGAATTATTTTGTGATAGCGCAGTTTTTCAATATTGAAATTGTCGGAAATTGCCGTGCCCATAGCCACAACCAGAGACCTTATTTCAACGTTCGCGAGCATTTTATCGATGCGCGCTTTTTCAACGTTAAGAATTTTTCCCTTCACCGGTAAAATTGCCTGTGTTCTGCGGTCACGTCCCGATTTGGCGCTGCCTCCGGCGCTGTCTCCCTCAACGATAAATATTTCCGATTCTTCCGGATTTCTTGAACTGCAGTCGGCGAGTTTGCCCGGCAAAGTCATTCCTTCCAGTGCCCCTTTCCTTAAAACTGTATCCTTGGCGGCTTTGGCGGCCATGCGGGCTTTGGCGGCCAGCATGACTTTTTCAATCATTTTTCTCGCTTCGCCAGGACGCTTTTCCAAAAATTCCTTGAGCGCCTCGTTGATTACGGCTTCCACGGCAGTTCTGGCATCGGGATTTCCAAGGCGCGCTTTCGTCTGACCTTCAAACTGCGGTTCGCTTAATTTCACGGAAACAACGACTACCAGCCCTTCACGGACATCGTCGGCGGTAAGGTTCTCCTCTTTTTCTTTAAGATAGTTTTCGGCGCGGGCGTAATTGTTCAAGCTTCTCGTCAAAGCCGAACGGAAACCGGTCAAATGCATTCCGCCGTCCGGAGTATAAATATTGTTGGCAAAACTTAATTCCTTCGTGCTGAAATCGTCGATGTACGCGAAAGCGGTTTCAATTTCCATTTTCTCCGCCTGCTTGTGAACGTAAAATATTTCATCCTGCAAAAGCGTTTCGCCGGCGGCGAGATATTTCACGAACGAAAGCACTCCGCCTTCAAAACAGAATCCGTAAAAAGAATACGGCGATTTTCTCTTGTCCAAAAAGTTTATGCGAAGCCCTTTGGTCAGATACGCCTGCTGGCGGAAATGGTCAATGATTCTTTTCTCGCTGAATTCAATGCTTGAAAATATTTCCGGGTCGGGAGAAAACATAACTTTGGTGCCGGTCGCTTTTGAAGTTCCTATTTTTTTGACTTTGGCTTCCGGCTTGCCTCGCTTGTATTCCTGCATCCAAAGTTCGCCTTCGCGCGAAACCTCAACGCGAAGCCAGTCGGAAAGAGCGTTGACCACGGAAACACCGACTCCGTGAAGTCCTCCGGAAACTTTGTAGGATTCTCCGCCGAATTTTCCTCCGGCGTGGAGTGTGGTCATAACCGTTTCCAGTGTGGATTTTTTTGTCTGGTGATGAATTTCCACCGGAATGCCGCGGCCGTCGTCGGTGACGCTGACGCGATTCTTGGGCAAAAGCTCAACCGTGATGTTTTTGGCGTAGCCACCCATGGCTTCGTCAATTGAGTTGTCCACGACTTCCCAAATTAAATGGTGCAACCCGTCCGGCCCCGTGGAGCCGATATACATTCCGGGACGCTTCCTGACGGGCTCAAGGCCTTCCAAAACGTAAATATCTTTTGCGGTATACGAAGTCGCCTTTTCCTTAGTCGGAGAGGTCTCTTTATCCTCGTTTTTTCCTTTGTTTTTAAGGGTTTTTTCGGGCATTACAAAAAGAAAAGAGCCCTGCCTGCCGGCAGGCAGGCGCTCTCCAACGCTCAAATTCTATCATAAAAAGG
>CAYHXB010000023.1:0-10606 GCA_964360535.1 uncultured Candidatus Saccharibacteria bacterium
CTTTGAATACGCTTCGTCGTTGGGATGAAAGTGGCAAATTAGTCGCGATCAAAAAGGATGGCGGTACTCATCGATATTATCGTGAAAAAGATTTAGAAATCTTTGCCAGTGATTTAATGAGGTTTGCTTCGGAGTGGATCCAAGACGGAGTTGAGTTCCCGGGAACATTTTATTGTCCGACAAGCTCGAGTTTTAATGCAAGATTAACGAAAATGGAATATGCGCTCATGCAAAAGCCCGGATTTGAAAAAATGTATTCCTTGATAACTTTAATTACCGGAGAGATTGGCGATAATTCGTTTGCTCACAACTTAGGGAAGTGGCCGGATACAGCCGGAATTTTTTTCGGCTACGACCTTGCTAAGGGCATTGTTGTACTTGCTGATCGCGGATTGGGTATTTTAGAAACGTTGCGCCAGGTTCGTCCAGAACTTCCAAGCCATGTTGCGGCAGTGGAAGTCGCATTTACCGAATTCATTTCTGGGCGCGCCCCGGAAAAACGCGGTAACGGCCTCAAGACTGTTCGCGAGGTGGTCATGGAGCAGCCAATTGACTTGTTTTTTACGAGTGGCGACGCTGAAGTACGCATGCAAGGACCCGATAAGGAATTTCATGTTACGCGTGGTCAGCGTATCGTGCGCGGGTGTTTAGCAAAAATAGAGTTCAAATAAATAATCCGCCTTCGCTAAAGCTATGGCGAGACAAAGAAATTATATGAAATTACAATTAGAAAAGTTCGGTAAAACATTAATATCGCGGGAATTGGGCAGCGAGGCCTTCAAGGCATTTCAGCCAACCTTACGCGAGTTTTCGAAGGATGAAGATCTGGAAATAGATTTTTCAGGGGTATTAACATTATCGCCTTCATGGGCTGATGAATTTCTGAGTCCATTACTGAATCAATTGGACGATAAGTTGATACTCTTACCGAGCGATAATCTTTCAGTGCATGCGACGCTTAGAATTCTTCAAGAAGCCAATAAGCGCCCATTCAAGATTAAATCGTAATCGTTCTATGAGTGAATCAGAAACACGAGCCAAATACATCGATTCAATGCTCAATAACATCCTTACAAACTGGAGTTTGTAAGGAAAATAAATTTTCACTTTACTCCTCTCTATCTCACCCAAAACGTCTCCGCGTCAGCGGGGATGTTTTTTTGCTGGTCGGGAAGAACATAGTGGATATTCTTTGTTTTCTGGCCTTCAGGCGTGAAAGTGTCGGTTATAAACATAACGGTTTGCGCCGGCATGGGAATGCCGTTTACCAGAACTCCGCCCGTATCAACAACAACATATTTGGGAATATCTGCCGGCAAAGTGTTAAGTTTTCTACCCAGAGCCACGTAATCCGCCGCGAATGCCCCTTGGACATTCGGATTGTTGGCCCAGGCGACAAAGTATGTTTGGTAAGCGTTGGAAATTATGAAAGCCGCGGCGAAAGCCGTTAAAAAGGCAACGGCGGAACGCGACCAATAACCCCTTTCATATTTTTTAAGCCAGTCGTAAACCGCTACACCGCCTATTCCGCAAAGTATCATAACCGGCGGAATCATAAGAATACTCCGCAAGGCGTGGGGGATTCCTTCGTTTGAAATTACAACGGGCAGCATTGCCAGGAAAAACCAGAGGAATAAAAACCAGCATGCAAACTTCGAGGAACTTGGAATTTGGAATTTAGAGTTTGGGATTAGGTTTTTGATTCCTAAAATGACGCCAAGAATAAAAAGCAGTCCGACGGGCCAGAAAAGTTCAGGGCTGCCGGAATAATTATGCCGCCAGTTCCAGTCGCCGGCGAAATTGAACATTCCGAGAGTTTTAACGGTGTTCGTTGCGAGGTCGCCGAGGGGAGAATCTGAACTGAAAACCGAAACCTGCGTGGTGCGTCCCATAAAATCGGCGGGATTCTGGAGATAATAAATTCCTATCGGGAGGGCGACGAAAAACGTGGCGAGCAAAAACGTTCCCATAACTTTCACAAATCCTTTTTCTTTTACGAAAAACGGAATGAAAAGCAGGAGTAAGAGAGGAGTGACACGGTAAGAGATGTAGCTGTAGAATCCGAGGCCGTAGAATATTCCGCCGATTATTGAACTTTGAACTTTGAACTTTGAACTTGGGCTATGTATTGCCTTTATCAAAAAATACATCGCCCATACGGCAAAGAACGGAGCCATAATCGCCCGAAATCCGATATGCGAAAAATTGATGTGCCAGAAACTCGTTGCCGTGAAAAATGCCGAAAGCAGTCCGACGCGCGCGGAAAATAATTCTTTCGCCAGGAAATAAATGCCGAGAACCGTCAGTATTCCGAAAATCGCGCTCGGCAGACGCAGTACCCACGGCTCATTGACGGCGAAAAATCTCAAAAAGAGCGCCTGTATGTTTATAAACAGCCCTTCGCGTCCGTTGTTTTCGGGATAAAAAACTTTGTAATCTCCAGTTTGAATTGCCTGGATGGCGTTGTTGCCGTTCATGGCTTCGTCAGGATAAAGTCCCGGCGTTACCGTGGTTAAGTGGTAGAGTCGCAAAAATCCTGCTACAATCATTATCAAGACAAGCAGCCAGAGAGTTCTGTTTTTGGTCATTTGTCTATAATTCTACAATCGGCAGCGAGACAACGCAAAGGTGTATGATTTTTGTGATTGTCGAGCGAACCGATTGATGAAACGAAGTTTCATATATTTTAAATTACAAATTTTCAACCCCTATGCCCGAACAGCCATTGCAAGAATTCAATCATGAGGTTCTGGAAGCCGATATAAAGCGGCTTTCGCAGGAGATACAAAAGCACAACGAGATGCCGGAAAACCGCATGTTGGGCGGACAAGAGCTTGTTAAAAAATCTATCCAGTCCATATCTCCGGCTGTGCCCCAGCCCGCCCCGCAGCAATCGGGTGGTTCGTTACCGGATTACGCCGCGCAGGCCCCGGCCGAAGCCAAGCTTGAAATAGAATATCTGGTTGATATTGCGATGCATCAGGGAATCGACAAAGCCAACGCCCAGGCAATGAAATCCAGTCCGTTCATAATGGACGCGTTTCACGACTCAATGGCGGCAAAACTTTATCCGGAATTGCAGAAGAGGGGGATACTCAAATAAGTTGAAAGTTATAAAGTCAGAAAGTGAAAAGTTGAAATCGCAAAATTTGATTTAATAACAATTTTTATCTACAATAAAACTATGTCAAAAAGGCAATTTACGGCAGTCTATAAAAAATCGGGAAAATGGTATCTCGGCTGGATCGAAGAAATTCCAGGAGTCAATACGCAGGGGAAAACCCTTAAGGAAGCAAAAGAAAATCTCAAAGAAGCCCTTTTATTGATCCTTGAAACAAATAAATTGATTGCCAGCAAAGAAAAACACGGGCTTATTCGGGAGTCGCTCGCCGTGTAGCTGCTAAGTAATCTATGAAGCGACGTGATTTTTTAAAGCATCTTTTAAGACAAGGATGCGTTTTTGTGCGCGAAGGAGGAAAACATAGCATCTTTTTTAATCCCGGCACAAAAAGAATGTCAACTGTTCCAAGACATTCGGAACTAGATGATTTTTTAGCAAAGAAAATATGCCGCGATTTGGGGATAGAGGAGTTAAAGAAATAAAACAATATGAACGCCGAAACGAGAAATTGCCAGAATTGTAAAAAGGATTTTACTATAGATTCAGAAGATTTTGATTTCTATAAGAAAATAGACGTTCCTCCGCCGACTTTTTGCTGGAAATGCCGCGCGATGCGCCGCATGGCTTTCCGTAATTTCCGCTACCTGTATCAGCGGGAATGCGCCGCTACCGGCAAGAAAATATATTCCATTATTCCGCCGGAAGCCCCGATGCCGGTATATGACCGTGATTATTGGATAAGCGACGCCTGGAACCCGATGGATTACGGGTGCGAATACGATTTCACCAAGCCGTTTTTCGAACAATTTAAAGAATTGTTTTATGCCGTTCCGGCTACGACAATTTTGAATCAGAACGCAGTCAATAGTGAATATGGGCAGGGAATCAGCGTAAAGAATTGCTATATGTGTTTTGACGCGGGATACGCGGAAGACAGCGCGTACGGCGTAACGCTTCAAAAGAGCAAGCAGTGCTTTGACACGATAAACTGCAAGCTCTGCGAACTTTGTTATTACGTTATAAATACAACAAGCTGCTATAAAACATTTTTTTCACGCAACTGCACTTCTTGCGAAGATGTCTGGTTCAGCCAGGACTGCGTAGGATGTTCGGATTGTTTCGGATGCGCTGGATTGAGGAATAAGAAATACCATATATTCAACAAACCTTATTCAAAGGAAGAATATAAGCGCAAATTAGAAGAATTTCAGATTCATTCCAGTACCGGAATTGAAAAGTCACGCGCTCTGGCTGAATCGGTCTGGCTGTCTCATCCGGTGCGTTTCAGGCACGGCATAAAAGATACCGGCTGTACCGGAGATTATATTTTTAATTCGTCGCAGCTGCGGAATTGTTTTTTTGCGAACGAGGCTCAAAATTGTGCCAATTCACAAAGCATCATATACAACCCGATCCGCGATTGCGCCGACATTACTTCGAGCGGTATTGATGTTGAACTGGATTATGAGGTCGTGGGTTCCGGACTTGGAATTAACAGAACATGTTTCGCGCTTGATTGCATAACTGCCCTGGAATCCCAATATATTATTTATTGCAGAAATGTACGCAATTGTTTCGGCTGCGTCGCGCTAAACGATAAACAATATTGCATATTCAACAAGCAATATTCCAAAGAAGAGTACGAAAGTATGGTGCCTAAAATAATAGAACAGATGAACAATATGCCCTACAAAGATTCAAAGGGACGCTTGTTCAAATATGGCGAGTTTTTTCCTCCGG
Source organism: uncultured Candidatus Saccharibacteria bacterium (assembly GCA_964360535.1). Classification (GTDB taxonomy): domain Bacteria; phylum Patescibacteriota; class Minisyncoccia; order UBA6257; family 2-01-FULL-56-20; genus JACQKT01. Next base: position 4,862 of record CAYHXB010000023.1, read on the forward strand.
AAATAAGCCCGTTCGGATTCAACGAATCACAGGGATATGAATATTTTCAAATTTCCAAAGAAGAAACCGAAGAAATGGGATTCAAGTGGCGGATTCCGGAAAAAAGAAGCTATGCGGTGACAAAGGAACCGGAAAAAATTCCCGATACGATTTCTGAAGTCGGCGACGGCATAACGAAAGACATTATCCGGTGCGAGCACGATAAAACAGGAAAGCATCCATTTAAGTGCGCGCCAAACTGTTCGACGGCATTCCGCATTACTCATCAGGAATTGCGGTTTTATCGGCAAATGAATTTGCCTCTGCCAAAATTGTGTTTCAATTGTCGGCACTCGGAGCGTATTTCTTGGCGGAATCCTCCGCAGCTGTATAAAAGAAAGTGCATGTGCGCCGTCAGGCAAAGCGCTAATGGCGTTTATAAAAATCAGGCCAAACATCTGCATCATAACGGCCAATGTCCAAACGAATTTGAAACGTCATACGCGCCTAATCGGCCGGAGATAGTTTATTGCGAGCAATGCTATAATAACGAGGTAGCATAAAATGCTGGTTTTCATTTTACTTTTTATTTCAATGGCGGTGGTCGCCGGCGCCGCGGTTTATTTCATTCACAGATTTCTGGCGAAGGGCCGTTTGCGCGATTCGCTGACTTCGGTTCTTTTGCTGGTCAAAATACACAAAGGAGCGGTTGACGCCTCCGGAGAGAAGGACTTCAAAAAAGAAATAGGCCTGACCGAACAGCTTTTAAGCGGGCTTGCTTCGCTTAAAAAGCCGTTCGTTCTTGAACTTGCCGTCCCGCACGTCGGCGAGGAAATCCATTTTTATATTTCAGTGCAGCGGCTCGTGAAAGAAGTGGCGATAAAACAGATACAGGGAATTTGGGCCAACGCTGCGGTTGAAGAAGCGGGCGACGATTACAACATTTTCAATCCGAACGGGGCGATAGCCGGAGCTTATCTCAAGCAGGGCGAAAATTACGCTTTGCCGATAAGAACTTACCAGGAAATCGGTTCGGACACTTTTTCGGCGATAATCGGAGCGCTTTCAAAAATGAACGAGATAGGCGAGGGCGCTGCCGTTCAGATTTTGGCCAGGCCGGCTTCCAAGGACAGCAAGAGAAAAATTGAGAGTTATATAAGGAGTTTGAAGAAAGGCGAGAAGATAGAAAGAGTTTTCGGACACGCGTTTCCATTCAAGCCGGAAGAAATAAAAGAAGCATTCAATCCGAAAGGCGAAGAAGCAAAAAGCGCCGACAGGGTCGTGGACGACGAAGCGGTAAAAGCGCTTACGGCAAAAATTTCCAAACCTACTTTTGACGTTAACGTGCGCTTAATAGCATCCGCACCGACTCCGTTTCAGGCAAATGACATTTTGGAAGGGTTGGCCGCCGGCTTTACGCAATTCGGAAGCCCTATGCGGAATGATTTTAAAATAGTGAAAGCGAAAAATACTTCCAATATCGCCTACGACTTCAGCTTCCGCCTATTCAACAACAACCAAGTCATGGTTTTGAACGCGGAAGAAATAGCAAGTTTTTATCACTTCCCGATTTCTGGCACGGAAACACCGCGCGTCAAATGGCTCAAATCAAGAGAAGCTCCGCCGCCGTCAAATCTTCCGGATAAAGGCGTTCTCATTGGCAAAAGCGTTTTTCGCGGTCAGACGAAAGAGGTTTACATTACGGACGATGACCGCCGCCGGCACGTTTATATGATTGGCCAGACCGGAACCGGTAAATCAACTTTGCTCGGCAATATGATTGTGGATGACATCAAAAAAGGAAAAGGTGTTGCCATTATAGACCCGCACGGAGACCTGGCGGAGAAAGCGCTGAGCTGCATTCCACAGAACAGAATGGACGACGTGATTTATTTCGACCCCGGAGATCTGTCTCGGCCACTCGGTCTCAATATGCTCGAATACGATTTCAACAAGCCCGAAGAAAAGACGTTTATCGTCAACGAAATGCAGGGGATTTTCAACAAACTTTTCCCGCCGGAAACAATGGGCCCCATGTTTGAGCAATATATGCGGAACGCGCTGCTTCTTTTGATGGAAGATATGCCGAACGAGCCGGCGACAATGGTTGAGATACCGAGGATTTTCACCGACCCCGAATACAGGAAACGGAAGCTCGCGCGCATACATAATCCGGTCGTGATAGATTTCTGGGAGAAGGAAGCAATCAAAGCCGGCGGCGAAGCGTCGCTCGCAAACATGACGCCCTATATCACTTCCAAGTTCAATAATTTCATTTCAAACGATTATATGCGGCCTATAATCGGCCAGCCGAAGTCGGCGTTCAATTTCAGGCAGGTTATGGACGAAGGGAAAATACTTTTGGTAAATCTTTCGAAAGGAAGAATAGGGGACATAAACGCGGGGCTTCTTGGAATGGTTTTCACGGGCAAACTTTTGATGGCCGCTCTTTCTCGCGTGGATATTGCTGAGGCAGACAAGCGGCGCGATTTCAATCTTTACATAGACGAGTTCCAGAATTTCACCACCGATTCCATTTCAACGATTCTTTCCGAGGCGCGCAAATACCGGCTTAACCTGACAATGGCACACCAGTTTATCGCCCAGCTGACGGAAAAAATACGAGATTCGGTTTTCGGTAACGTCGGTTCACAGATAATTTTCCGCGTGGGAGTTCAGGACGCCGAGTTTCTGGAAAAACAATTCCAGCCGGTTTTTGATAAGAGCGACCTCATCAACATAGACAACTTCAACGCTTACGCGAAGATTCTCGTTAACGGCGAAACGACAAAACCGTTCAATATGCAGACATTGGCGCCGGAAAACGGAAATCGCGAACTGATAGACCAGCTCAAAGAGCGCTCAAGGCAGAAATACGGCGCCGACAGGCAGGAAACGGAAGATTCAATTTATCAGAGATTGCGTGCTTAAACATTATTTTGCACAGCCATTTTTTTCATATTTGTGATAGAATATGAAAGGTTTTGTTTTTTTATTATCTGTTTATGGAAAAGATTTTTGAGGAACTGAAAAAGAAGATAAGCGGGGAAGTTGTTGTAGATGAAGCGTCGCTTGAGCAATACAGCGGCGATTATTCTATTTTCAAAATAAAGCCCAGGGCGGTTGTTTTTCCCAAAAATGCCGACGATGTCGGCAAACTTGTGCAATTCGTTGTCAAAAAAAGGAAAGAAAATGGTTCGACCCGTTCGAAAAACTCAGGGCAGGCTCGCTCACCACAAGAAAACAAGAACCTTTCAATAACGGCGCGTTCGGCGGGCACGGATATGACCGGCGGGCCTTTGAATAACAGCATCATAGTTTCTTTCATAAAACATATGAACGAAATGAAAGAAATAGGAGAAGATTATGCCGTTGTCGAACCGGGAGTTTATTTCCGCGATTTGGAGGCAGAACTTGATAGGCGCGGGCTGATGTATCCGCCGGCGCCAGCCTCAAAAGATCTTTGCGCACTAGGCGGGATGATTTCCAATAATTCGGGCGGTGAGAGGTCTCTCAGTTACGGTAAGACTGAGAATTTCGTGGAATCATTAAAAATCGTATTATCGGACGGAAAACTTTACGAAATAAAGCCTCTTTCGGCGTCTCAGCTCAAAAAGAAAATTGCTGGAAAAAGTTTTGAGAGCGGGATTTACCGTAAAATATACAATCTTATTGAAAAAAATTACGACGCCATAAAAAAGGCAAAGCCGGATGTTTCCAAAAATTCCGCCGGCTACGATTTGTGGAATGTTTGGGACAGGAAGACATTTGATTTGACTAAACTTTTTGTAGGCGCGCAGGGGACGCTGGGGTTGATTACCGAAGCAAAACTGCGGATGGTCAAAAAGAAAAAATTCTCGAGATTAATCGTTGTTTTCACCAAAACTTTGGAACCGGTGCCTGGACTGGTTGAAGCAGTTCTGCCTTTCAAGCCGGAAAGTATTGAATCTTTTGACGACAAAACGATGGGCCTCGCTATGAGATTCCTACCGTCTATTTTAAAAATGATGAAGGGCAGAGCCATAACGCTCGCATTCAAATTCATTCCGGAGTTTTTTATGATACTCAAGGGCGGATTTCCGAAAATGATAATCCTTATAGAAGTCGCTTCCGACAGCGAAAGCGAACTTTTTCGCAAAATGGATCTGATAAAACAGGCTGCGCTCAAGTTTCCGGTTCAGGCCAGAGTCATTAAAAGCGAAGCCGAAGAGGAAAAATACTGGATTATGAGACGACAGAGTTTCACGCTTCTCCACAGCCATGTCAAAGGACTTGAGGCCGCCTCGTTTGTGGAAGACATAATCGTCAAACCGGAATTTCTGCCGGAGGTTTTACCAAAGGTTAATGAAATTCTGGATGCGCACAAAGACAAGATGATTTACACAATCGCCGGCCATCCAGGCAACGGCAATTTCCACATCATCCCTTTGATTGATTTGAAAGACCCGGAAATACAGGGAGTAATATCGGACTGCATGGAAAAGATATACAAACTTGTCATTGAATACGGCGGTTCCATAACAGCAGAGCACAACGACGGGCTCATAAGGGGTCCGTATCTTAAAATGATGTACGGCGAAAAGATATACAAGCTTTTTGTGGAAACCAAAAAGATATTTGACCCGCTGGATATTTTCAATCCGCGGAAGAAAATAGGAATAGACAAAAAATATTCGTTTTCTTTTATGAAAAAACAATGATTGCCTACCTAAGCAAAGCTGATAAAAAACATTTGCGGGGAACTGCTCTTTTGCGTCTTGACTTCAACACGGAAGACGAATGGCGGATGGAAGCGGCTCTGCCGACAATCAAATTTTTACTGAAGCATTCGGGAAAAATCGTAATTTTGAGCCACCGTGGCAGACCTAACGGATACGACAAAAAACTTAGTTTAAAGAAGGACACGATAAACCTTTCCAAAATGCTCGGCAGGAAAGTTATTTTTATCGCCGGGAGGGATTTTGCAGGTATAAAAACAGCCGTAGAAAAATCGCCGAATGGTTCGGTTTTGGTTCTTGATAACGTCAGATTTTTCAAAGGCGAAACAGAAAATGACATTAAGCTTGCGAAGAGATTCGCTTCTCTCGGCGATTTTTATGTTGATGACGCCTTCGCTGTTTGTTACAGGAAGAACGCTTCTGTCGTTGCAATAACTAAATTTTTGCCGAGTTTCGCGGGGCTGGAAATGGAAAAGGAAATAAAATTTCTTTCGCGCGCCATGTCCAAGCCGAAAAAGCCGCTGGTTGTCGTTCTTGGCGGAGCGAAGGCGCATGACAAGCTCGGAGTGCTGAAATATTTTAAAAAAGCGGCCGGATGGTTTCTTGTCGGCGGGGCAGCGGCCAATACGCTGCTTTTTCTCGGCGGCGTGGATATTAAGAATTCCCTTATTGATAAAGACAAAAAAGATTTGAAAAACCTTCGTCAGGTCCTTCGATATAAAAACATTGTTTTACCGGCTGATGTCCGGACGGAAAATAAAACGATTCTTGATATAGGACCCGGAACTGCGTCGGTTTTTTGCGAAAAGCTCAAAAAGGCGGGAACCGTAATTTGGAGCGGGCCTATGGGCGTTTTTGAAAAAAAGAAATTTTCTTACGGCACGCTTGCGATTGCCAAAGCCATAGCCCGAAACAAAAAGGCTTTCTCTGTTGTAGGCGGAGGAGAAACAGTGGCGTTCCTTAAAAAATACAAACTGGACAAGAAGTTCTCGTTTGTTTCAACCGGCGGCGGAGCAATGCTTGATTTTCTGGCGGGAGAAAAACTGCC
>CAYHXB010000024.1:0-9039 GCA_964360535.1 uncultured Candidatus Saccharibacteria bacterium
CGCGGAGCGTGCGAAATCAGCCGCTCCGCGGCTGGAAATGGGTTCGCGCAAAGGTTAGTATGTCAGCACCATAGAAACAAATATCTCAATACTGTCTCACAGGGTTTTGCCGATCGTATCAATGGCTCCGCCGAAAAAATAACCGATCAGCAGGTAGAAAATTGCCCAGAGAAAAGCGCTTGAAATGTTCCAGAGTAAAAATGTCCACTTGTTCATTTTTGAAAGGCCTGCGACGAAAGGAATAATTGGCCTTATTAATCCGATAAACCTGCCTAAAAAAACGCTCTTCGGCCCGTGTTTTTTAAAAAATTCTTCGCCTTTATCCAAATGGCTTAGTTTCAAAAATTTGTTTTCATTTTTGAAAAAATTCTTTCCGCGAGTGCCCAAAAAATAACTCAAGCCGTCTCCGAGAATCGCTCCTACTGCGGCAAATAAAATTAAAATGACTACATTAAAATGCCCTCGCGCCGCTAAAAGTCCTGCGAAAACCACAAGTGTTGTTCCTGGTAATATTGTCCCTATGAAAGCGATTGATTCGGCGAAAGAAATCAAAAGAACCAGCCAGTAGCCCAATCTACCAATGTCTCCGAGCATTTGTTCTAGAAAATTGACGAGTTCCATTAGATTCTATCCTAAAGGAATTCGGGTAAAAACAAAATAGCCCTGCTATAAGCAGGGCTATTTTGTTCTGGCGGAGGGGGAGGGATTCGAACCCTCGATACCTTTCGGCATACGCGCTTTCCAAGCGCGCGCACTAGGCCACTATGCGACCCCTCCAATTACTCAAATAGATTTATACACCACCAAACTGATTATGGCAAAAACTATCGCAAGATAAATCAGATAGTACGCAATTATTAAAAACTGGCCAATGCCGGAAACAATGCCGATAAGAATGGACGCCACGCCGAGCGATTGGAGAACCATTTTTACCTTGCCGGACAATTCTGCCTCTATCGGGGTTCCGTAAGCTCTTTTCCTGTAATACGCGCTGGCTATTATGAAAATTTCTATCAGAATAACCGTCGCCGCGAGATACGGATTAAGAAATTTGGATGCGAGAATCAAAACGGATGTGCATATCAAGATTTTGTCAGCCAACGGGTCAAAGGTCTTTCCCCATTCCGTAACTTGATTTCTCGTTCTCGCCATTGAGCCGTCAATGGCGTCCGAAAAAGCCGACACTAAAAATAAAACAAGACCGGCATTGTATTGTTCCGTGACAAAAAAGTAAGCAACAAACGGAATGGTTGCAAAACGGAACCATGTAACTGCATTCGGCGAAACCGAGTGCGGTATAAACGGCAAAATGGTCCGGGCGAGAATTTTATCGGTTAAAGTAATCTGTATCATATAGTTCAATTTTTGATAATACTGCCTTTGAATTCTTCTCCTAAAATCATCTTGTTGAAATTACTCAAATCTTTTCCGTTAATGATTATTGCCGCTATCCCCTTTTTCTGCGCAAGTTCCGCGCCTACAGGGTCCACCGGCGAATGAAGTCCGGGTTTCCACTTGGCAGGAATCAGCTTGCGATATTTTTTCCATGTAAGGTCGTGAAGTTCTTTAGCTCCGGCGTATTTGTGGGGGTCCTTATCGTAAACATGCGCTGGCTTTCCGGCGATCACGGCTTCTTTGGCTTTGAAATGTTCCGCTATGGCGATTGAGATGTAATCGGTTGACCAGCCAGGCCTCCAGCCCGAAGCAATGGTTACCGGATATTTGAGTACCTTCATCTTGTCGCGGCTGTCTATTATTACCGGATCGGCGACATCTTTGAAAATAGTCCTCAAAAGGTGCGCGTTTGCGCGAGTGGAATGGATGCCGAGCCAATCCTTGTCTTCGTCGGTTATTTTAGAAACATTGTGCGCCGCTTCCTGATAAACTCTGGCAATACTTCCCCCGCCGACCACGATAATAAAACGGCTTCCGTTCTGGAGCTGCTTTAAAATAAACTTTCTGAATTTTTTGAGAAACGAAACGTCAATCGCCTCTGGATACATGATTGATCCGCCCAACGCGATAACGATTGTTTTTCCGAATTTATGCCTCATGCTCCCATTTGCTCAAGCGCTTTTATCCTCTCCTCTATCGGCGGATGAGTCATGAAAATTTTTTGCCACCAGGAAACGGAATTTCCCTTGAACGGATTGTCCAGCCAAAGGTGCGCCGTGGAATCGCGCGCTGTCGCCATCGGCATCTGGTCGGCTCCTATTTTACGCAAAGCGGAAATGAGACCGTCAGGATAGCGCGTGAGCAGAACTCCGGAAGCGTCGGCCAATGACTCCCGGCGGCGCGAAATAGCGAACCGAATAAGCATCACTCCAATCGGCGCGAGTATGGAAAGAGCTACGCCGATTAGAACGAGCAAATTGTTTCCCCTGCTGTCGCTACTCTTTCTTCCAAGCCCGCCCCAAAATATGGAACGCAGAAAAAAATCACTCAAAAGGGAAATTATTCCGGCCAGAACCACAGCCATCGTGGAAATAAGAATGTCGCGATTGCCGACATGTGAAAGTTCGTGAGCGAGCACTCCTTCAAGTTCCGTCTTGTCCAATCTTTTCAAAGCGCCGTCTGTTACGGCGACTGCGGCATGTTTTGGGTCACGGCCAGTGGCAAAGGCGTTGATTTGAGCGCCTGGCGCGATATAAACGCGAGGCATTGGCAAGCCGGCGGTTATGGAAAGATTTTCCACTATGCGATAAAACTCGGGGTTATCTTTTTTTTCTATCTGAACGGCCCGCGCCATGGAAAGCGCCAGCTTGTCCGAATACCAGTAACTTAAAATGCTGGATACCGTGCTGAAAATAACTGCAAACCACAAAATGCCAGGATTGCCGTAAACCCAAGAAAACGCCCAGCCGATGGCTATAACTACGATCAGGAAAACGCTGAAAAGCGCCCAAGTCCGCCTTATATTTGATTCTTGCTGGTTGTAAATAGACGCCATAGTGCTTTATTGTTCTGCTTTTTCTTTTCTATAAAAACGCTCCAGCATGTAAAGCGATGCCCGCGCAACAGATTCAGAACGGAACAATGGCAAACCGTGATGGCCGGCCTTTTCGGCAACGACCATTCTAACATAAGGACTATTCTTGAAAAGATTTTCTTTTAAAAATTCTTCGCGCTCCGAAGGTTTTTCAACGGGAGCGACTTTCTTATAATCGGAAACGGGATCTTTCTCACCGTGCACAAGCACCACTGGAACGCGGACATCTTTTATTCTTTCGTTAAACTTTGACATATTCGCGACCTCATTTAAAAAGCGCTTTGGATAGTCCACTCCAGATTTTCCCATTTCTCTAATTATTCCGAAAACCACATCAGCACCAGCCCTCAATGAACGCGGTAAAAACGATTTTTCTCCTTTGAAATATTTGCCGATACCGAGAGTTTTCTTACTTACAGACACTGGCGTATTGACAATGCTGTCTTTAACGAACTCTCCAGCGAGTTCCGCTTTCCCCTGCTCATGCACTCCAACGGAATCCATAAGTATTAAGCCCTTCACTTCTACGCTTGGACTTTTTTCCTGAAGCAAATTCACAAGATTAATGGCCTTGTCCCCGCCTTGTGAATGGCCGCCTATAACAATATCCGATAAACCTTTTTCTTCAATAAACTTACGAATGGCTTCGGCTTCGTCATAAAGCATATCGCCGCCGGAAATATTCTCACTGCGTGTAAAAATATCGTAAGTCGGCGCCTCAGCATAATCGGCAAATGATTGGCTAAGCTGCCAAATAGATTTTGATTCAGGAGTCATTGCCCATCCGGGCAAAAATAATACAGCTTTAGCCAATTGTTCATTTTCCGGCTTTTGTTCTCCTTCTTTTTTCGCCGCCTCAAATTTTTTCCACTGGACTTCTATTGGTCCGGATTCTGTTTCGTATATGCTTTTTCCTTCAAGCTCTCCTTGATTAGAGTAAATTTCGGGCGATTTGTGCGACATAAAACTAAAACTGCACTTTCACCGGCTGATGTTCCGCGTCGTTTTCCGTCTCGAAAAATTCCATCGGGCCGAAACCGAACATATTCGCGATAAGATTTGTCGGAAATACTTGAATTGCAGTATTCATGTCCCTGACGTTGCCGTTGTAGAACCTGCGAGCCGCCTGGATTTTGTCTTCGGTGTCGGTCAATTCCTGCTGAAGATGCAAAAAGTTTTCATTGGCTCTTAATTGCGGATAATTCTCGGAAACTGCGAAGAGTGTTTTAAGGGCTCCTGTAAGCATGTTTTCGGCGGCCAGTTTTTCCTTTCCGCTTCCGGCATTCATCGCTCTGGTACGCGCCTCGGTGACTTTCTCGAATACTCCGCTTTCGTGATTCATATATCCCTTAACGCTCTCGACGAGATTCGGGATAAGGTCGTATCGGCGCTTTGTCTGGACATCAATATCTGAGGACGCTTCTTTGGCGCGATTCCTCATTGTTACAAGGCGGTTATAAACGAAAACCAGCCACAAAACTACTGCTCCGAGAACGATTAAAATTATATTTAGTGTGCTCATTTTGAATTTAAGATTTTATTTTTTTGGTTAATTACGACTATAAATCAAGCTAATCGGCAATGAAAAAAATCACCGCGATTATTGCTAATACTCCGATAAATATCCAGAAAGCCTCGGGCATAGTTTGATTTTACCACTTGTAAAACATAATGCAATACGACATTTTAAGTACTCATTTTTTACTATCATATCCCGCGATCGCAAGTTATCATAGGTAATAGTCTTTTGTTAACAACTTATGCGATCGCATAAGTTGTTAACATTATTTTTTATCATTTTTCACAATAAAAGGGGTGATGCGCTCCGTGCCGCCACGGACAAATTTCTTCATAGTTTTATACTATTTCCGCCTGATAACACTTTTCACAGTAAGTAATAAATCCTTCGCTTGGGTCATACATACTTTTGGTGGCAATGCTGCAATTAGCACAAAAAGTATCGTATAAACGATAAGGATTAGCGAGTGTATACCTGCGCTTGATTCGTTCATTGGGATGAATCGTCGGCAATGGCAGCCCTTTGCGCCGGTATAACTCAAGCTCATAAGCGACAATCCTAAAAGGACGTCCGCTTATTTGGCATCTAAGCGCCTTTTCCAAAATATCATCTTTAACTTCCTGAATGTCGGCGGGGATATCTTTAATTTCTAGAATCTCTTGACTTTGAGGGATTGGGTTATTATCGGCTTCGTCATTCCAGTTTCCATCAAGATCTTCTACTTCCTTTTGTGAAAGGGGAAAAACAATCTGCGCAAATGAATCATTGTAGGCATATGGGCTGAATTTAAATGGAAAAAATTCTCCATATTCTCCCCTTGTAAGCATGACTGTTTTTATACGATCAACGTTTGTGGCATATTCTTCGGGTGTATATTTCTTATTGAAAATACAATATGACTGATTTTCTAGTCCGATACAGGCGAAACAATTACTGATATTTCTGCAATTGATTACGAATTCCGAATCAGTCACGAACTTGGAGCCGAAGGAAAACTTTACGTTGGAGCATTGTGAGCCGACAGCAACCGTTTCGTAGAGAAGTTCCGAACCGCCCGAAACAGCATAATCCATTGAATCTTTGTTGCCGATTGTTGTATCAGCAAATCTAAGATTGTCTGACTTTTCCGCAACGTATGATTGAAAACAGTTTCTAGCTTCAATTATATAATTACCAATAACATTATTCACCTTTTCGTTACGAACGGCTCGCACCGGAAGAGATTTAACCAGTTTCCAGAAACGTTCTTGCATTTGAATCAACTCATCTCGTCGCCCTAGATTAATTGATGCCAGCTTCTTTTCATATTGCTCTTTGGTTAGTTGTTCATTGAAAAAACAGTAACTTTTATTGCGTAAATTAACGCACCCGAAACAGTCATGGCAGTTCTTCGAGTCATACATTAAACGGCAGGAATAGCAGTCATTTGAAAAATACAGAAAATCAGAATCGTTCAAGTTTCTGGAAAAAGTGCTTTCGTAACAAAAGGTTGCGTTGCGTGTAAAGTAGCAGTCCATGCAATCCCGGACATCATTGACAGTCACGCTGTAGTAAACCCATTCGGAGTTCCAACCGCCAGACACGAAATAACCATGTTTGAGGTTCCTACCATTTATGGTGTATTCGCTATCAATATTGGACGGGTCTCTCACAATTGCCGGCTGCGGCACTTTTCGACGCAAGTTATAAATAGCGTCAAATAAGGAATTATTCTTATTGTGGTCAATGCCGTAACTTAACGGTTCCCACTCGTACGTATGATAATAATCCCAATCGTAAACTTTTAACTGCGTGCCGGTAGATACAGTGGAAATTACGCTTTCTTTATGGCCGGGCGCCACGCAGGGCTGTTTATAAAAACGCAGCATTAATGCAAATCCTAATCTACGCATGCGGCGGCATGAAGGACAGAGAGTTGGGGGCGGCACACGAAGTTTTTGGTAAAACTTTATATCTTCATTCGTTATGGAAAAACTATCATCGCAATACGGAGATTTTGATGCCCAGCGGCATTTACGTTCCTGCGGTTGTATATTATCCAAAATATTCCCGAGCGCGTGCTCAAAATCCGGTTCCGAGATATGATTCTGAGATTTCATTACTTACATTTTAGCACAAAAGATATTTTGGCTAGAATTAATTATTAATAAAAAAGGCGATGTGCTCCACACCGCCCCGGACAAACTGTCCATTTTCACGCCCGATTCCTCCTGGTCGGCCGTTCTTTAACCAGCTCTTTTGCTTCCTGCAAATGTTCTGCTTCCCGTCTGCAGGCCGGACAAGTCATGTTTTCCATATCTTCCGGATAAGTCCACTTGTGACCGTTCGGCCAATTTGCGGGAACATCTCGCGAAAACCCGCACAGTGGTAAACCATGCTGAAGTCCATGTATCATGGAAAATCTCCTCAAGGCAATATTTCGGTTGTTAATGGATGTTTGGAACGAAAAATCGCCCAAACGCTAGCAACAGTATCGCCCCTGGTAAAAATAAAGTCAAACAAAAATCCCCCTTTTCGGAGGATTTCAGTTATTTTAGTAATCTTCGCCCATTCCCATGCCTCCGGACATTCCTCCTTTTTCTTTCTTCTCCGGAATATTGGTTATCGCGGCACCAACAGTCAGATAATTTGCGGCTACCGAAACGGCGTTGAGAAACGCGGTTTTGACGACTTTGAGCGGGTCAATTATGCCGGCGGCTTTCAGGTCGCCGATTTCGTTATTCAGTCCGTTGAATCCCTTCCAGGCATCTGCAGGCAGAGAGCGTGAAACGAGTTTTGGTTCTACGCTGTTCCACTGTTCTCCGCTATTGGCGATGATTGCCTGAATGGGGGCTATCAAAGTTTTATTTATAATTCCGAGAGCGGCTTTGACGACTTCGTTTTTTTCATTTGACATGGCATCTTTCATTCCAACGGCCACATTGTAAAGAGCGATTCCTCCGCCGGGCACTATTCCCTCTTCCATGGCCGCACGCGTAGCGGCGACGGCATCTTCAACTCTCTGCTTCAATTCTTTCTGGGCGGATTCCGCCGGGGCGCCGACTTTAATGACGGCTACTCCTCCGGAAAGTTTTCCGAGGCGTTCCTGTATTTTTTCCTTGTCAAATTCGGAGTCGGTCTTTTTAATTTGCGCTTTGAGCTGATTAACGCGCTCTTCAATTATTTTCTTGTCGCCCTTGCCTCCGACGATAGTCGTGTTGTCCTTATTTGAAACAACTTTGTGGGCATGCCCCAAATCAGCGAGTTCAACATTCTCCAGTTTTTTGCCGACTTCTTCGGAAACGTAAGTGGCGCCGGTGATGATGGCTATATCCTGGAGCATTTCTTTCCTGCGGTCGCCGAATCCCGGAGCTTTGACTGCGAGTGCCGAGAAAATCCCACGGAGCTTGTTGACGACAAGAGTCGCCATAGCTTCTCCATCTATCTCTTCGGCAATGATAACAAGTTCTTTCTTTCCGGTTTGCAGAAGCTTCTCAAGAAGCGGCAGAAGTTCCTGTATTGAAGAAATCTTCTTGTCGGTGACGAGAATATACGGGTCTTCAAGAACCGCTTCCATTCTTTCCGTATTGGTTATCATGTATTGCGAAACATATCCGCGGTCAAACTGCATTCCTTCAACTATCTCAAACGAATTGCCGATGGTGTTTGAGTCCTCAATGGCGACAACGCCTTCTTTGCCGACTTTGCCCATCACTTCCGCGATGAGCTTTCCGATTTCAGCATCCTTTGCTGAAAGCGTCGCCACCTCTTCTACTTTTTTGTTGTCGTTGATGGCTTCGCGCTGGCTTTCAAGCGATTTGATTACAAATTGATTTGCGGATTTTTTAAGTTCTTCAGCTAGCTGGATTACGTTGAATCCTTTCTCGCTGATTGCTTTTTCTCCTTCTTCAATCATGGCGTGGGCGAGAACAACCGAAGTGGTCGTACCGTCTCCGACATTGTCGTTCGTTTTGTCAGCCGCCTGTTTTATAAAATCGGCGCCGAGATTTTCATATTTGTCCTCAAGTTCTATTTCCTTTGCGACGGTTACGCCGTCGAAAGTAACCTGCGGGGCTCCGTAGCCCTTTTCAATGACAACGGCGCGGCCGCGGGGGCCGAGCGTCATCTTTACCGCCTGGGCTAGTTTGTCTATTCCCTTTTTGAGCGCTATGCGCGCGTTTTCATCAAATAAAATTTGTTTTGCCATTTTTGTTTAAATTAGCATTATTTTGCTTACATTCGCATTATTCGCGATTACTCTAAAATCGCTAAGATGTCTTCCTCGTCTCCGACCAGATATTTCTTTCCTTCTATTTCTATTTCATCTGGTCCGTACTTTTTGAAAAGCACCGTGTCTCCGACTTTGACCGACATCGGGACGCGCTCACCCTTTTCGTTGAGCTTGCCCGGTCCTGTTGCGAGAATCTTTCCCCTGACCGGCTTTTCCTTTTCGGCCGTGTCCGGCAGAACGATTCCCGACTTTGTTATTTTTTCTTCTTCAAGCGGTTCTATAAAGACGCGATTGGATAAAGGTTTGAAATTCATTATTTTT
>CAYHXB010000025.1:0-8780 GCA_964360535.1 uncultured Candidatus Saccharibacteria bacterium
CTATGCTTTGATGATATCAAAGTTTTGAAACTATGGCAACAATCGGCGAGAATATAAAAAAATACCGCAACAGACTTGGCATAACGCAAGACGATTTAGTGAGGAAGTCCGGTGTGAAGCACACAACCCTCACGAAAATCGAGGGAGATTTTGTGCAAAAGCCAAGTGTTCAAATGATTGCCAAAATTGCTAAAGCACTTGGTGTTTCTGTTGAGGATTTATTGAAATGACCATGAACAATAAAAACCAAAGTCATAAATATTATTTTGATCGCCCAGAAATTTGGGAAGAAGTCAATCAGGGCAGATTTGAACGTGAGCCAAAATTCCTTTTGGATATTTTTAAGAAATTTGGCGAGGTAAAAGAAATTTTAGATGTTGGTTGTGGCACTGGCTCCCACCTCGCGAAATTAGAGGAATTTGGACTTACTGGCGTAGGAATTGATTTGAATGAAAAAATGATTGAGTTCGCCAAACAAAAGTATCCTTCGCTAAAATTTGATGTTAGAGATATGCGAGAATTAGATTATTCAAATCAATTTGACGCAGTGCTATGTCTTTGCACAACTTTTTCATACAATACAACAAATGATGAAGTTATTGCTTCTTTGCGCGGATTCTCAAAAGCTCTGCGAAAAGGCGGAGTAATTGTCATCGATTTACTCAACACAATGAGTTTTATTCAAAAACGAAAATTTGAGAATAAAATCGAAACGTCTTATGAAAAATTTGGTCTGCGTTCGGAAACTGAACATCAAATAGATGAAAATAGGCAAATTTTAATCGAAAAGCGTACGGTTTTTTCAGCGAATGATAACAAGCAAGTTAAAAGTGATATAACCGATTTTCGATTGTTCTTTCCACAAGAATTCAAATTATTTTTGGAAACTACGGGATTTGAATTCTTGGAATTTTACGGAAGCTACGATATCGGGCATACTACTTTAGACAAATCGAGAATGATTGTAGTTGCTAAGAAATAAGCCGCCAAAGAAAAACTTGAAATCGTCCTTTCCGCTCCGGTTCCCGCCTATTCGTCGGGCAGGCAAGGCGAGGCGGGCGGAAGGGGGGTGTGGGGGGAATTCCGCCCGCCGAGCCCAGAGAGTTCCGTTCGGATATTTTCAAACAGACACCGCACTTAGAAAATCTTAACGAAGAATAAGTTTAGATTTTCAAGTGTCCCGAGTGAGTCATGTCAAAGGAAGGACGACGAGGGACAAATACAATGAAAAAAACTTCCCGCATATTTTTGAACATAATTCCGGCTTTAATAATGCTCGGGCTGATACCGCTTGTGACGAACGATTACAATCTTCTTTTCCTTTATATTTTTATAATCGGAGTATATTTTTTTGTTAAAAAGGAAAAGAACGATATTTTGGTTTTCATATTCGGATTTTTTGCAATGCTCATTTCCGAGAATCTTTTCATAAAAACCGGAGTTGAAACTTTTACGAGAGATAGTTTTTTCGGCGTTATGCCTGTCTGGTTGCCGTTTTTATGGGCTTATGTTTTCGTGGCGGTAAAGAGAGTCATAGAAATATTGGACGGGCAATAAAATCAACCTGCCCACTTGCAGAATACGGTTTCCTGTGATATCTTAATCTGGCTTTAAACATGTTAGTAATCAGATTAAATCGCATAGGAAAAAGGCACCAGCCGAGCTATCGGGTGGTTGTTTCAGAAAGACGCTCAAAACTCGGCGGCCCGCCCGTCGAAGATTTGGGTTCTTACAACCCGTTCACCAAGGCCTTTGGAGTAAAGCAGGAAAGAATTCGTCACTGGCTCGGAGCTGGCGCGAAGCCGACGGACACCGTCCATAACCTTCTGGTCAAGCAAGGTATTCTCGGAGGAGAAAAAATAAAAATCTCAATAAAGAAAGCCGAAGAAACCCTGCCTGCCGGCAGGCAGGCGGCCGAGGAAGCCGCAACCGCTCCATTTCAGGAACAAGCCGTAGAAGCCGCTCCGGCACAGGAACAGGCCGTCGTCCCAGAGCAAACTGCCTAAATCCCGTATTGACCAACCCCTATATATAGTTATAATCTTTTAACGTCAGTAAACACCGTCCGAAATACGGAAAAGGTCGATAGAAATCGAGAAAACACAGCATCAAGATAGCAATGCAAAACGATCAGGAATTTTTGGAATACGTTACTAAGGCGCTCGTGGATCACCCTGAAGACGTCAAAGTCGAACGGAAAGTAGATGAAATGGGAGTTCTTCTTTCGTTGAGAGTTAACTCTCAGGATATGGGACAGGTTGTCGGCCGCCAGGGAGCGACCGCCAAAGCCATACGCTCGCTTTTGAGAATCGTCGGCGTCAAAAACAACGCCCGCGTCAATCTCAAGATAGAAGAGCCGGAAGGTTCCACTCGTTTCCGCGGAGGAAGCGAAGAACACAAAACAGAGAACGTTTAATAAGTTTTTTTAGGAGAACCGCTCCGATTCTCCATCGGGGCGGTTTTTCACTGGACATTATTAAAATAAAAAAAATGCTTTCATACACGGAACTCAGAAAAGGAATAATTTTTTCGATGGACAATCAGCCCTACGAAGTTTTGGAATCCAATTTTTTGCGCATGCAGCAGAGGAAAGCAGTCGTCCAGGCAAAAATCAGAAATCTCATTACGGGAAAAGTTCTGGATAGGAATTTCCAGCCGAGCGACAAGCTTGAAGAAGCAGAGCTTGAAAAGAAAACGGCAGTGTTCATTTACCAGAACCGCGGGGAATACTGGTTTCACGAAGAAGGCAATCCAAAGAATCGTTTCATACTCGCCAAAGAAACAATCGGCACATCAGCGGATTTTTTGAAACCGAACACGGTAATAAACTCAGTCACCTTCAAAGATAAAGTTATAAAAGTGATAGCCCCGATAAAAACGGATTTGAAAGTCACCGAAGCCCCGCCTTCAATAAAAGGCAACACGGCGCAGGGCGGCACAAAAGTGGTGACGCTTGAAACCGGAGCCAAAATTTCCGCGCCTCTTTTCATAAATATCGGAGACATGATTCGCATCAACACGG
This sequence comes from uncultured Candidatus Saccharibacteria bacterium, assembly GCA_964360535.1. Taxonomy (GTDB): domain Bacteria; phylum Patescibacteriota; class Minisyncoccia; order UBA6257; family 2-01-FULL-56-20; genus JACQKT01. Next base: position 3,023 of record CAYHXB010000025.1, read on the forward strand.
ATACCGGAGAATACGTTGAGCGCGCAGAAAAAGGATAACTGAATAAAAATATGACGCATGATGCGGCATATTTTTTTATCTTATTTCAAAATCATTCTGGTTGTTGTCGGTATCCTGTAAAGTTCCACTCGCTGATTTTCTGGAAAGAATCTGATTCGCGTCGGGATTTTCCAGATAGGCAAAACTTTCCACAAGGGGATTTAGATGTCCCGCGCCCCAGGCAACAGCATCAATAATTGTCCCAGTGTCATTCGGACCCTGGCGAACTGCTACGCTATTATTGTCCGCTATGGTCCCCGACATCATAATGTCTGGCGGTGGAGTAAGGTTTGTAAATGAAGAATTAGCCCATGTATAAAGGCCGTTAGCTGGAATGAAAGCGTCTGAAATCCACGATTTAAGCGAGATATCGCTTGTACTGCTCGCGGTTCGCTTTACGAGGCGATATCCATTTAAATTGAATGGTGCCGATGAAGGATTAAAAATCCTTATAAAATCGTTTGTTGTTTTTCCAGTTCCGCCCGTTATCTGAACTTCCACTATTAATATTTTAGAGCCATTTTGGTTTTGCTGTTGCGAATTCTGCGTGCCAGAAGCATTCGTTTGATTTTCCGTTTGTGAATTATCGGCTGTGCCGCCCGGCTGGGCGAAACTTATATAGGGCTCTTTCGTAGAAAATGCCGCCGAGTTTTCTTTTTTTGGAGTGCCTCCGGCATTGGCGCTCGTGTGCCAGCTGAAATCCAAAAAGCTTCTTTCCATTGTTTTTCTTGCGACCGAATCGCCCGCGGGCCATTTTCCAGAAACATCTATCTCATCGGATACGGAGCAGTCATCGCTGAAAATTTTCATTGCGGTTCCGCTGTTCGATAAAGTTCCGGAATAAATTGCGTCTGCGTCGACGCCAACTGCGGAATTGTCATCCGTTCTTTCAAGGAGATAAAGTCCACCGACTGAAATTTTATCTTTATCCGTTAAAATTATTTTTATGTTTTTGTCTGCCGATAAAATCTGCCATCCGCCGAGCGAAATATCTTTTCCGGAATTGTTTTTTATCTCAATCCACTCGTCATTGGGACTTTCTTTGCTGCCGGCCCAGTTCACTTCGCTGAAAATTATTTGATGGTTCGGAGTTTCTGTTTTGTCCGCCAGAGGCGGATCCGCCCCAGGCGGAGAAAAATCACAATCACTTATTTTCTTAGCAGATTCTTTTTCCGGAGAAGGCAAACCCGCTGTTAAATTTTCCGGAGTTACGGCCGCCGGAGCCGATAAACTTTCGGGAACTGATTTTTTTATTTTTAAATCCGCAATATTCGAAGAAACAGGACCGGAAGTTTTTTCGGTAACATTTTCGTTTTCCCCGAGGTCTATTTCAAGCACGGGTTTTTCTTCGGGCGCCGAAAATATATTTCCGAAAGTTTTTAGTATAGCTCCGGACGCGCGCCCGAGAAATCCTTCTTCGGAATTATTTTTAGGAGAAAACTTGAACGAGACGAAGGCAACGGAGCTGACGATAAACACGGTCGAGAATATCAATAAAGCCAATGCCGAAAAACCCTTTCTTTGATTGGCGCGAAAACAATTCTCACTGTCTGCGTTAGTAAAGAAACAAAGCTTTTTACGGCTCGATTTTTTCATTTGTTGGGCGTTTTGTCTTTTTAAATAAGGCCTTGATTACGTTCATTTTATTCCATGAAAAATTTATTTTCCACTATACATATATTATGAATTCTATAATCGGTTGAAACAGCTTTTTGGAAGAAGTTTCTGTCAATTGTCATGTTCCGGCCGTTTCCGGCGCAAGAATCTTGAAAAATATTTTTCGCGACACTTCCGGACGTATTTTTACCCTCCAAGATGGGTTTTGGGCCAGGCGGAAGCCCTGCCTGCCGGCAGGCAGGCGCAATCCGGCCGTAAGGGAAAAAAGGGAGGTGGGCAGGAAGCCCTGAAAATTATCAAAAAAATTTTTCGGCTAGTCCGTGATTTGCAAAAGAATTTCAAAAGTGTCTTTCTATGACTTTTTGGGGATAAGGCGGGGGTTGTTTATATCATGACATAGAGCGAGAATTGTTTAGCGACTGAACCAGTATTGATTATCACATTCGCCTCGCGAACAAGGTCAAAAAAATCAACCAAATAAAAATCCACGGATGCTAGCATGAAAAAAACTTCCCAGGCAAATAGCTCTTTGAACCACGACTGGCTCGCAAATTCGGAAAAAGAAAAAGTCAACGCTTCATTTTCGGAAAACGCGCTTCGCATGATGAAAAAAAGGTATCTTGTTACCGATGGAACCGGCAAACAGGAAACCCCGGCAGATATGTTTCATCGCGTTGCGCACGCGCTTTCCGAAGTTGAAAAAAATTACGGCAATGACAGCCGCTTTGTGGAAAAAGTAGAAAAAGATTTCTGGGAAATTCTTTCCACAAAAGAATACACTCCGGCCGGCAGGACGCTAACCAACGCAGGCGGCTCTACTCCGCTCATCGCGAACTGCATCGTTCTTCCGGTACTCGATTCCATGGAAAGCATTTTCCAGACGTTGAAGGATGCGGCGCTTCTTCAGCAAGCAGGCTCGGGTCTCGGTTTTGATTTTTCGCATTTGCGTCCCGCTTTTTCGCCGACGAGAAAATCGCGCGGAGTTTCTTCCGGCCCGGTTGAGTTTTTAAGAATTTATGACACTGCTTTCGGAATAATAAAACAGCAGGGGAGACACGGCGCCAATATGGCGATGATGGAAGTGACTCACCCTGACATTTTGGATTTTATCCGCTGCAAGGAAGTGGAGGGAGAAATAAGAAACTTCAACATTTCGATTAAAGTTACCGACGAATTCATGAAACAGCTCGTAGAGAGGCCGAATGAACAATGGTTCTGCAAATGGAATGGACAGCAAATCAAGCCGAGAAAAGTTTTACGCGCTCCAAACAATTCCGTCATCGGCACCGAAGAGATTAACATAACCGTCAAGGAAATTTTCGACGAGCTCGTCAACCATGCTTGGCTGAACGGCGAGCCTGGAATAGTTTTCATAGACGAAGTAAACCGCACCAATCCGTTGCCGGGACTCGGCGCGATAGATTGTTCCAATCCATGCGGCGAGCAGTTTCTCCACCACTACGACAACTGCAACCTCGGTTCCATAAACCTCGCTCAATTTGTTAAAGACGGCAAAGCGGGTTTGACAAGCTCACCGCAAGTGGACTGGGCGCATCTGCGCCGCGTCACAAAAATATCAACGCGCCTAATGGACAACGTAATTGATTTGTTTGATTTCCCCGTCAGCCAGGTTACCGAGCTCGCCAGGAAGAACCGCCGCATCGGTCTAGGCATCATGGGATTTGCGGATATGCTTTACCAGCTCGGTATTGCTTATGACTCCGCGGAAGGCCAGAAGCTCGGCGAGAAAGTTATGAAAACCATAACCGATTCTGCTCACGAAATGTCCAGGGAATTGGCAAAGGAAAAAAGCGCTTTTGGAAACTGGAATATGAGCGTTTCCGCCAAGAAAAGGGAGCCCAAGAGAAGGAATGCCGCCTTAACGACCGTTGCCCCGACCGGCTCCATTTCAATGATGCTGGACGCGTCTTCGGGCATTGAGCCGAACTTCGCCCTTTCTTTCGTAAAACAGGACAAAGATGGACACAAATACCAATACATCAATTCATATTTTGAAAAGGCGCTTACCGAATACAATTTCAGCGAAAACAAGATTAAAGAGATAAAAGAAGAAATAATAAAAACCGGCAGCATCCAGGGAATGCCGGGACTTCCGGAAAGTTTGAAAAAAACTTTCGTGGTAACAATGGATATTTCCGGCGATGACCACATCAAGATGCAAGCCGCTTTCCAGAAGAACGTGGACAATTCCATTTCAAAAACCATTAACTTCCCTAACAACGCCACCAAGGAAGACGTTCTCAACGGATTCATCATGGCCTGGAAGATGAAGTGCAAGGCATGCACCGTTTACCGGGACGGCAGCCGCGAAGTGCAAATTCTTAACATCGGCACAGGAGAAAATCTCAAAGCCCCGAGCTCCATCGGACTGGGCGGAATCAAAAAAGAAGAAGGAGCTCACCTCGACCTTCCGGTTGACAGGGGTAGGATTGAGGCAAGGAAGCGTCCGGAAATTCTCATCGGCAAGACATACAAGATAAAAACCGGCTACGGCAATCTTTACGTGACGGTCAATAACGACGAGAACGGCGCGCCATTCGAAGTTTTTGCCGTCATCGGCAAGAGCGGAGGATTTTTCCAGGAACAGAGCGAAGGCATCTGCCGTTTGATATCGGTTGCCCTCCGCGCCGGAGTGAAGCTTGAAGAAATAATAGACAATCTGAAAGGCATCCGCGGACCGATGCCGATGCTCACGGACAAGGGAACGATTCTTTCTTTGCCGGACGCCATCGGACAGATTCTCGAGGACCACGTTCGCGCAAATGGCTACCACAATCCATTGCTCACAGAACAGGCAGCCGCCGACAAGGTTGTAATGGAAGAAAAAGAAGCCGCCGCCGTGAACGCTTTTTCAAGTGGCGCGGAAGTAATTTCTCAAAAATCACTGGCCGATTACGGCCTGATGCCTGGATGCCCGGATTGCGGCGCCTCGCTCATAGTCAGCGAAGGATGTTTGAGTTGCAGGAGCTGCGGATTTTCAAGGTGCATGTAGTAAATTTATTTATGAAACAGGAAATCCCCGCGTGAAGCGTGGATTTTTTGTTAAAACGGGTGTCTTAAGCCGGCACTTGCTTTTTTTATGGTTTTATGTATAATTGTGAAACGAACGAATTGGCATTGAGAATCCAACCATTGATAGATACGGGAGATAGTGATGCAACTTAAAAATTTGACAGCTAGCAGGTCTAAGGACGCGAAGATCGTCATGCTCCGAAGTAAAGTCAGGGAGCAGGGAAAAACAATCCGGCAGCAGGATGCCCAAATAAGAAAGCTGAAAAAGCTCAGCATTTACGACGAATTGACTGACATTCTTAACCGGCGCGGCGGGATAGAAGAAATGAATCTCGTTACGGCGGAACTCCGCCGCCTCAAAGAAGACGGAGAAAAGCGCAAAAACAAACAGCCCCGAAGCGTAGTAATAGGGTTGTTTGATATCGACCGCTTTAAGGGGATCAATGACAAATTCGGGCACAAAGCGGGCGACTTAGTCATAAGAAAGACAGCGGAGTTCTTGAAGGACAAGTTCAGGGAATACGATGTCGTCTGCCGCTGGGGAGGAGAAGAGTTCGTCGTCGCTTTCCAGGGCGACGAATGGGATCTTCTGAAAAAAACCCTTGGTCTCTATGTGAAATCCGGAAAACAAAAGATAAGGATTACATTGAGTGGAGGTGTAACCAACTATCGTCGTGGCGAGGAATTGCACCAAGCGATAGATCGCGCCGATGAGGCCATGTACCGTTCCAAAGAAATGGGCAGGAACAAAATTACGGTACACGGACAATAACCCGCCTGGAAGCGGGAGTAGCAAAACTAGAACGGAGAGGCATTGTCTTCTCCGTTTGATTTTTTTTAATTAATTGATAAACTTACGTTCATTCCGGAGTAGTTCAGGGTACCTGCCTGCCGGCAGGCAGGGAACGCCTCCCTATTTTAAAGACTATGGACGAATATTTCGTGTATGCTATAAAAAGCAAGGTCGATTCTCGGGTATACGTGGGCATAAGTAAAAATCCGGAGAAGAGATTATTAGAGCATAATCGTGGAGACACGAAGTCAACAAAGTCGTATCGTCCATGGTCGC
>CAYHXB010000026.1:0-8202 GCA_964360535.1 uncultured Candidatus Saccharibacteria bacterium
TTCTTGAAAAACTCGCAACCGGCCATGCCACAGGGGAGCATATCACCAAAGGAGTCAGAATCGGTTATTACCGCCAGGATTTTTCGACGCTTGATTTCAACAAAACGGTTTACGAAACACTCGCCGACGCTATTCGTGGCGGGACGGAACAGGAACTTCGGTCATGCGCGGCCGGATTTCTTCTTGACGCGGAGATTTTGAAAACAAAAGTCGGCTCGCTTTCCGAAGGCCAAAAAGGTTTGGTGGCGTTCGCCAAACTGGTGCTTGAGCGTCCGGGGCTTCTGATTTTGGACGAACCGACGAACCATATCAATTTCAGGCATATTCCGGTAATCGCAAAAGCGTTGGACAATTATGAGGGCGCGATGATACTCGTAAGCCACGTTCCGGAATTCGTAAAGCAGATAAAGATAGACCAAGTACTGGATCTTGAAGCGCTTTAGTAAAGATGCCTGCACTACGAAGCCTCTTGACCGTCCGTAGCCTTGGCGTAGGAGGTTAGCGAAGTAGTGGATTTTCGGCAAGGGAGGGGTAGAATGGAAAAGAATGAAAAAATTATCAACCATAACTTTTATTGCAATTTCACTATTTTTCACCAGTTTCCAGAGTTCCGAGGCGGCACTTGGCGGTTCGTGCGCAGGGCACGGAGGAGTTAATTGCCTGGCCGGACCGTCCACATCGGGATACCTCCAGTGTTACGATAATTCCACGACTTCGGTCCCGTATTATCAAACCGGCGAATGCAATGCTGACACGGCCAGCGGATGCGTTTCGCCAACTTCTACCGGTTGCACAAATTCATCGCAATTACAGGAACTTCAAAATAACCTCGCTCGCAATGTGCGTGCATGCGAACTCATTCAAAATCCGTCGGTGGAATATTACGCAGGCTGTTTCTTTCCATCGCTCCAGAGGCAGATACAGGTGTGCGGAAATGAAATTGACACGTATCAGATAGAACGGCAAGCATACGAACGATGTCTTAGCAACTACTACCAAATTATCTTGAGAAATGTCAGCACGACCTATACCACCGAACTTCAGCGGAAAATCGGCGCTTGCATAATGAAGTACGGCTATACATGGGACATTGCGAATAACAAATGCATAGGCACCGATTTACTTTGCGTTTCTTATGGCAAGAACTCGCGCGTTTTCAACGGAGCGAGCGGAAAACCGCTTTGTTTTTGCGACAGCGGCTATGTGCGCAACGCGGGCGATACCACGTGCGTGCCGGACACGGGTTTTGTCGCGGCAAGCTCGTCCACTATCGCAGCCGTTCGTTTGGCCGTCAATTTGAGCTTGGGCGCATCCGGAAATGATGTCGTTGTTTTACAGAAGTTTCTGCAGGGCAAGAATTTTCTGAAGATTCCGGCAGGAGTCAAAGAAGGATATTTCGGAGCGCTGACAAAAAAAGCTGTAGTGGATTTTCAGAAGTCCGTCGGATTGCCCGCGACAGGCTATTTCGGCCCGCTTACAAGAGCGGTTATAAACAAGCAACTTTAATTTTGTTGTATAATAAAAAAATATGAGCGAGCCCAAAAAAGGACAATTTGAGGATTCCGAGGGATTGACTCCGAGCGAAAGGAGAATGATTGAAATGAATTTCAGCGCCTGTTTACTCGATGCCGATGTGGGTAATGCTTTAGTTCCGGCTTCAATGCTGGTCGCGATGGGCAGATTTGAGGCGATTAAGCCGTTCCAAACATATGAAGAATATCTTAGGGAAAAATCAGCGAGGCATCCTAACCCCGACGCGTATTACAACGCCGTTATGAAAAGAAGCGATCCTATATTGGTTGAAGAATACAACGCCAGGATACGCACGTTTAATGCGGGAATTGAAGAAGCCAAACAGAATCACGACAGAAAAAAAATAGAAAATTTTGTGCAAGAAATGTCAAGTTTTTTGAAGACGGAGAAAAAATAGAGCTGTAAAAAAACGGCTTTGGTGCCGTTTTTGTCCATCGTGTGAATTTTAATACCTTTTCCTTCCGGAAAACTTCGGGCGCTGGCGTTTTTCTCCGAATCTACCTGTCCGCCGAAATCCCGACGCAGGCGGGGGATTGCTACGGCCGCGGGAATGAAAAGGTTCTCTCGGTTTTCGCGGAGCGAATCTCCCAGTGTACTGGGGCGTCGCTTCAACTTTGTATTTGAAAGTGAGCGGAGGCGGAAGTTCGGGGATTCTTGAAACAGGCAAAGTTTTTCTGATAAGCCGTTCAATAATGCGGATTTCCGACGCCTGGTTTGGACGCGCGAAGGAAATAGCATGTCCTCCGGCTCCGGCTCTCGCAGTGCGTCCGATGCGGTGGACATAATCCTCGGCGTTCTGCGGCAAGTCGTAATTGAGAACAAGTTCAATATTGTTCACGTCAATTCCGCGCGCCGCGATATCGGTCGCAACGAGCACGCGGTATTTTCCCGTTTTGAATCCTTCAAGCGCGTCTTTTCTCTGGCCTAACGAGCGATTGCCGTGGATTTCCGCGGAATTATGTCCGAGGGCGCGCACCAGTCCGGATATTTTTCTCGCGCCGTGCTTGGTGCGGGAAAAAACAAGAACCGAACCTTTGTATTCCTGAAGAATTTTTTCAAGAAGGAGCGGTTTTTGTTCCTGCTGGACGAAAAATAATTCCTGCGTAACTTCTTTCACTGTAGTGCCCGAACGGGCGATTTCAACCGTTATGGGAAGTTTCAGGTAGGCCTTGGCTATTCCGATAATTTCTCCAGGCATGGTCGCAGAAAAAAGCATCGTTTGTCTTTCGCGCGGCAAAACCGGAAGAATTCGTTTCAATTGCGGAGCGAATCCCATATCAAGCATCCTGTCGGCTTCGTCGAGAACAAGCACGCTAACGCTCTTAAGCGAAATCGTTTTTTGCTCCATGTGGTCAATGATTCTTCCGGGAGTCCCGATGATAATCTGCGGATTTTTTCGTATGTCTTTTATCTGTTTGAAAATCGGTTCGCCGCCGATTAAAACGGCGGTTTTGAGATTAAGCGGCGCGCCGACCTTGCGGAGCGTTTCGTCTATCTGAATAGCGAGTTCGCGCGTGGGCGCTATTACCAGTCCCGGTCCTTTTTCGTGAAGAACGTGCTGAATTAGCGGAATTCCGAAAGCGAGTGTCTTTCCGGTTCCGGTCTGGGCAATGCCCATCAAGTCCTTGCCTTCAATAGCTATGGGAATTGACTGCTCCTGTATGGGAGTCGGGGAGATATATTTGAGCTTTGTCAGTATCTCAAGTATGCCGGGCGCTATCCCCAGCCCGTAAAATGTTTTTTTGGCTTCTGTCATAGGGGGCATCATAACAGGGAAGTCGCAGGAAAGCCATTATTTCAAGGCTGATAATGTAGTTACGGGGACTTGATTTTTTAATTTTTTTATGATAAGATGCAAGCCAACAAGTAAATAAGCATCGGGGGTTACTCTTTACGTAATATAACGGCGCAAAAAGCAACCATCTTCCTCCGATTTACGGAAATCTAAAAAGTGGACTTTTGTAAAACTCGGAGGAAACTCCGAGTTTTTTGCTTGTAAAAAGGTCGTTAGTAGGTGTTAAAAATACTAAGGTACCATGCCTATAGAAAAAATTTATAAGTATCCATCTCCCGATAAAATGCAAATTTGTGAGTCAGACCTCCGCTTGGAACTTCGAGATTACTGTGAAGCAGTAGAAACACGATTTTCTGTTTATGACTTATTGATAGTTGTTCCAGCATGGATTCCAATTTTTGCCTCAGAATTTAATGGCGTTGGCAGTGTTTCCGGTTCATTTATCCGTGGATGTTATGCGATGGTCGTTATTTTGGGAACGATATTTTGGTTGTTCCGAATACACGCTTTAAGAAAATTGTTGAATAAAAGCGAGGAATGGAAGGTCAAAAATGAAATAGATCCAGATATACGGGCTAGGAATATCAAGTCCCAGTGTAAATAAGAGGGTAGCCAATTTGCTACGTTATGTATTGTCTCTTTTCTAAAAAAGAGCAATAATTTAAGTATGCTCAAAAACCGAACCCTGTTTTTCGGCGACAATTTGGAGATTTTACGGGAGAAAATACCGGACGAGAGTTTTGATTTGATTTATCTTGACCCGCCGTTTAACTCCAACCGGAATTACAACGTGCTTTTCAAAGAAGGACTGCAAGACAGCCCGGCGCAAGTCCACGCTTTTGAGGACTCGTGGCATTGGACGCGTGATGCGCAAGAAACATTTGAAGAACTTGTCGGCGTCCGTCCGTCAAAAACTAAAATAAACGAGCAAATTTCCAGTTTGATGCAGGCATTTGAAAAAATGGTCGGGCATAACGATATGCTCGCTTATCTGACAATGATGACAATTCGGCTTATTGAGTTGAAGCGCGTTTTGAAATCAACTGGAAGCATTTATTTACATTGCGACCCGACAGCGAGTCATTATTTGAAAATTGTGATGGATGCGATTTGGGGGAAACAAAACTTTTTGAACGAGATTATTTGGAGTTATCAAGGTACTGGAGAACCAAAAAAATTTTTCAAAAGGAAACACGATACAATTTTATTCTATAGCAAAACAGATAACTATTTTTTTAATTCTAGCGAGGCAGTCGAAAAAATATCGGATTTTTCTAAATCAAAATATACAAAGCAGGACGAAAAGGGATGGTATAAAGAAATACGACACAAAGATGGCAAAGTTTATAAACAATATCAAAAGGAAGAAATGCGACTTCGAGACGTGTGGGATATACCAATTATTAACGCAATGGCGAGCGAAAGACTGGGATATCCCACACAAAAACCCGAAGCACTCTTGGAAAGAATAGTCAAAGCTTCTTCAAAGGAAAACGACTGGATTTTAGACCCGTTTTGCGGTTGTGGCACAACTGTGGCAGTTTCGGAGCGGCTGAAGAGAAATTGGGTAGGCATTGATGTTACTATGCTCGCTATAAACTTAATAAGCCATCGTTTGCAAGACGGCCTCGGCGTAGGTCGCAAAGAAATTTTTATTGATGGCATTCCGAGCGATTTGTCCGGCGCAAAAGAGCTTTTTCATAAAAATCCGTTTGAATTTGAATATTGGGCACTTGATTTGGTAAACGCAATTCCGGCGCAAAGCAAAACGAAAGAACATATGCGCGGCGCCGATAAAGGAATTGACGGAGTTATTAATTTTATTAAAGACATTGAAAATGGCAATCAGGTTTACGGAAAACTTTTGGTGCAGGTAAAAGGCGGAGGCACACACCGCAACGATATCGCGACACTTAAGGGCGATATTGAGCGTGAAAAAGCGGATGGTGGCGTTTTTATCACGCTTGAAGAGCCGACTAAGCCGATGAAAGAAGAAGCGGTAAGTTCTGGAAGTTATGAAGTAAAATTTGCTCGTCAAACCTATCCAAAAATCCAAATCTTGACCATAGAAGAATTATTAAATAATAAAAAACCAGAAGTGCCGCTACTTGCCTTGTCTTATTACAAGGAAGCAAAAGAGGTAAAAAAAGAAAGTAAGAACAAGGATTTGGGAATATAAAACATACCCTTGCTTTAATCTCTTTCTTGTTTTATAATTATCCCGCAGTTCGCAGGAGCCGCATGGCTCCTTTTTTAATCATGAAAGACATACGCAACATAGCTATCATCGCCCACGTTGACCATGGTAAAACTACTTTGGTTGATTCGCTTTTGAAACAATCGGAAACGGACATCGGCAAAGCCGGACAGGGCGAAATGATAATGGACTCTAACGAACTTGAGCGCGAGCGCGGCATTACGATTTTTTCCAAGAATGCTTCGGTGGTCCACAAAGGCGTCAAAATAAACATAATAGACACTCCAGGTCACGCCGATTTCGGCGGAGAAGTTGAACGCGTTTTGAATATGGCCGACGGCGCGCTTCTTTTGATAGACGCGCAGGAGGGCACGATGCCCCAGACGCGCTTCGTTCTCAAAAACGCGCTTTTAAACGGCCTCAAAATAATCGTGGTCATAAATAAAATAGACAAGCCAAACGCCCGCATAAATTACGTTCTTGAAAAAGTCATCGAGCTTTTTATGGAACTTGGCGCTTCAAACGAACAGCTTAATTTCCCGATAATCTACGCTTCGGGAAAACTCGGCAAAGCCGGACACGAGCCGGATTTGAATCTGATGAAAGACATTCAGCCGCTTTTCGAAAAAATAGTAGAATACATTCCCGCTCCGGAGTCCGACATTGAGTCGCCGCTTCAGATGATGATAGTTTCCGTTTCTTACGACAACTATAAAGGAAAGATAGGCATCGCTCGGATTCATAAAGGCGTCATTAAAAACGGCCAGCAGGTCGCGAAAATTACTCCGGAGGGAAAAACGACAACGCATAAAATAAATTCCCTTATGGAGTTCAGCGGTTTGGGCAAGACAGAAGCGGCCGAGCTTGTAGCGGGAGACATTGCCGTCTTGGCTGGAATTGAAGGAATAAACATCGGAGATACAATCGCCGATGCCGAAAATCCGATTGCCCTTACTCCGATTGCCATAGAGAAGCCGACTGTCAAAATGATTTTCAGCACCAACAATTCTCCTTTCGCCGGATTGGAAGGCCAATACTGCACTTCAAGAAATTTGAAAGAGCGTCTTGAAAAAGAATTGGACAACGATGTAGCTTTGCGCGTGGAAGCAGGCAAGTCGTCCGACGAATTCATCGTTAGCGGGCGCGGAGAGCTTCATCTCGGAATATTGATAGAAAAAATGAGGCGCGAGGGATATGAGCTTCAGGCATCCAGGCCGGAAGTCGTTTTGGTGGAAGAAAACGGAAAAATGCTTGAACCGGCGGAGGATGTTTGGATTGACGTGCCGGAAAAATATTCTGGCACGGTCATCCAAAAAATGAGCATCAGGAAAGGCGAACTCAAGAACATGGGCGTGGAGAACGGGACGGCTTCTTTCCATTTTTTCATACCGACCAGGGGACTGATAGGATTCAGGAATGAATTGCTTTTGGAAACCAAAGGATTCGGCATTATCAATTCTCTTTTCGCGGGATACTTCCCGAAATTCGGCGAATTTGAAAATAATCCGCACGGCTCCTTGATTGTCAGCGAGACGGGCACGACCACCGCCTACGCTCTCTTAATGGCGCAGGAAAGGGGAGTGATGTTCATCGGGCCGGCAGTAAATGTTTACGAAGGACAGGTTGTCGGCCAAAACGCCAAAACGGACGATATGGTTCTTAACGTTTGTCGTCAGAAGCAATTGACCAACTTCCGCGCCAAGACAGACGCGGTCACCAGCGATTTGATTGCGCCGTTTGAAATGACACTTGAGCAATGCATGGAATACATCGGCGACGATGAGCTTGTTGAAGTGACTCCGAAAAGCATCCGAATCAGAAAGAGGATTTTGAAGAATAATTTGAGGAAATAGGAATAGTGAAAGAGCTATATAATATAAGCGATGGACAAAAAAGACACGTCCTGGAAAAAAGTTGCCGGCTGGTATGATAAAGCCGTCAAAGACGACGATTCCTACCAAAACAAGGTTATTTACCCGAATCTTACGAGATGGCTTCAGGATTTGAAAGGCAAGAAAGTCATAGATGTCGGTTGCGGGCAGGGATTATTTTCTCGCCTTCTGGCTGAAAAGGGAGCTATGGTTACAGGGGTGGATTCCGGCAGTTCGCTTCTTAAAATCGCAAAGATGGTTCGACCTCCTTCGACAGGGCTCAGGACAAGTAGCTCACCACAGGACGAGGGCAAGCACATAAAATATGTAAAAGCCGACGCGCAAAATCTTTCGTTTGCCAAAACAGGGGAGTTTGATATGGCCTTGTGTGTTTTGTCGCTCCAGAATATGGAAAATTTGAAAATGGTATTCGGAGAAATATCGAGAGTTTTAAAACCGGAAGGGAAGCTTATTGTAGTTTTGAATCATCCGGCTTTCCGCGTGCCGCAGAGCACTTCGTGGGGCTTTGATGAAAAAGAAAATATACAATACAGAAGAATTGATTCGTATCTTTCTTCGGCGAAAGCCAAAATAGATATGCATCCGAGCGCGAAAATAAAAACATACACTTATTCATTCCATCACTCTCTCCAGGATTATATGAAAGCGCTTTCAGCGTCTTCTTTCGCGATAGTGAAACTTGAAGAATGGATTTCAAACAGGAAAAGCGAAGCCGGCCCGCGCGCCAAAGCCGAAGATGTGGCCCGCAAGGAAATCCCGGTTTTTATGGCGTTTGAGGCGGTAAA
>CAYHXB010000027.1:0-3369 GCA_964360535.1 uncultured Candidatus Saccharibacteria bacterium
CGTTCGAGCATTATTCCGGCGGGCAGGTAACATGCATAGTCACTACCGGATGCGACAAAGTTCTTACAGGTCCGTATTCTGAGGTTTTCGGAATCCCAATAGCGCTTGTCGGCGTTCTCTATTATCTTTTTGTTTTCTCTGGAGCTCTTCTTTTCCTATTTGGAAGTTCGCATAAATTCTTCAGATTGGCGCTTTTAGCGTCAACTTTCGGTTTTCTGGCATCCCTTTGGTTCATCTCCCTCCAGCTTTTCATAGTAAAAGCAATATGCTTCTACTGCATGATTTCCGCATTTTGTTCGTTTATGCTTTTTTTGCTGGCAACAATATCTTTTTTCCATGCCCGAAAAATAAAAAAAGAAAAACTTTCTAAAAAGGTCGATTCGAATAGCATATAGCAAATAGCACATGGCAAATAGTCGTTTACCATTTGCAACAAGCTAAAATCATCATGACTAAATTTCAGAAAATAACACTCGTTGCTTTAAGAATTGCGCTCGGCTGGATGTTTTTCTACGCAGGCATAACAAAAGTTTTAAGCGGCAATTTTTCGGCCGCCGGCTATCTTAAGGGAGCCAAAACATTCTCTGGATTCTACGATTTATTTCTGAATCCGCAGGTTCTGCCTGCGGTGAACTTCCTTAATGAATGGGGCCTGACACTTGTCGGTATTTCCCTGATTCTCGGAGTGTTTACGCGGCTTAGTTCGTTCTTGGGAGCAGCGCTCCTTATGCTCTATTACTTCCCGATATTAGATTTTCCATATCCGGACGCGCACTCATTTTTGGTGGACTCTCATGTTTTGGAAGCGCTCGCTGTTCTGGTTGTCGGAGCTTTCCGTGCAGGGCGCGTTTTCGGTCTTGAAAACTGGTGTTCCAATTTGCCTCTTTGTCGGAGGTGGTACGAAACGCGCAGTTGGCTCGGATAAAATTCAGAAATTAAAAACGGATTACCGCATACAATTCCAATGTCTCGCGGTTTTTCGTTTAAAGGCGTGGAATAAAATTTCAAAAGGTGATATGATGATGTCGTTCAAATGACCAAAATAGCAATTGTTTTAACAGGAGTTCCCGGCAGCGGAAAAACAACCCAAGCCAATTTTTTGGCGGACAAACTGGGGATAATAAATTTTGACACAGGTAAGCGCCTTGAAGCTGCGCTTAACGACCCGACCAAAAAGAGCAATAAAATTATCGTCAGGGAAAGAAAAAATTTTGACAGCGGACGTCTTGTAACACCTAGTTTCGTTGTAAATGTAATCAAAAAAGATCTCGCTCGCATTGCGAACGCAGGGTGGGGAGTTGTTTTTGCTGGTTCTCCGCGTACTGCATACGAAGCTGAACGATTATTGCCGCTTCTTGAAAAACTTTACGGCAAAAAGAACGTATATTCTTTTTTTATGAATGTGCAGCTTTCCGAATCTATCAAAAGGAACTCAAAGCGTTTCATTTGCAGTTTTTGCGGAGCTCCTCTTTTGACCAAATATTATCCTTCCGCTAAGCCTAAGTTTTGTCCAATTTGCGGAGGCGCTCTTTATAAGAGGACGCTGGACAATCCGGCTTCCATAAAAATCCGCAATGAAGAATATAAAAACAGGACCAAACCCGTTTTTGATGTTATAAAAAAACGCGGATACAAGACCATAAAAATAGACGGCCGTCCTGCGCCTTACAAAGTTTTTAAAAAAATAAATGGCTATTTTAAAAACCGCCAAAGAAATTGAAATAATGGCCGAAGGCGGCCAAAAGCTCGCCATCGTTTTAGATTTTCTTGTTAAGGCCGCCAAGGCTGGCATGAAAACCAAAGAATTGGATAATATTGCCTTCAAAATGATAAAAGAAGCAGGATGCAAGCCGGCATTTTTGGATTACCGTCCGCACGGAACAAAAAAGGGCTATCCGGCGACTGCATGCATTTCAGTAAACGAAAATGTCGTTCATGGAATCCCATCCGGCTACGTGATAAAAGAAGGCGATATCGTCAAAATAGATTTGGGGCTGATACATAAGGGATTCTACGCTGACGCTGCGGCAACCGTAGGCATTGGCGGCATCGGCATCAAAAACAGGAAACTCATTGAAGCGACCAAAAGAGCCATGGAGCTCGGCGTAAAAGAAGCGCGTCCCGGCAACACTATCGGCGACATCGGATATGCCATTGAACACCATGTAAAATCAAACGGATTTTCCATCGTTGACCTTCTGACCGGACACGGCATCGGGCGCGACCTTCATGAAGAGCCACACGTTTATAATTTCGGCAAAAAGAGTCAAGGAGAAAAACTTGTGGCTGGAATGGTTATAGCTATAGAACCCATGGTCTCAATTGGGAGCGGAAAAGTAATTCAAAACAAAGACGACAGCTTCACTATGGCCGACGGTTCAATGTCGGCGCATTTTGAGAATACTGTAGCTATAACCGAGAAAGGGCCGGTGGTGCTGACGAAAACATAAAAATTTCCAATTATCAATTTACAATTTTCAGTCAATGACGCAATTAAGCAATTTACAAAACGTTTGAAAATTGAGAAATTAATTGTAAATTGAACATTAAAAATTTATAATTTGTGCAAATGAAACCTTTCCTCTCAATAATAATTCCCGCCTACAACGAATCGGAACGCTTGCCGCTGACACTGGTTGATATGGATAAGCGGTTAAGCACGGCGAAATATTCGTATGAGATAATCGTGGTGAATGACGGTTCGACGGATAACACGGCGGAAGTAGTGGAAAAAATGTCGGAAGCCGTGAAGAATCTCAAGCTTATCGATAACAAGGCCAATCAGGGCAAGGGTGGCGTCGTAAAACAGGGGATGCTTCTCGCCAAAGGTGAATACCGCCTTTTTACGGATTCTGACAATTCCACTACTATAGACCACTTCGACAAAATGATTTCGTACCTGAACGGCCAAGAAGGCGAAACTTACGATGTCGTTATCGGTTCACGCGCCGTCAGGGGAAGCAAGCTGGAGCCGGCACAGCCTTTTTACAGGCAGCTTCTTGGCAAGCTCAGCAATATAATCATCCAGATTGTAAATGTTCCCGGAATTTGGGACACGCAGTGCGGCTTTAAGGCCTTCAGTGAAAAATCGGCGGAAAAAATTTTCGCAATTTCCAAAATCAACGGTTGGGGTTTCGACATTGAAGCTTTGGCGTTGGCCAGGCACTTCGGATACAAAATCAGAGAAATTCCAGTCCATTGGATCAATGACGCCAAATCCCACGTAAAAATGTCGGCTTACTTGAAAACATTCGTGGAAAACGCTAAGATTCGCTGGTGGATAATGACTGGCGCTTATGAAAAAAGCGCCTAAATTTAACTCTTTTTATGGACAAATACTATCTTACAAAAGAACGCGCCGAAGAGCTG
>CAYHXB010000027.1:3379-5466 GCA_964360535.1 uncultured Candidatus Saccharibacteria bacterium
GCTAAGATTCGCTGGTGGATAATGACTGGCGCTTATGAAGAAAGCACGAAATTCTAAGCATGAAATTCTAAACAAATATCAATAATCAAATCCCAAACACGTTTGAAATTTTAAATTTAGATATTGTTTCGGATTTAAGATTTGGAATTTATAATTTATCAAAGTTATGGACAAATACTATCTTACAAAAGAACGCGCCGAAGAGCTGAAGCAGGAGCTCGAAACGCTTAAGAGCCAGAAACGGCTTGAAGTGGCCGACCGCCTTAAGCAAGCCAAGGAATTCGGAGATCTTTCCGAAAATTCTGAATATACAGAAGCCCGCGAAGAGCAAAGTCGCGTAGAAACGCGTATTTCTGAGCTCGAAGACGTTCTAAAAAAAGTTGTTCTCATAAAGAACGAAAAATCGGCGGGCACCGACAGTGTTTTTATCGGTTCGACCGTTACCGTCAAGAAAAACGGCCAGACCTATGCTTACCGCATAGTCGGTTCCAATGAAGCCAAACCTGAAGAAGGAAAAATTTCAAACGAATCTCCTCTCGGCTCCGCCTTTCTCGACAAGAAAGTCGGAGAAAGTGTTACCGTGAAGACCCCGGGTGGCCAGGCCGACTATCAGATAATGAAGATAGAGTAAAAAGGTATCAACGAATAGCGAATAATTTTTACTAATTTACGAATAATACCAGGTAAACAACATTCGTATATTCGAAACAGATTCGTTATTCGATGATGAATACCATGCTTGAAGACATTATCAAAGAACGCCTCAAAAAACTGTCACGTCTCAAGGAAGCGGGAATAAACCCATATCCTGCTTCGGTTAAGCGCACCGTTTCCATCGGCGAAGCGAAAGGCAGGTTTAGGGCGCTAGAAAAATCAAAGAAGAAGATTTTTGTTGTCGGGCGTCTTTTGAGCTGGCGCGACCAGGGAGGAGTGATATTCGCCGACATTGCCGACGAAAGCGGAAAGATACAGCTTGTCCTCAAAAATAACACGCTTAATAATTTTTCGATTTTCAGGAAAACTTTGGACCGCGGCGATTTCCTTTCGGCCGGCGGCACACTTTTTAAAACGCAGAAAGGGCAGGAAAGCTTGGACGTAAAAGATTTAAGTTTGATAGTGAAATCGGTCAGGCCTTTGCCGGGCGACTGGTACGGGCTTGAAGAAACCGAAATCCGTTTTAGGAAACGCTATCTTGATATCATCATGAATGCAGAAACCAAGGAGCTTTTCAAAAAGAAAAGTGTTTTCTGGCAGTCATTTCGCGATTTTCTTTTGAAAGAAGGATTTTTGGAAACGGAAACGCAGGTGTTTGAGACGCTTCCCGGAGGGGCCGAGGCCGAACCGTTCAAAACGCACCATAACGCGCTGGACACTGATTTTTATCTCCGCATTTCGCTTGAACTGCCTCTTAAAAAACTTCTTGTCGCCGGATATGAAAAGGTTTTTGAAATTGGCCGCATATTCAGGAACGAAGGGATTGACCGCGAACACCTTCAGGATTATACGCAGATGGAATTTTACTGGGCCTATCACGATTACAACGACCTGATGAAGCTGGTTGAGAAAATGTACAAAGACGTTATCAAAAAAACGACAGGAGGCCTCAAGACGACTTTTCAGGGACAAAAGATAAATTGGGGCAAGAAATGGGAAAAAGTTGAATACGTTAAAGTTTTTGAAAAATTCAACAAGCTTAATCCCGTTTCGGCTTCGCGCGACGAACTTTTCAAAAAAGCGGTTTCCCTAGGTCTTCAGCCGGAAAAGAATTTCGGCAAAGGACGTCTCATTGATTTGATTTATAAAAAAACAGTAAGACCGACATTGATTCAGCCGTGTTTTCTCGTAAACCCGCCGGTTGAAGTTGAGCCGCTGGCGAAGCGTTCCGAGAAAAATTCTGCTCTCGTGGAACGCATCCAGGTAGTTGCCTGCGGGACCGAACTCGGCAAAGGATTTTCGGAGCTTAACGACCCGCTCGACCAGAGAGCGCGCTTTGAAGAACAAATGAAACTACGCGACGCAGGGGACAAGGAAGCGCAATTTCTGGACGAGGACTTTCTGGAAGCGCTTGAATATGGAATGCCTCCGGC
>CAYHXB010000027.1:5566-8028 GCA_964360535.1 uncultured Candidatus Saccharibacteria bacterium
CTTACCGCAGTCGTTGCTCCTGACGAGGTTGTAAAGATATTGAAAGGAAGGCGCCCAAACAGAAATGTCGCCGAGAGAATAGCCCATGTTGAAATGCAGGACGATGTTGACGGCGCTGTCGTCGGAGATATGGAAACTGGCTCTTGGGAAATAGTGAAGAAAATGCGGCCGGATGTTATCGCCGTTGGCTACGACCAAAAAATTTTGAAAAAGAGTTTGGAAAATTCAATGTCCGATTTCGACTGGCCGCTCGAAATAGAAACAATCTCGGCGCACGAACCGGAAAAATATCACAGTTCAATAATAAATAGGGTATAGGATTTGGGGTATAGGGTGTAGTGGAAATCACCTTAATTCTCCTAAACCCTAATGGCTATACCCTATACCCTGCACCCTATAACTTTATCGCTTTCTCGCAAACCATATTCGGTTCGCCGTTCCGCCAGGACATTTTTCCTTTTACGGCGACAATATTGTTCATTTGCCAGACATCCAATGTTTTTTCGAGTGTGTCGTTAAAAACTACAAGCTCAAGCGGCTCTTGGGAGAAATCCTCGATTTTTACGAAGAGCATCGGCTGGCCGTTCTTGGTCAGTATTTTTCTTATTTCGGAAATCGTCCCGGCGACTTTCACAACTTGGTCTTTTTGGTCTTTCGAGCGCGCATCTTCTATTTTCATAAGTTTCAACTTTTCTATTCTTTCCTTGAACGAGTTGAGCGGATGGTCGGAAAGATAAAAGCCGAGAAGCTCTTTTTCCCATCCCAGTTTTTCGACGGTGGTCGCCGGTTCCACTTGTTTTATGAACTTAAAAGACAAGCTGACAGGAGCGTTTCCGAAAAGAGACTGGCCGGTTTGCTGACTCCCTTTTTTTACAAGCGTGCTGAAACGGAGCACCTCATCCACGTTTTCAAGCGCCTGCTTCCTTTCTATTCCCAATGAGTCAAAAGCGCCGCTTTTAACCAAGCTTTCAAGCGATTTTTTGTTGAGGTCTTTGTGCTGTATCCGGTTCAGGAAATCGTTGAAATCCTTGAATTCTCCGCGGTTCATCCTGTCGTCTATAATCGCCCGGACAATGGCTTCACCGACGTTCTTCACGGCGAGCATACCAAAGCGTATGGTTTTGTTGCCGTCCGGCGAAAAACTGACAGAGCTTTTATTGACGTCCGGCGGCAGTATCTGTATTCCCTTTTGTTTCGCCTCGTTAAAAAGGAGGGCTATGCGGTCAATATCGTTCATTTCCGCGTTGAAAAGGGAGGCCATGAATTCTTCCGGATAATGCGCTTTGAGATATGCGGTGCGGTAGCCGATGAGCGCGTAGCAGACGGCGTGGCTCCGGTTAAATCCGTAACGGGCGAACGGCTCGAACCATTTCCAGATTTCCTTAGCCTTGGATTTATCGATGCCGTTATTTATCATCCCGCTTACCATTTTTTCCTGCTGTTCCAAAAGAAGAGATTTTATTTTCTTGCCGACTGCTTTCCTCAGCGTGTCGGCTTCCGAAAAAGTGAACCCGGCAAGTTCGCGGGCCACCTGCATCAGCTGTTCCTGATAAAGCATGATACCGTATGTTTTTTTGAGAATCGTTTCCAGTTTTGGATGAAGATAAGTTACTGTTTCTTTTTTATGCTTTCTGTTGATATAACGGGGAACCATTCCGGTTTCCAGCGTTCCAGGGCGATAAAGTGAAATCATGGCGACTATGTCTTCGAACTCGGTCGGCACCAAATCTTTCAGGTAGTGGCGCATGCCGTCGCCTTCAAGCTGAAAAACTCCGGTGGTATCGGGCTTCTGGAGAAGCTCGAAAGTTTTTTTGTCGTCGAGCGGCAGTTCGGAAATTTTTATGTCTTCGTCACGGAGTTCTTTTATAAGCCGTATAGTTTCTTCTATTATGGTCAGGTTTTTCAGCCCGAGTAAATCTATTTTGAGTAGGCCCAGGTCTTCAATGCTGTGCATCTCGAATTGCGTGATGATTATGTCTTTGTCTTGCGGAGCGAATTGGAGAGGAACGTTGTCTGTAAGAGGATCTTTTGAAATGACTGTCCCGCAGGCGTGAACCGAAGCGTGCCGCGCCACTCCCTCGAGATGCATGGCGGCATCAATCAGTTTCTTTGCGTCTTCGTTTTCCTTGTAGATTTTTTTCAAGTCATCGACATTCTCAAGGCATTTTGCGAGCCATCCCTCTTTCATTCCCTGCGTCGGGTTGAATGGAATCAACTTTGCAATTTGGTCGCAGAATCCGTAAGAAATGCCCATTGCTCTGCCGGCGTCGCGTATGGCGGCGCGCGCGGCCATCGTTCCGAAAGTGATTATCTGGGCCACGCGGTCTTCGCCATATTTCTGGCGCGCGTAAGCCAGCACTTCGTCCCGACGCTTGTCGGCAAAGTCGATATCTATATCAGGCATCTGAATTCTTTCGGGGTTCAGGAAACGCTCGAAAATAAGCTCGTATTTTATTGGGTCT
>CAYHXB010000028.1:0-7443 GCA_964360535.1 uncultured Candidatus Saccharibacteria bacterium
CCGATGGTTTACTGCGAGAAATGCGCTACTGCCGGCAATGGCGAACGGAAAGAAATGCCGGGATGGTATTCGGTTCCGGAGAACAAACTGCCGGTAAAATTGCCGTTTGTAAAAGATTTCAGGCCGAAGGGGACCGACAAATCGCCGCTGGCCACTGTAAAATCTTTTTATGAAACCAAGTGCCCGAAATGCGGAGCGAAAGCCAGGCGCGAAACGGATGTTTCCGACACATTCCTTGATTCGTCATGGTACTTTCTTCGTTACCAAAGCGTGAAAAATTCAAAAGTTGCCTGGGACAAAGCAATAACAAAAAAATGGCTGCCAGTGGATATGTATATCGGCGGAGCCGAGCATTCCGTCCTTCATCTTCTTTACTCAAGATTTATCACGATGGCACTTCACGATATGGGTGTGTTAGATTTTTCCGCCAAAGGCGGATCCGCCTCGGGCGGAGACGAGCCATTCGCGAAATTCCGCGCGCATGGGCTTTTGATAAAAGAAAGCGCAAAGATGTCCAAGTCAAAAGGAAATGTGGTCAATCCCGATGAGTACATAAAGAATTTCGGTGCCGACACTTTGAGGATGTGTCTGATGTTTCTGGCGCCGTTTGAATATGGAGGCGATTTCCGCGAAGGCGGAATAATCGGGATAAAAAGATTTTTGGAAAGGGTTTGGAAAATGGGAACATCCGGCTCGTTCGGAAAATCTTCGGACAACAGGAAGATAAAGCAAGCGCTCCACGCCACGATAAAGAAGGTAACCGAAGATATCAGCGAGCTCCGTTACAACACTGCTATTTCGGCGCTAATGATTCTTTTGAATGAATTTGAGGCCGACGCAAAAAATGTAACCAAAGACGATTTTAAGAATTTCCTAAAGCTTATCGCTCCTTTTGCCCCGCATATTTCAGAGGAGCTCTGGAGAAATGCTTTAGGCAACAGAAATTCAATTCACTTGGAAAAATGGCCTGAATACGACAGGAATCTCATTAAGAGCGAGACCTTTACGCTTGTCATACAGGTCAACGGTAAAGTCAGGGATAGCATAAATGTCCCAGCCGACATAGACAGGAAAGAAGCCGAAAAACTTGCCTTAAACAGAGAAAAGATTAAAAATATAGTTGAATCCGCGGACGTAAAAAAAGTAATTTACGTTCCCGGCCGTCTGGTGAATATAGTCATATAAACTGCTAAAATCGTAATATATGCAACATCTCGGCTTTATCTTTTTCGTGTTACTCGTAGCGATGCTTATTTTTTACGCCATGGTTTTGTACGGTGTTCCGAAAAGCTACAATCTTGGCTTGGGCTTTAATCAAACGGGAACTTCAACTGTACAGACAGTTCAAAGGCAGCCGACTACCCAGCAACTCGGCGCTGGCAATCGAATCATAAGCCAGGCGAATCCTCCGCAAACCGGATATAACACTTCCGGTTATTCGCCCAACGCAGATGTTTCGCACCCGACGACGCCTACATATTACGGTCGTGTCACTATTAATCCATCAGATATTCCGCCAGGATTTTCCATACGCGACATCTCTCCGTATTTCAAACAGATAATGCTTTCGGCATCGCCAGGCGCTCCAGGCATGTACAGCCAGATAACTTTAACAAGCAGTCTTTTAACCACCGGCGGTTCGCTCAATGTGACAGGCTGGCTTTTGAAAGGCAATCGCGGGAGCCAATATGTTCCGCAGGCAGTTGACGTTTACAATCCTTCGGGGCTTACTCCTGAAAGCGACATATATATGAAGAACGGTGATACTTTGAATATCTATTCCAACAGCAGCGCATTGGCGGTAAATTTCAGGTCAAACAAGTGTATTGGTTACCTGTCCAACGGCAGAAATTTCGTCCCACCGCTTTATTTCGGTTGCCCGGTCATTAACCGTTCCGAAATCATAAACTTTACCGGCCAGTGCCAGAATTACATAACATCGCTTAATTCGTGCCAGTCGCCGGCTCCAAATCCGCCGATTTCGATATACGATTATTCCTGTCGCGCCTATTTAGACAAGCTTAATTACGCAGGATGTTTTCAAAAACACGGCAGCGATTATGATTTTCTCGGCAGTCAGCGGTATGCCTGGAGCGGAACTCAATTTCTTGATTCCCAGCACGACCGCCTGCTTCTTTTTGACAGGAGCGGTCTGCTTGTCTCGGAATATACTTATTGATTATGAAAACATCATCCATTTTTTCTTTTGTGGCTTTCGCAGTGCTCGCCGGCGGACTATTATGGTTCGGCTCCGGATACAGCAAAAAGATTTCAAGCGAGTCGATGCAAAACCAAAAGAAATTGGCGACGATGGCCGAACAAACTCAATCAAAAATCATGGAAAAACTTAAAATAAACGATGTTGTAACCGGAAACGGCGCCGAAGCCAAAATCGGAAATACTGTTACCGTAAATTACGCAGGCACTTTCGACGATGGCAGAAAATTCGACAGCTCCTATGACAGGAACGAACCATTCAGTTTCACGCTTGGAGCCGGACAGGTAATAAAGGGCTGGGATTTGGGCGTTGCCGGAATGAAAGTCGGCGGCAGGAGAGAACTCGTCATTCCGCCGGAACTTGCCTACGGAGAGCAGGGAGCAGCCAATATAATTCCGCCGAATGCCACGCTTCACTTTACCGTTGAGCTTCTCAAAGTTTCTTCCGGCGCTTCAAATTAGTTCTGAAGTGGTATAATAAAACAAATGAACGATTCTGACGGAAACATTTCGGATACCGGGCATGAATTCGGAATAGGAAGGAAACCAAGGCACCCTTTGCATTATTATGGCGACAACGTCAGGAAGCTTTTCGTTGCCGTAGCCATAATAACGCTTTTGACATTGCCGTTCTTCGGGGACTTCGTCCGTGTTCCGGTTATGTACTATGTAACGGCCATGATATTTTTGTGTCTTGTGGCAGGGTTTACCAATCCGACTCATCGCTGGGTTGTTGTCCTGAATGTCGCTATTTCAGTTTATGGAATATTGTTTTTTGAATCGGAAGCCATTTCAGCTTACGGTTTTTACGACACTCAAATTTGGTATTTCTGGACTAACCAGCTTTTGGCGCTACTTTTCCTAACCTCGCTTTATTACGCGGCCAAGACGGAACGCGGCGCCTGGTTCAGGCGGAGAATTTCTCATGATATAAAATTATAAAGACAAATCCCGCCAGTCCATGGACTGGCGGGATTATTTGCGGAGTTATTAAGGTTTTCGTTTCCACTCGGTAATTTTTCCAGCTTCTATTTCAACCGAATCGGCTGGGCGCAGGCGCGTTCCGGCGGAGAATATTTTGAAGTGCCGCGAACTATCCAGCTCTTCGGGGATTCGCCATATGTCTTTTTCGGATACCAGCCAGTCATCGTCGTATTGGAGCAAACTGAACGGGGCTGAATAACTCCGCAGAGTTTTTATTCCGCTGTCCAAAAAATATTCGCTGAAATAAGAAAGCGCTAGTTCGCGAATGGTTTTGAAAACCGGGTCGCGATATCGCAAAACGGCGTGATTGGTTTTACTTACAGCGCCCCAGCGCCCATTTTCTTTGAAAAGAGCCACAACATGGTCGTCGTCTTTAATTGTTTTTAAGTCCAGAAGAAGCGGCGGTTTGCCGTGATACCAAAAACAAGCGGCTGCCAACACGGCTCCTTCCATGCAGTGAGCTTTTTTGTTTTTAAGGACCATAAGCGGGGAATGGCAAGTTTCTCCCTCTGGCTCAAAATTCACGGGAATCTTGTTTATGAAGTCCTGGATTTTGGACGGCGAATTCAGTTTTTTGAATACGGAAAAATGTTTTTTGTAAATGTTGGGGAAGGGGTGCATAGGGGAATTATAGCAAGAAAACAAAAAACGGCATTTACGCCGTTTTTTGTTTTTACTATGCTTTATTAAGCTAACTTTGCCCCTCGTCGTCTCGCATTGGCGGGACTCGCTCGGGACACTTGAAAATCTAATTTCGCTACAGCGAAAAAGATTTTCTAAGTGCGGAGGGTAGAGGATTTTTAAATTTATATTTACATCCAACGCGGAGGAGGTGAGATTCGAACTCACGATGCCCTTTCGAGCATACCACATTTCGAGTGTGGCGCCTTCGGCCTCTCAGCCACTCCTCCGCGTTGGATGCAATCACTTCGCCGTTAAATAATCCATATTTCCCTCGTCGCTTCGTCCCTCAATGACATTCGGGACTTTCAGCTCGCTCGGGACACTTGAAAATCTAATCCCGTCTAAGACGGTAAAGATTTTCTAAGTGGTGCCCCCAGAGAGAATCGAACTCCCATTTTATCCTTAGGACGGATCTGTTCTATCCATTGAACTACGAGGGCGTGTGGACCTACGGGGAGTCGAACCCCGACCTGTTCCATGCCATGGAACCGTTCTACCGCTATACTATAGGCCCATAATAATTTCTGTTCTCTGACCAATTTCTTTCCTGGTGCACCGACCTTCCCGATGTCCATCGGGACGTTCTACTGTCATACTATAAACTCGCTATCGTCTTATCTTTTATTACTCTCTCAATGATATTCCGATTCTTAAATTTCTTCAATTTAATCTCGGCGCATCTCGCATCTTTCGAATTTTTGAATTCTTGGGTAAATACAACTCGAACAGGGAGAATAAATCTTAATGACTTTGTTTTGCCTGCATTGTGCTCTGCCAGCCTTCGTTCTACATCATTAGTGCTGCCGATATAATACCTGCCATTTTTGTCGCTTTGGAGAATATATACCGAATACATATGAATTCAAACCTTGACCTTCCCGATGTCCATCGGGACATTCTACCGCTATACTATAGGCCCATTATTTTCTTGCAACGCGGCGTTTTGGATGAAACCTTGTTTCATTCAATCGATTCGCTCGGCAACCACAAAAATGCTGTTCTTGTGTTGCTTCGCTG
Source organism: uncultured Candidatus Saccharibacteria bacterium (assembly GCA_964360535.1). Taxonomy (GTDB): domain Bacteria; phylum Patescibacteriota; class Minisyncoccia; order UBA6257; family 2-01-FULL-56-20; genus JACQKT01. The sequence goes on from CAYHXB010000028.1 coordinate 4,903, forward strand.
CCGATTGTAAGATATATTGTAATCTGTCGCTGGTATTTTTTCAAACTTATTTTGGATTAACCTGCATTTGAGGCCGCGGTAGCTCAGTGGTAGAGCGCTACCCTGAAGAGGTAGGCGTCGGGTGTTCGATTCACCCCCGCGGCACATTTCGTAAAAAATGGACAATCTTCCTAAACACATAGTTATAATTCCGGACGGAAACAGACGATGGGCCAAGAAAAAGGGCCTGCCGTCTTTTATTGGCCACCGCGAAGGAGCCAAAGCAACCGAGAAGCTGTTCAAAGCCGCGCTCGATTTGGGAATAGAAAATCTGACTTTCTGGGGTTCGTCTGTGGACAACGTCACAAAGAGATCTCCCGTGGAGGTGAAATTCCTCATGAAAATCTTTGAAATGTATTTCAAGAAATTGGCGAGAAGAAAAGAACTTTACAAAGATGAAATAAAAATTGATATTCTTGGAAGATGGAAGGAATTTTTTCCGCCAGCGACTAAAAAGGCGATGCAAGCACTGATTGATAAAACAAGTAAATACAAAAAGCGCCGGCTGACATTTCTTATGGCATACAGCGGTTTGGATGAAATGACGCAGGCGATAAACAAGATTTCCGGCCTGAAGGCGAAAAACAAAAAGCTGAAAATAGACGGCAATTTAATAAAAAAGAACCTTTGGACGAAAAATTTGCCACCGGTTGATTTGGTTATCCGGACCGGAGGCGAGCCGCACTGGTCAAGCGGGCTTCTGATGTGGGATGTCGCCAACAGTCAGTTCTATTTCACTGAAACACTTCTACCGGATTTCTCGGTTGCGGAATTCAAAAAAGCGTTGGAGAATTACGGTGGCACCGAAAGAAGAATGGGCCGTTAGCTCAGTTGGTAGAGCGCCTCGTTTGCAACGAGGAGGTCAGCGGTTCGAGACCGCTACGGTCCACTGATTAGAAATTCTTACAATGCGTACTCGCATTTTAGAATTTCAAGCATCCCGAGTGAGTCCCGCCGAGGCGGGACGACGAGGGAATAGCAAAAATTAAAATTCGGACTTACCCCCGAATCAAATCAGCCGGAAGGCAATTTAGGCGGTTCTTCCGGAGGATATAATTCCTTAATGCTTGTTATGTCGGGCGGCGAAAATATCTTTTTATCTTCTATATTGGAAGAATGATTAATGTCGATTCGTTGAACTTTGCCGCTTTCTTCGGCGGGTAATTTCGTAGATGTCGGCGGCCCTGAATCTATGTTATCGTTTCTTTCTTTTCTAATATCCTCAATTCTGAATTTTATTTCTTTATTTTCTTTTTTTAACCAAAGCAAATGCGTGAATCAAGATAGAAATTATGTGATGGCCGAAAAGATAATGGAAAATAAGAGTAAGCAGCAGAACCAGGGTCAATGCAATAAATACTATAAGATAAACGTTATTTTTCAGGAAAGAAACAAGCGTGATATTGTTTATTGAAACCGATTCGTCCCGGACATTGCCTGCCTTGTCGAATACGCGAACCACAACTTCGACATCATTGGAATTTTCTTCGGTCAGCTGATAAGGACTTTCTGCCTGGACGAAAAGAGGGGAAACATCCGGAGATTTCTTTTTGTTTATCGCGCCGACTTCATAGTGGTCTATTCCGGATAGCGAGTCGGTTGTGAAGAAAAAGACAAGTACATGATTTTTGTTCGAGCCGGAAGCAAGAATATCGTAAGTCGGTTTGAATTCCGCCGGCGGAGAAATATCTATTCTAAGCATAAAATGGCTGGCGACTCCCCAAACGCCATTCTTCCGGGCTTTAATGTGGAAATAATTTATGCCGTTTTTAACCTTTTGAAGGCCTGCGGTTGTGCCAGTCGTGTCGGGGATATCGTCGGGAACGGTGAATGGTTTGTCGTCCAAGAAATAACTGAAGTCCGTTATTCCCGGAGGACTTTCCCATGACACAACGGGATTATCGTTGTTGTACCATTTATCCTGAAAGGGATGAGTTTCCGAAAATACGGTAACTCCCTCGGGTGGCTTCGGCAAAATCGTATAAAATCCACTTCCTAAATCGGTATTTATTATGGTGCCGAGCCCGTCGTTCGCAAGCACCTGCGACGAGGACAATATGGAAACGCGCGTGGTCCCCGGGGCGATGGCCTTAAAGGTAATGGTGGAAACAAGCCCGCCCTCCGTGGTGATTCCTCCGGGAACCACCCCGGCCAAATTCAGCGTGCCCTTTGTATTTGAATAACTCGGAGGTTCTATCCAGAGCGATATAACCGATTTATCTCCGGCTGGCTGGACTATATTCAATTTTAACGGGTCGAACTTAATTCTAAGCTGAACGGCGTTGATGCTTTTTTTGAACGTATTGACCAACACCGGCACTGTAAAAGTAGAACCTTCCTGGAAAGTGCCGCTCCCAGGAGAGAAGAAAAGTATGGCTTTTTGCTGAAGCTGATTTGAGCCAGAATAACGTTAGCCATTATTTACAAGCCACTAACTTTGGTTTTTCTTTAGCTCCTGGAGCAATTATTAATGGGATTGTAGTAGAAATATTAAGGCAGGAA
>CAYHXB010000029.1:0-6248 GCA_964360535.1 uncultured Candidatus Saccharibacteria bacterium
TTAATTTCAATCCCTTCGAGAAATGCATAGACACAGTAGTCAATCAAGCCGGCTATTACGGCATTCCTCGTTCCGTAGCCATTCCGCGCGCGAAAAAAATTTTTGAAGACCTCGGCATCGCCGACAAAATGGAACAAAAGGGAATGGCGCTTTCTGGCGGAATGAAAAGGCGGCTGATGATAGCGCGTGCATTGGTGCATGAGCCGAAGCTTCTTATCCTTGACGAGCCGACCGCCGGAGTTGACGTAGAATTGAGGCGCGGCATGTGGGATTATCTCCGTTCCGTAACTGCGCGCGGCGTGACCATTCTACTTACGACGCATTATTTGGAAGAAGCGGAACAGCTTTGCAAAAATGTAGCTATCATAAACCGCGGAGAAATTATCGTTTCCGGAACGATGAAAGAAATTCTAAACAAGATGAAAGGCGAGACGATTATGATAGATTTAACGAAGCCGGTTACGCAGGCGGCGCTGGCAGCACTTGCTTCATATAAAGCGAAAAAAATTGACGAGAATACGATTGAAGCAGAAATCGGAGAAGGCAGGGGATTGAATGACGCAATTCTTGCGCTTCATAATCATAATTTCAAAATAGAAAGCATCCGCAGCAAGACCGGACGCCTGGAAGAAGTTTTCATAAAATTAACCAGCGACGATAACGAATAAGATGGATTCAAAAGGACTTTGGATATCTTTTTATACGATAGTGCGCAAGGACATAATCCGCATTTTCCGCATCTGGGCGCAGACATTTTTGCCGTCAGTTATTACTTCAATACTTTATTTTCTGATATTCGGCTCGTTCCTCGGGTCGCGCATAGGTTCCATTAACGGCGTTTCATATATCGCCTTCGTGGTGCCGGGCCTGATAATGCTCGCAGTCGTCATGAATTCCTATTCCAATGTTTCTTTCACCTTTTTTTCGTCCAAATTTTTTGCGCGGAGCATAGATGAGATTCTTGTTTCGCCTACTCCGCCATGGATTCTTATCGCCGGATTCGTTGCAGGCGGAGTAATAAGGGGATTACTTGTCGGCTTGGTTGTTCTTCTAGTTTCCCTTTTCTTTACGCATCTGACAGTTGTCCAGCCGGCACTCGTTTTTCTTTTCTTCGTTCTGACTGCACTCGTTTTTTCACTGGCAGGGCTCGTGAACGGCATATACGCCAAATCCATTGACGGCATAAATATTGTTCCGACTTTCGTCCTGACTCCACTTGTTTATCTGGGAGGAGTATTTTATCCCGTGTCGGTGCTGTCAGGTTTTTGGCAGACACTGACTCATCTCAACCCAATTTTTTATCTTATAAACGGATTCCGGCATGGTTTCCTCGGTTTTTCTGATGTGCCTGTTTTAACTTCGGTTATAGTTTTGCTTGTGCTTGCAGCAGTTCTTATCGCCATAAACTGGTATCTTTTGAAAAAAGGGCTTGGACTTAAACAATAACAATAACTGATTGAATTTTGCGTAAGTTCTTGATTTTCTTCGCGTTTTTAACTAATGTTTTGCCATCAGCCATACTCTGGCTGTAATGCATCTTTCCAATTTATACGAAGTTAACCCGAAGAGGAATCCAGAATGACACAGCAGACAGAGCAGGGCATGACCTACGCGGGATCGTCCGGTGTTGATTACAACGCTATGGACCCGCGAAAACGCGAAGCAATGAGAATTGCCGCGATGACTGCGCAAAACGCCAAACGCCTCGGCATCACGCCGTTGGAGTGGACAAGGGGCGAAAGTGCATATCTCTACAAAGACGAGCACGGAGTCGGTTGGGGGAAAGTTATCGAAGGGTTAGGGACGAAAAATCTGATTGCCGACGTGATGCGCGAGAAGACGACCCTCGATATGTACTACTGGGGAATTTCCCAAGATACGGTCGCAACGAACGTCAACGATATGGCAACCCTTGGCGTTTCTCCGGTTGTATGCGACATGTACGTTGCTGCCGGAAAGTCGGCATGGTTCAGCGACGAAAAACGCTGGCAAGCACTCGTGTACGGATGGAAAATGTCCTGCGACATGGCCGGTTGCATATACGGCCCTGGAGAAAGTCCGACGCTAAGAGACATCATCTTTCCGAATTCATTCGAAATTTCCGGTTCGGCAGTAGGCATGGCGAAGTACCGGATTTTGAATCCGGAAAACATCAGGAGCGGCGACGCGATTGTTCTCCTGACGAGCAACGGCATCGGCGCCAATGGAGCGACACTCGCTCGCGACATAGCCGATAAGTTGCCTGACGGATACCTGACTAAACTCGACAGCGGTCGGTCGTACGGCGATGCCCTTCTCGAGCCGACGCATATCTATTCCAGGTTCGTCGAGGAATGTCTCGCGGCCGGTATTGATATCCATTACGGTGTCCATATTACCGGGCACGGATGGAGAAAACTTATGCGAGCAAAGCAGGAATTCACGTACGTAATCAATAACGTGCCCGAAGCTCCGCCGGTGTTCAAATTTATGCAGAAGCACGGTCCTGTGGATGACGAAGAGGCGTACGGCAACTGGAATATGGGTGCAGGGTTTGCGCTCTATTGTCCTTATGGTGAGATGGAAAAGGTCATCCACCTGGGGAAGAAAAAAGTGAACGGCATTAACCGGCAATTTGCCGCCATGTACGCAGGAAGCATAAAAAGAGGGGAACGGAAGGTCATCATCAAGCCGAAAGGTATCACGTTCGGTGCCGAAACACTCGGCGTCCGCTGACCATTCAGCTCTAAGTTCTTCAGGCAAGTTCATAGGGGTTCGTTGTTCGCTACCAAGCGGATGACGAACCTTTTTGTTTTTACAATTTTCTCCGACTAATCTGCCCACGCGCTGACGCCTCCTTCCAAATTCTCGGCGTCATAACCTAGTTCTTTCAATTGAGCCGTGACAAAACCGCTGCGGTTGCCGGTTCTACAAATAAGAATTATTTTTTTGTCTTTGGGAATATTTCTCTCAGAAATTTCGGCAACGGTTTTTTCCATCGGGATATTTTCCGAACCGGGGATTTTGACTCCGTTTTCGAATTCATCTTCTCCGCGGACATCGATGAGCGGGATATCGTCGCCGTTTTTAAGTTTTTCCTTGAGATTTTGAGGGGTCATAGTATTTTAAAAACCGTTGAGATTATATCACAAATCCGTCCAAATCACATGTGGTATAATTTAAGAAAGTTAACATTTCAATTTCATGATTAAATTCGGAAGAGAAAACAGACAGCCAATGACGCTGGAAGAAGAAAACATGACTCATATGGCCGAGGAATTAGCCGGATTCCTGAAAGACGGAAAATATTCGTCCGACGATATACGCGAAGCATATTATCGGCTTTGCGGAGTATCTGACAATAAAGCCGGTGGAAAGGATAATATAGAAAATGTAGTTTCCAAAATGAAGGAAATGACGGACAACGGCTATCCGTTAAACCGATTCGCCGAGCTTGTAGATGCAAAACAAGTTGTCGAGCGCGCAGTCCCGGAATATCATGAATTTTTGGACGAGATGGAAATTTCCAACAATGAAAAACAAGTTTTGCGCTCAATCGTCGACAAGGGACGAAGCGGTGAAATCGATTGTTTTGTTGAAGGTAGTTTGCTCGGAAGTATAAAAATTAATATTGTGAAAGCTCCAAAAGAGATAACTGCACTTGCTGTTAAAGAGGGAATCAAAAAAATTTTGCAACGAGTTCCAAAAGGCAAAAAGTGCGAATTCTCGTTTACAGAAAAGTGATATAAGGCGTTTTTGATTTACTATTCCAATTTTCCTGATTTGTGCTATAATCACCGCGCTTAAGCGGTAAACCGCTTATTTTAAAGACAAATGGAAAATTTTCACATTACATTGTCGGCAGAAAAAATAGGAAGCATATTCGGTCTGCCTATCACAAACACGATTATTACGGCCTGGCTCGTTATGGCCATTCTTGTTATTTTCGGCATTATCATTAAAAAGAGGATCGCGCTCGTTCCAGGAAAACTCCAGAACGCGTTTGAGATGCTCGTCGAGTATCTTTTCAAACTTGTAGAGGACACGCTCGGTTCGCGCGAACTCGCCAAGCGTTATTTTCCGCTAATCGCCACAATTTTCATATTCATACTCGCCGGAAATCTTCTTGACCTATTTCCGATTTTTGAAACTTTTGGGATATATCACGAAGAGGAATTTATTTCGCTATTTCATCCCGTAAACGCAGACCTAAATTCCACTCTGGCTCTGGCGATAATTTCTTTTTTCACAATTGAACTGTCGGGAATTTTCACCCTCGGTTTCTTGAAATACGGCTCCAAGTTTGTTAATTTCAAGGGAGGCGCGATGGGATTCATGATCGGCTTGATAGAAATTATCGGCAACCTCGCGCGCCTCATATCGCTTTCATTCCGGCTCTTTGGAGCAATTTTCGCCGGAGAAGTTCTTCTTTTGATAATCGGCGCGTTCGTGCCGTTGCTCTTGCCCGTCCCGATGATGGCATTTGAAGCGTTCATCGGAATACTGCAGGCGGCCATATTCGCGATTCTGACTCTGGCGTTCATAAAGATCGCCATAGCGGAACCGCACGGGCACGAAGCTTCTCGCGGAGAAGCGAGTACAGCGCATTAAATAAGGTCGAAAAATTAGTAAGGTAAAAAAATCACAAAATTATGGACATTGAAGTAGCAAAAACATTGGCAATGGCTTTCGTAGTAGGAGTCGGCGTCATGGGGCCGGGCATCGGTCTCGGACTTTTGGTTTCCAAAGCCCTTGAAGCTATCGGAAGAAATCCGGAAGCAGCGGGCACAATCCAGACCACGATGTACATCGGCATCGCAGTAACAGACGTTCTCGCGATTTTCGCGGTCGTCGTAGGTTTCATCATTAAGTTCACATAAATTTCACGTGTCTAAAATATTGGACGTATTCGGAATAGACTGGCGGCTTCTCGCAGTTAACGCAATTAACTTCGGGATTCTTTTGCTTTTGCTAAAATATTTCGCTTACGGCCCGATAATGGCGGCGCTTGAAGCACGCAGACAGAAAGTTTCCGAAGGAGTTCGTAACGCAGACCTGGCCGAGAGAAAACTCAAAAAAATTGAGGCCTCGCGTACGGAGATACTTGCACAGGCCGGCAAGGAAGCCGATGCATTGCTGGCCCACGGGCGTGAGAGCGGCATCACTAAAGAGAAAGAGATAATTGCCGAAGGCGAAACCGTGGCCGCCTCGCTTCTAAAGGACGCTGAGAATCAGGCCAAAGAAATAAAGGCGCAGGCGATAGCCGAGAGCAGAGAAGAGGTTGCCAAATTAATCGTGCTTGGGATGGAGAAAACAATGACTAAGAAAAAATGACCATAGCTACCCAATACGCCAAAGCGCTTTACGATTTGGTAGAAAAAAACGAAAATGGTTCGACCCAGCTCACCATAAACGAAGGCAGAACATATCTTAAAAATCTGCGACAGGCGCTGGAGCGCCGCGGGCACATCAAGCTTCTGCCCCAGATTTTTTCCGAATACAAAAAAATTGTGATGGGACGCGAGCGAGCGGAACTTCACAATAAAATCACTCCGGAAAGCGAACGGACAAAAACACTTCTTGAGCTTTACAGAAAAATGACGGCCACCGGCAACAAATAACGAAAATGCAAAAATTCGTAGAACAATTTAAAAAAGAAATAGAAAACTTCGTTCCGACCGAGAGGCACAAAAACGGCGGAATAGTCACGCGCGTTGCTGACGGCGTCGCCGAAATCTCGGGGCTTGATAAAGCAGTTATGTCGGAAATGGTCCGCTTTGAAACTGCCCACGGCAAAGCGCTTAAAGACGCAGTTGAATCGCGCGGTGAAGTTTACGGCGTTATTTTAAACCTTGAAGAAGAATCGGTGCGCGCAATTATTCTCGGAGATGCCGGACTTGTTGCTGAAGGCATGCCGGTCGCGCCGACCGGACAAGTGCTTTCAATCCCAGTCGGCGAAGCATTAATAGGCAGAGTTGTTTCGCCGCTCGGCGAACCACTGGATGGCCTCGGCCCTATCGCATCCAAAAAGAAAAATCCGATAGAGCGCGAAGCATACGGCGTTATGGACCGCTTCGGCGTCAACACTCCGCTTCACACCGGAATCAAAGCCATCGATTCCATGATTCCGATTGGACGGGGACAGCGCGAACTTATCATCGGCGACCGCTACACAGGCAAGACCACCATTGCTACCGACACAATTTTGAACCAGAAAAGCGAACCGAAAGAATCCCGTCCGATTTGTATTTACGTGGCTATCGGACAGA
>CAYHXB010000030.1:0-3680 GCA_964360535.1 uncultured Candidatus Saccharibacteria bacterium
GAAAGAAAATTCGGCGGGCACGGCCTTATTCTTGACGGCGAACTGAAAGCGGCCAACGAAGAAGAATTGAAAAAAGTGACACGGCTTCACACTGCAACGCACATGCTCCAGCAGGCGCTTCGTGAAGTGCTTGGCCCGGAAGTGAAGCAAATGGGCTCGGACATAACCGCAGAACGCACGCGTTTCGACTTCGCCTTTTCAAGGAAATTAACGCCCGAAGAAATCAAAGCCACGGAAGATAAAGTAAACGCCAAAATAAAAGAGGACTTGCCTATGCAGAAAGTTGTTTTATCGAAATTCGAAGCCGAGAAAACAGGAGCGCTTTATTTCTTCAAAGAAAAATATCCAGACCCGGTTAATGTTTACTTTATTGGAAAGGATTTAAAATCCGCCTGGAGCAAGGAATTCTGCGGCGGCCCGCATGTCGAAAGCACAGGCGAGCTCGCCGGTGCCGTAGATCCCGAGGGTCGCCCGAGGGATAGCTTCAAAATAATAAAGGAGGAAGCAGTTGGCTCAGGCGTAAGGAGGATTAGGGCTATTGTTGAACCCTAAAGCCGATAAACATCTGATTTTTATCCCCACACCTAATGAACAGCGCTTAGTTTCTATTTGCCTTCATAACGTGAATTGACAGGTTTTTTTATTTATTCTTCCAATAACTGCTCGTTAGGTGTTGGGGTTTATACCCCGCCTGATTCGTAGTAAACTATATCCAATATAGTGTTTAACTTATTCAAACGAAAAGAAAAATTTTTATTGCTTGACGTATCTACTGAAAAAATAAGCGGCCTTTTGATAAGCTTGGACAGCCAGAAAAGAATAAAGAAAGAAAAATTCTGGGAAAATATCGAAAGACATTCTTCAAGGCGCTGGCCGTCAATTCCTATTTTTAATAAGACGATAGTTGCTTGCAACCCGGAGTTGGCCGTGAAAATTTTCATTCCTCTTTCTATAAGCAGAGAAAGCGGGGCTGGAGTGCTGGAGCGCGTAGAACTCGAAAATCTTCTAGCCCAAGCTATAGGCAAAGTTTTCAACCACTATCGCCGGGAAGCGAGCCTGGTTTTGGGGGAGGACGAACTTGACACTATTCTCGCAGACAGCAATGTTTCCTGCTTTGAAGTGGATGGGCATAAAGTCATAAATCCGCTTGGATTCAGTCCGAATGAAATAAAAGCCCTAATGGAAATGACTTTTTCGGCGCGCCGGACTTACGAAAGAATCAAAACGGCACTGAATAAACCAAATTTCTTTTTAACCGAAAAAGGACAGGCCCAGTCTGAAGCAATAAAAAGGCTTGGCTACAAAAAGGCGGATTTTTTGTCGCTGGGTTGCGATAAGAGCTATTTTTATCCCGGATATGTTCCCGGAACTCCTTATTCGCGCAGGGAATTAAAATGGTCAACCAATGGATTTATTTCTGATATCGGCAACCGTTGGAATTTGGGAGAAAAAGCAGCAGAAGACGTATACTATTACTATCTCAAGAAAGGCGTTTCTCCTGTTATGGACAGATATTTAAGCAAAATTCTTTCAAAAAACGCCAGGGATCTCGGCGACCGTGTCAAAAAAATAAAAACAGCGCCAAGTGTCTGTTTTACGGGCGATGTTCCCGTAGAACTCATTGGCAGAAGTTTGTTTTACGAACCGCCCTTAGAAAATTTTCTAAGCAAATCCGGATTCAGCGCGGAATCGGACGTGTTGCATTCAGGGCCGGAAGCTTTTCAAACACTCGCGCCTTTCCTGGAATTTTATTATGATAATAGCGATAATGAGATAAACGGCTGGCTGAAGAGACGGCTCCATTGGCTTGGTTCGGCTGTGTGATTTTAAGAGGAATGAAAAAAATATCAATAACAAAAAAGGACTCGGTGCCGCGCATAGTCGAAAAGATACTCGAGAGCGGCGAAAATGAAATCGTTCTTTCGGTTTCCCCTAATTCCACCATAAAGGAATCATTTTCCAATTTTGAGCTCATAAAAAGAGAGGCCAAGACCGCCGGGAAAAATGTTCTGATTGATTCACGCGACGCCGAGATTTCCGAAATGGCCGAAAGGGCAGGCATGTTCGGCGGACAAACTCCGATTAAAAAAGCCGAAGGGCGGCTGATATCCGATATCGTTCCGATGAAACGCGGCGCTGCCGAAAAAGAAGCAGAAGAAGAGATACGCGAAGAAAAACCATCAAGGCATATAAAAATAGAAACAAAAAAAACATCAGGCTCATTTTGGAGCAAGGCGGAAGAGGAATCCGAAGAAAAGAAACAATTTATAGCCAAAATAGACGAACTTCCTCCACCGGAAAGCCATGAACATAAAAAGAAAATACATCATCCAAGGCGGAGAAAAGTTCTTGTTTACATTGCCGGAATTTTTGTTTTCGGAATAGCGGTCTGCTGGGCAGTCGGAGCTTTATGGGGCAAAGCAGGAGTGTCGCTAAGTTTCAAAAAAATACCGTGGCAATACAATGGTACGGTTCTCATCAGTAAAACTTTTTCGCGAGTGGATGTTTCAAAAAATTATTTGCCTGCGGAAATTTTCAAACAGCAAAAGAACACCAGCAGGATTTTCCCTGCATCGGGAACTTCAGATGTTTCCCAAAAAGCCACGGCGCGGATAGTCATTTACAACGCCTATAATTCTTCCAGCCAGAAACTCGTTGCCACGACGCGTTTCGCGGCGCCAGACGGAAAAATTTTCCGCCTGGACAGTTCAGTGGTCATTCCCGGGGCTTCGTCAAAAGACGGGAAAATAGTTCCTTCGAGCATAGAAGCTTCGATTACGGCAGACAAGCCCGGAGCGGAATACAATATCGGCCCTTTGGACAAAATGACCATACCGGGCTTCAAGGGCACGCCACGCTACCAAGGTTTTTACGCAACAATGCCGCAGCCGGCCAGCGGCGGTATGATGGGGCAAACCAAGGTGCCTACGGAACAAGACATAGCTTCCGCAAAGGAAAAAACAACACAGGGTTTGAAAGACACACTACAGAGCGGATTTCTCAACAGCCGGCCGCAGGGTTTCAATATACTTGATGGCGCTTCTTTGGTGACTATAACAAAGCTTGTTCCGGGAAAAACCGCCAATACTGATGGCAATTTCAGCATTTTCGGAGAAGCTTCTTTCCAGGCATTGGGTTTCAAAGACGATGATTTGAACTCGCTCGTTTCGAGTTTGATGCACAAGGATTATCCTGACATGGATTTCACCAATCTAAAAATAGATTACAAGAACGTCAAAACCGACTTCATTGCCGGTCAGATGACTTTTTCGCTCGTCGTTGACGGAATCATCGAGCCGAAATTTTCGGAGAGCGAACTCAAATCAAAAATAGCCGGCAAGTCATTAAACGAAGCAAGAGAAACTCTTAAAGGCTTATCCGATCTTGATAACGGCAAAATTTCACTTTGGCCTTTCTGGCTGACCGGATTGCCGAAAAACACGAACAGAATAAACATTATCTGGAATTAAGATACGTAATCAAATATAATAGCGTAGTATTCTTTTCATGATTAAAAATTTCTTGCATTCGGAAAGCGGTTTTTGGGAATCGGACCTGGCCAGGCGCGTTGCCTGGCTTTCAGCCACACTTGGCCTCGTTGGTTTCATAGACGCGCTTTATCTGACGTTCGAGCATTATTCCGGCGGGCAGGTAACATGCATAGTCACTACCGGATGCGA
>CAYHXB010000031.1:0-3522 GCA_964360535.1 uncultured Candidatus Saccharibacteria bacterium
TTGTTCTCATACCATTTCGGTTTCATTTCTTCCGACTCCGCCGGTTCGCCTTCCCACTTTTCGGTTATGAAAATATGAACTTCCTGATTCCAGTCGGGATTGCCGTCAAAAGAAAACTTTATGCTCCCGTAGCTTTTTAAATCAGCCGGATTTATTGAAACGCCGATTTCCTCATTTGCCTCCCTGACTGTCGCGTCCTTTATGTCTTCGCTGTCGCTTACTTTCCCCCCGACGCCGTTCCACTTGCCTGCACCAAAGCCCCGCTTTTTCATAGCAAGCAAAACTTTGTCTTCCTTAACCAAAAAACACAAAGTTGTGTTTTTCATTTATTTATTATAATTCTAAAACATTCTCATATTCTCAAGAATATGAGAATGTTTTTTATTGGTTTTCATTTACTTAATCAATCCGCCGTGGAAAAGAGCGGAGTATATCAGCTTCCCGTCCTTTGTAATTTCTTCCTTGCCTTCAAACTTGCTCAAATCTCCGCTCAAATTATTTCTGTATTCAAAGTTATCAACTTTATAAATTCTCGGCCCTCGCACCGGAATTATGTCGTCGTAGTCCTGCTTTAACGCTCCGCGTAACGATTTGTCTATTTCAGCTTCAGTAATTGCCGGGTCAAGCGTAGAACCGTGATAATTCATTCCCCACGCCGGTTTGCCGTTTTCATACACAATTTCCTCGCCCATAAAATTCGTCCCGCCGAAATAAGTATCATGATAAAGCAAATTGCTTTCTAAATATTCGTAGTCGCGTGATTCCAAGCGGGATGATTTAACTTTCTCTGCCGTTTCCGAAGCGTAAGTGTTCTTGTTCGCTCTTTTCAGGAAACCGGCGAGTAGGTCTAGGTCCATTTTACAATTTAAGAACTTTGGCTATTTGCCTTATAAGCGAGAGTGCTACCGGTGCGGGCATTAAACTGTAGGATTCAACTCCGTCGTCATCTGTGACAGTCCACGGCGTTTCTATAACTTTTATCTTTTTGGCCTCGTCTATTTCAAAACTGTAGGCCGGCGTCAATTCGTAATTGTCCGTAGTTGCGGCAGCTTCGCTGACCGGAATAGAATTTCTCAAAAATATATGAGGAACTCCTTTCAATTTCAAAAGATGCTTTGCAACAGTGTCATCCGTTTCAAGACGTTTTCTGATGGGCTCGATTCCGAGTTCATCGCCCTCTTTTGTAACCATATGCGCGCCTTTGCACATTGCTTCATCGCAGACAAGATAGAACGTTTTAGTGTTTTCGTCATAGCCAATTTCCTTTGTTATGGCCAGACGAATGTTCCTGGGCGTCTTGCAAATGGGGCATATAACGCGGGTCTTAATGCGGGCATCAATAACTTCTATGGGAAGGTCTATAAAAACAAAAAAGTCCGGGTCGTTCCTGTATCCAAGAAGGTCTTTTAAAAAAATAGAATAGCTGACCTGATCCAGCCCGCGAGGAAAACCGTCTATGAATAGCGCCTGCCTCGGACGCCTGCTTATTTCATATTTGAGAAGAGCAAGCGTAAGTTCGGTGGAAATAAGAGATGATTGGTCGCGTCCTTCAATGAGGCCGATTGTTTCCTCAACAGTATGGAAACCGCGATAGTTCTTTTCCAGGAAATCAATGAGTTCTTTTTTCCGCGCCGGGTCGGAAAGGCTTGAGTGAACGTCGCGCATAATGTCGCCGACCGAAACATGGCTGACATTCTTGGAACCGACGGCCTCCATAAAAAGCTTGGAATAAGTCCCCTTGCCGGAATTTTTCTTGCCGATAAGGTAAGCAACGAAAGTTTTTCCGCTATCCAAATATTCTTTTAATTTCTTAACCTCTTCGCCAGCTTTGGCGTCAAAATACCTGCGGCGGTCATCCGGATTATTAAGATTGAATTTTTCGTCAACGCCTTCTGTCTTTGTTTTGAAAATCGGAAAATTTACGTCTTTCATTTTGTTTTATTTTTTTATTTTTGTTTTTTGATTTCTATACCAAGTTCATCTAATTGAGCTTTATCCACGCTAGACGGCGACTCCATCATCGGGTCGCGCCCGTCGCCTGTTTTCGGAAAAGCGATGACTTCGCGGATGTTCGGCTCGTTCTGGATAATCATCAAAAGCCGGTCGAGTCCAGGAGCGATTCCGGCGTGAGTCGGCGCTCCGTATTCGTAAGCTTTAATTAGATGCCCGAAACGGCTTTCGGTAAGTTCCGGCGTCAGTCCCATTATTTCAAAAACTTTGCGCTGAACCTTCGGGTCGGAAATGCGGACTCCTCCTGAAGCGATTTCATATCCGTTGCAGACCAAATCATATTGCTGGGCGCGCATACCAAGCAGTTCTTCGTCATCTTTTCCGACAGACAAAGACATCAATCTTTCAACGTGCTCCGCTTTGGGCGCAGAAAAAGGATTGTGCGCGAAAGTTAATTTTGTATTTTCTCCGCCAGAGGCGGATCCGCCTTCGGCGGAAAACAACGGAAAATCCACGACCCAAGCAAAAGCTAAAGTATTTTTGTCCTCCTTATCTTCACGAAGGTCAAATTTGTCGGCTCCGAATTTTTTCATCGCCTCTTCGTGCGTGAAAACCGGGAATGGCTTCTTGGCTATTTTTTTGCCGAGCGATTCTACGAGATAAATCATCATTCCTTCGGTTATGTCCCTCATTTCCTGCTCCGTCACGAACGATGCTTCCATATCTATCTGCGTGTGTTCCGGCTGGCGGTCTCCGCGAGTGTCCTCATCGCGCAGTGCCCTCGCTATCTGAAAATAGCGCTCAAAGCCGGCAATCATCAATAACTGCTTATATTGCTGGGGCGATTGGGGCAAAGCGTAGAATTTGCCGTGATGCACGCGGGACGGCACCAAATAATCGCGCGCGCCCTCTGGCGAGGTCTTTGTCAAAAGCGGCGTTTCTATTTCCACGAAATTCTCTTTGTGAAGATATTCGCGGACCAGAGTCACAACTTTGTCGCGGAGCAGAATGTTTTCGCGGAGGCGCTTCCTTCTCAAATCAAGATAGCGATATTTCATTCGGACTTCCTCGTCTATTTCATATCCGTCGCCGTCAACGGCAATGGGCAAGGCCTCTGACCTGCTGATTATCTCAAGCGTCTTCGCCTGAACTTCAAATTGCCCAGTCGGCATATTTTCGTTGAACATTTTTACCGGACGCTTTTTCACAAGGCCAGTCAGTTTTATAAGATACTCTAGACGCAAATCACCGGCTTCCTTTATATCGGTGGCGTTAAAAACAACCTGGGCAATTCCGCTCCTGTCGCGGATGTCTATAAAAACGAGTTTGCCATGGTCGCGCCTCGCCTCAACCCAGCCGGTCATTTCTATTTCCTCTCCTTCTTTTTTGATTATGTCCGCCGAGAAAGTTCTCATAGAATAAATTTATAATCCTTTAAACTTTAAATATGGAGTTTTTAATTTTTGAGAAGCTATCGGAGGTATCGCGAGATTGGTTCGCAAAGCGATCGCGATACCGAGATGCAGGCGGCGATTTGCCGCTGGAGCAAATCGAACGCCGGTTCTCAAAAAC
>CAYHXB010000032.1:0-3106 GCA_964360535.1 uncultured Candidatus Saccharibacteria bacterium
GAAAACTTCGACAATTACAAACACTTTTTGGCCAATCCGTTAAGGCCGTTTGAAATATCGCTGTAACGGCGCGCGGATGCGCCGCCCGCTATGAGAAAAGAAAATTTTTTCCTGATAACGCTTTTCATAATAGCCGTTTTGATTATTTTCTATCCTTCCGCGGGCTGGATGATTAGGTCTTTTCTTGCGCCTGCAACGTGGCAGAATAAAGACGCCGCCGTGCTCTCGCTTGAAAACGAATCGCTCAAGGCCGAATTGGCGAAACTTCGCGTTTTAAAAAAAGAAAGTCCGCCATCCGGAAATTTCCTGCAAGCGTCGATTTATTCAAATTATCCGTTCAATTTAAAAAGCGAGCTTCTTTCTGACAAGGGCAAAAAAGACGGAGTTAAGGCTGGACAGCCGGTTTTCGTTTTGTATTCTTCTAAAAAAGTTCTGATAGGGAAGATAAAAGAAGTTTTTGAAAACAATTCTCTTATTCAGACAATTTTCGATTCAAGATTCCAGACATCGGTCAGGATAGGCGATTACGGCGCTAATTCTTTGCTTAAGGGAGGGAATAATCCCAAACTAACATTGATACCAAAAGACGCGAAAATCGGCGAGGGCGACGCCGTTTACTCGGTAAGTTCCGATTATCCTTTCGGCATGGCTGTCGGTTTGGCTAGGAACATACATCTTTCGTCGGATCAGTTTTTTTCCGAGGCCGATCTTGAAACGGTTTATAATCCAAATGATTTCCAGTCGGTTTTCATAGACACCGAATACAATGCCAGGCAGTAAAAATTCGACCAGCAATAAATTTGCCGCTTCTGTTTTGGTTCTAACCATAGCCCTGTCTTTGCAATTCAACTTCAAGGCGTTTTTAGGATGGTCTCCGGAATTCGTCATGGCGGCGCTGGTGGCCCTGATTTTTTATCTGGACATTTTGGAAATGGCGATTCTCGCCGCCTTAAGTGTTCTTATTATGAATTGGAAGCCGCTGCCCGGACTGGAGATGATGTTTTTTTTCATTATTCCTTTTCTGGTAATGTTTGGCAGAAATATTTCACCGTGGGAAAGCGGATTCAACAATATTCTAGGAATAATTTTATCGGTTATTATTTTCTACGCGGTTTTCGGATGGTCAGTTTTTTGGGGTAACATATATTTTTTGGGATTGATAACAGGCATGACAACTATTTTCGGCGCGGCAATTTTCCACATTCTAAGCTATTTTTACAAAATATCCCCGGCTTAAAATGCACTTAAAGCGCAAAAAAAGAGAATTGGATCTTGAAGAAACCCTCAGCGACGACTGGTCCAGGGACAAAGATTCGGAACTGATGGAAGTTCCGCTGGAAAACTGGCCGATGTTTCTGGCAGGATTCGTTGTTTCTATGATTGCCATTGTTTTTATTGGAAGAACCGTTTTTATAGGTTTGTCGGAATCCGCCCGCTATTCCGCGCGGGCAGAAGACAATCAAAATCTGGCGACTTTACTGCCTGGGCCGAGAGGAATTATTTATGACAGGAACGGCAAAATTCTCGCGGACAATCATCCTATTTTTTCTGCTTTTTTGGAAATGGACGAATTTTTGCGAGACCCCGATTCGCAAAACAGGATACTGGATGCGCTGAACGGAGCATTAGGGATGCCGCCGGAAGAAATATGGAATTCTATTGAATCAACCGATCTTGAAGGTAGCGGAGGTTCGTTGCTTTTAAGCCAGAATCTAAGCCAGGAGCAAGTCGTAAAACTCAAGAGTCTGAATTCGCCGGCGCTTGAAATAAGCGATAACTTCAACCGCAATTATACGGACGGCAAAATATTTTCTTCCGTTATCGGCTATACCGGAATGGTGACGGTTGCCAACCTGAAGAACAACCCGGAACTTTTCCCGCAGGATACGGTCGGCAAGGCTGGTCTTGAATTTTTGTACGATGATTCTTTGCGCGGTGTTAATGGCGAAAGGACGCAGAAGCGCGACGCGCGCGGAATGATTCTCGGAGAAGAGAAGGAGATAAGCCCATCAATAGGGAAGCCGCTTTACCTGACAATAGACGCCGATTTACAAAAGTATTTTTACGAACGTATGAGCCAGCAACTTTCATTTTTGGGACGCGTGAAAGGAGTAGGCCTGGCGCTCAATCCGCAGAACGGCGAAATACTTGCTCTGCTCAATTTCCCGGTTTACGACAACAATCTTTTGGGTTCCGGAGGGAAAAATTCCGAGAAACAGGCGATTTTAAATTCGCGCGACGAACCGCTTTTTAGCCGCGCTGTATCAGGACTTTATAGTCCCGGTTCCACGATAAAGCCGCTTGTCGGCGTGGCGGCGCTCAAAGAAGGCGTAATAACTCCCTCAAAAGAAATCTTTTCTCCGGGGTACATAGACATTCCGAATCCCTACAAGCCCGATGAGCCGACTCGCTATTTGGACTGGCAGTATCAGGGCTACGTTAATCTGGCGTCGGCGCTTGCCCAGTCCAGCGACGTTTATTTTTACGAACTTGGCGGAGGCGGGCCGGATTCGCCCGGTTTGGGCATTACGCGTCTACGGCAATGGTGGCAGAAATTCAATCTCGGCAATCTTACCGGCATTGATATGCCGGGAGAAGGAAAAGGATTTTTGCCTTCGCCCGATTGGAAAGAGAAAAAAACCAAACAGCCGTGGCTTCTCGGCGACACTTACAACGTAAGCATCGGACAAGGGGATTTGCTTCTTACGCCGATTCAACTGATAAATTATATTTCTGCGTTCGCCAACGGCGGCAAAATTTATCAGCCGACACTTAATAAAAATTCGGACCACAAAATAATTTCGGATATTTCTTATCTTAGTCCGCAATTTGAAGAAGTGAGGAAGGGGATGCGTCTTGTCGCGACTTCAAAACGCAGTATGGCTAATACACTTGGTGATTTGCCTTTTGCCGTCGAGGGTAAAACCGGAACGGCTCAGGTGAAAAACAACCAGGAACTAAACGCTTTTTTTGTCGGCTACACGGTTCCGGATGTCGGCACAAGCCAACAGCAGATAGCCGTTCTGGTGCTTGTGGAAAACTCGCGTGAAGGCAGCTTGAACGCCGTCCCGATAGCGAAGGACGTTTTCAATTGGTATTATTGGAA
>CAYHXB010000033.1:0-2318 GCA_964360535.1 uncultured Candidatus Saccharibacteria bacterium
TATTCCTGATTTTTCCAGATTCTCGAATTCTTCTGACTCAATGTCGCTTATACCGACTTCTATCGATTTATCCTTCCGCAAATTGGATAATAGCGACACGTCGTACATCACTGTAGCATAATTTTTTTTGCCGTTTTTATCCGATGAGCGAAAATCCGGATGGGAATCGAAATATACAACCGCAAAACTGTCATGGAACAGGTTGGCTCCGGACAATGCCTCGTAAGTTATCGAATGGTCGCCGCCGAGAATAATGGGAAATTTTTTCTGCTTGAGCAGCGCGAAAACAGTTTCTTTGACATCGGTTTTCTTTTTGTCGCCGGCATCAAAAAAAGATATTGAGTTTCCGGTTATCGGTTCGTGAGAATTGGTAATGAAAGTTCGAAGTGCTCCGTTTTCCGTTCGGTGAAAAGCGCAGTACAACTGGGAAGCCCTGCGAAGCGCGGCCGGACCGCCCACCGATCCCTCAAAATACGCCAAACCCGATGCTCCGTCATCTTCAGGAACTCCGAAAAGAACATATCTGGCATCCGACTGGTTTTTTACGGAAGACAAAACAAATTTATCAATATCATCCGGAAGTTCCATATTCATATTAAACTATAATAAAAAGACGAATTGGGCAAGATTGACGAGTTGTTAAATCAAGCCTAATGGCTTTGCAAAACGAATGTCGTCTTTGCCAATTCATTGCATTTCCTTTATAATTAACCTAATCGTTATGAAATTTTGGGCGCTTTTCTTATTTGTCCTGCTTTTCTTTGCTTTCTTTTCATTTTCCGACTCGATAAAAACTCTGGTTAATATTGACGATTTAAAAAATAACCTCGGCGGAATATTCTTCGTGGCAAGCACGGATGAAAACCAGCTCAAAACGGAATATCTTTCGGCGAAAATCGGTGGTGAAAAAATACGGGTACTTATCGTTCCCGGACACGAAAAAAAATCGGTTGGAGCGCAATTTAGAAACGTAAGGGAAGCCGATCTAACGGCTGAACTTGGAAAATATCTCGCCGGATTTTTCGGCGAAAACAAGGAATTTGAGGCAATTCTTTCGCATGCCAAAGACGGATACTCTCCGGAATTTTCTTCGTATTTTGAAAAAGAGCGCTCATCAATACAGGATTTCATGAAAACATACCGTCTGTATATGGAAACTTTAGTTAACAGCGGACTGGTTGACCGCAATCAAATTATGGAGCATAACGACGCTTCACCGGAAGGCGCCATAAAACTTTACGGGATAAATAAATGGGCAAATGAAAACAATGTTGACCTTGTGGTTCATATCCATTTCAACGACCATCCAGGCCATCCCGCGAACCGGCCCGGGAAATATTCCGGATTCGCGATTTATGTTCCTGAAAAACAATATTCTAATTCTCAGGCGAGCATGGCCATCGCCAGAAAAATCTTTAACCGCTTCAGCGCTTACGCGACGCCAAGTGATATGCCCATGGAATCAAACGGAGTCGTGGAAGAACAGGAACTTATAGCCATAGGCTCCAACAATTCGCTTAACCCAGCCGGTATGCTTATTGAGTATGATTATATATACGAACCGCAATTTTTATACCCCGAAACGCGGGAAGTCGCGTTAAAAGAACTTGCGTTCCAGACATATTCCGGAATAAAAGATTTTTTTGATGGTTCGGCTCCGCTCATCACAGGCGGCGCTACGAGTACTGCGGGATTTTCTGAAACGACTTTGTTGCCGCACCAATGGAACAGCAATATGGGAGAAGGGCTTGCCGGCAGCACGGATGTACTTTCGCTTCAGGCATTGCTCACGCTTGAGGGCGATTATCCCTCGCCCGGCTTTAGCAAAAACAATTGTCCGATTACCGGAACATTCAAAAAATGCACCTTGGCTGCGGTAAAAAAATTCCAGCAAAAACACGGCATTGAACCGACAGGATACGTCGGACCGCAAACGAGAAAAATACTGAATGAGAATTATTCGGTTCAGTAAATAAGTGTGCGCGGGACAGGAATCTCACCGCGTACCACCCCGATTCCCGTCTGGGACACCTTCTGGTTTCCCATCAGCCGCGCCTGCGGCGCGGCTCCTTCCAACACGGGGTGGTACTAGGTTCAAATCCTGCCTACATACTAATAGTAAAAAAGGACACCACGTGGTGTCCTTTTTTACTAGTGTGTCTCTATTGTACCAAGTTAGAACCTATTTCCAAAACAAAGTGAGGTAGTGAATGTGGCACGCTCCGCGTGCGTGGTGAAGCGAAACTAAAGCGTACGCTCGGAGAAAGCCCCACGCACTGGCGAGTACGCCAGTAACCCCGAAAGAAAAAACACTCCTT
>CAYHXB010000034.1:0-1885 GCA_964360535.1 uncultured Candidatus Saccharibacteria bacterium
CTTGCGAGGCAACCTGCGACATATCAATTTCATAAACCAGATGCGTGCCGCCCACCAAGTCCAAACCCAAACGCCAGGGCCGGTATTTCTCTCCCAGCCATTGAGGGCTGACAAAAATTCCGGCAACGACTGCCAAAATAATAATTACAATCAATAAAAATACCGGACGTTGTTTCATTTAAATCTCTTGGTAAATCTTAAGCCTGCCATATTTTCAAAGGCAATATCACCACCGGCTTTTCTCCGATTTTTCTCATTTGAATATTTTTAAGTATAGTTTTTACGGTCATAATATATTTATTTTAAACCTAAACTAAAAAAAGTCAACCATATGTATGATATTATATATAAAAAAATCCCTTGGATTCAAAGTGTTAAAGAATCCAAGGGATAAAGTATAAGTTAAGCCAGTTGCGGAACAACAAACCGATGCCGGTAGTCAGCATCCCAAACGCGGTCGTACCCAAACCGGTACACGTACACGTAGAGCTTGCCGTACGAGTACACAAAAGCGTTAGCAACGAAGAAATGGCCTCGCGCCTTGAACAGGAAAAAAGTCGCGTAGCCGTCTCCCATCAGCCAGTTGCGGTATTTCTTTATAAAGCCCTTGATTTGGGCTTGAGTAAGACATTGCTTCCGCATATCTGACGAGAGTGAACCGAACATCTGCGCGTGAGTTCCATTCTTTGTCATCTCATAGACACGAACGGGAACCGCGTCGGTTGCCGGACCTTTTTCATCAGCGTTCCAGTTCCTGAAGTCCGAGTCGATGTACGCGAATACATCGCTCGCGTCCGCCAGAATTTCGGTTCCGTCGGTTGCATCCAGCATGAGCAATTCATTGCCGGAAATGAGTTTGAGGAATTCGTTTTTCGGCTCGTCCTGATTAAACTTTCCTTCAATTGCGTCTTGAAGATGTCTTCCGAGCGCCTCCGAATTGTACGGATATCCATCTTTCTGCCGAAGTTGCCCGCCGATTTCAAACAATTGCCCTGTGATACTTTCGTACTTCTCGCCTGCGACAATCTGCTTTGCCATGACGATTTCCCCCCTCTTTTATTTTGGCTCGTCCCTCACTCTGGCCCCATGCCAGAACCTCAGACTTACCGTTATCAATGTGCGAAAATTTTTATATTTAAAGCGTAGCAGGAAAACGCCTATTTGTCAAGCGCACAAGCCCCAGCCGCAGGAAGGACATTGTAGATAAGGGATTATTTTCTTTGTTTTAAAAATGAAATAAATTCTTCCACGTTAATATCAATATCATTAAGAATGCCTCGCAAAATTCCTTTGCTAACGTCTTTGCCGTAATGGATTGGCATGGTCACTCTTCTGCCGTCAGGATGTTTAAATTGCGCGTGACTGCCAACCCGATGATGTTCAAAAAATCCGAGCTGGTTTAAGACTCGGATAAGTTCTTTCACTTTCACCGCCGGCAATTTTGGCATAGCGTATGAATTTTAACGGCTTAAGGCGAATTCTTTTTCGGAGAATGTCTGAACCAATTCAAAAGATTCTTCCTCTTTGGGGATAAATTCGCCGTCTTTAATCAGTCCCTGAAGATGACAGATTATCGCCTCTTTCAAGTTTTTCTTAACCTCTTCAATAGTGTCGCCGAAAGTATGCACCCCCCGAAGAAGCGGAACAAACCCGTGATAACCTTTTGGCTGTTCCGGTTCGATGATTACGCGGAAAGTGTAAAGTTTTGCGTTTTTTCTCGGTTTCATAATATGTTCATATTTTAATATCCGAACGATTAAAAATCAAGCGCACAAGCCCCAGCCGCAAGCCGGACACTTATTGCAGCCCTCTTGTTTTGCCAAAGTGGTCTTGCAAACCGGACAGTGTTTCATTTCTTTAAAATTTATAATTTCGTTATTCTCAA